>JAFUCE010000006.1 GCA_017459805.1 Eggerthellaceae bacterium
AGCACAATTTGGCATGCTATGTAACCTTTCTTCTACGTAAGCAAAATGCTTTGCTCAATTGTACCGCAGTTTATGCCACTTGCGCAGGTAAAACGCCTAAAAGAGTCCGTTATACCACTGATTGAGTTCGTTACCTATAAGCATAATAATGACACAGGCAGCCGCAATGGCAGGGCCAAAGCGAATGGGTTTAAAGCCCAAGCGGTCAGGAAGCGTACTGTCGTCATAGTCCGCATCTTCTGTTTGCCCCCGTTCCTGCAGTTCTGTGCCCGAGAAGCTTAAATCCTCTTGTCTGGCCTCCCCTGCTTGCAGCAGTTTTCGCTGGCTTACGAGCGCCATAATAATGCCAATAATGCAGGCAAACATAATAAGGAACAGGCATTGCTGCCAGCCGAAATAAACGCCTGCTACAAAGAAGAGCTTGATGTCGCCACCGCCCATGCTGTCGCGCTTGAAAACGCGGTCGGCCACCATAACCACCACAGTCAGCGGAAGGGCGATTGCGAACCCGCCAACGAGTGAATCAATGACGGCGGTGCGTGTATCGATCTGGCCAAGCACTGGACCAGCAATCACAAGGTAGACCACATGCACGAGCAGGGCAACAATAATGCACCAGTCAGGAATAGTGCGTGAATCAAGATCGACGAGCGAAAGGTAAAGCAAAAGGCAGGCAAAAATGAGAAACTCAATGGTGCGCAGCGAAAGCCCCGCTGGCGAGGCAGCCTGCGTCCACACGATGGCCGCAAACACGAGGCCACATAGTAGTTCCGTTATGGGGTAACGAAGCGACAAGCGGCTTCCACAATGTTTGCAGGTGCCACCCTGGATAAGCCAGCTCAAGACTGGCACCAATTCAGAGACGCTCAGAGTGTGGCCGCAGGATTGACAATGGCTCCGTCCCCGAAGCACGCTTTCGCCCCTTTGGCGTCGAAGGGCAGCGCAATTGATAAAGCTGCCCATACAAAGCCCCAGGATAAAGGCCAGAAACACAAGTAGCGCAAGAATTGTTGGCGTAACAAACAAAGTGGCTTCCTAGAAAAAGGGGCTTGAGTTTTCCCAAGCCCCAAAATAGCGAACTAAGACCCCGCGTCTAGCCTTCGGGGAATTCGAAACCTGCGCCACCGTTGCCCTTGCCCGTCGTCGTGACGTGAGCACCATTGTCGAAGAACTCAACAACAACAGAGTCGGTACGGTCGGAGAAGGTAAAGGCCTGAGAATTGCCATCGGCAAAAAGCACGATAACCTTATGGTCTTGCAAATCCGAGAAGGTAGCGCGCTGAGAATCGTCGGTTGCGCTCATCCAGTCGGCCTGAGCAAGTGCATAGAGAGCACGAGCATTTGCCTTGTCAGCCGTGTCTTTTGCGTTGTCGAGCTGGGCGGCAAATGCAGGAATAGCAATTGCAACAAGCACCGCAATAATGGCGATAACAATCAAAAGCTCCATGAGGGTGAAGCCAGATTCACTGCGCTTTTGCTTACGCATGTTCAAAAGCTTGTTCATGAGAGTGCTCCTTTGGTTAGTATTACGTACGCTCTCTTGCTTTCACAAACACATATTATACCTTCAACCTGCACTTTTACACAATACGCTACTGAAATGTAATATTCCGCTGATTTTAATCTACCAGGTAGACAATGAGTCAGTCTTTGATACCTCATAGGTAGCCGACGAGTCAGCGAGGATTACGCTCCGCTGTTTTTTGTCTCACAGGTAGTCGACGAGTCAGTAAGATGAGTATTTTGCAGGGTCGAGGAGAAGGAGGAGCGAGGGATACCCTTCGCGACATGCCGCTCCGCTGTTCAGAAGCCCGTGTAGCGAGGGCTTCTTCATGCGCTGCGCTGCTTCATGCATTTAACGAGATTGCTTCGCAATCTTTCAGGAACAGTGTTCAGATAGTCGCTGCGGGCATCCCTCGCACCTCTGAATCGCCCTGCAGCATCACAGCCATAGCACACATCAGCAAGGTAGAAGGCAGTTGCTGGCATAAAATGACGGAATTGTACGATTTTGAATTCAAAAATGGCAAGAAATGACGGAATTGTACGAGTTGAACTGGAAAAATCCGTACAACTCCGTCATTTTATGCCACTAAGTCCCGAACTGTTTACCTGTAATACTTTTAAGCTCATAAGGGTGTAGCGTGCCGCCAGACGAAGCCGCAGCGTCGACTATTCCGCCAGCGGTGTGAGATATAGGTAGTCGAAGAGTCAGTGAGCATTATTTCCAGCGCCCGAGATTGCCCCGCCTTTGTCACGAAGTGTACTTTGGTACACGAGGGACAAAACAAGGGGCAAGATTGGGTGCTCGAAATAAGCGCAACGTCGGCAATTCCGCCGTTCGTCAGAACGGCGGAATCTAGAACCCTCCATACATCGTAAACATGGGCAGATAGACCGCCAAGAGGATGAAGCACACCACGGCTGCCAGCACAACAATGATGATGGGCTCGAGCAAGGACAGTGCCCGTGTGGAGGTGGTTTCAACCTCGTTGGCATAGTAGTCTGCCATGACTTCAAGCGTATTTTCCAAGGAACCAGTCTGTTCGCCTATGCCAGTCATTTCAACGACCAGGTCGGGGAAGGCTTTGGTTTTAGCCAAGCTCGTTGAAAGAGGCTTGCCCGCTTCTACATCCACCTGAGTCGATGCCAAGCACGATGCCATATAGGCATTCGACAATGAACGTGCCGTCACATCAATGGCATCGGTCACGGGAAGACCAGCCGCCATCATCATCGACATGGTTGAAGCATATTGATGCGCGCCATTGTTTTCGCTGATTTTCCCTAAAACGGGAATGGAAAGCCCCAGCTTGCTCCAGCTTTCGCGGAATGATTTGTTGCGCTTGGCAAGCTGCAAAGCCAGCAGCGCCAAAACAACAATAAGGGCTACGAGCAAAAACCACTTGCTCCACCAGTTCGACGAATCGATGAGGAAGCGGGTAATGGCGGGCAATTCAAGGTTCATCGCTTCAAAGGTCCGCGCGAAAGCGGGCACAGCGAATACCATGATAATGGCAACTACGATAACCGCAAGCACCGCAACAAAGGCAGGATAGATGAGTGCGCTTTTTGCCCGCGACTTAGCCTTCGATGAACGCTCGTAATAGGCAGCCATGCGCTTGAACACTTCTTCTAAGGTGCCTGAAGCTTCGCCCGCGCGTACCGACTCAATAAAGGTTGACGGCAGATCTTTGCCATGTTTAGAAAAACTATCAGCAAGCCCGTAACCAGCAGAAACATCACTTGCCACTTCGTTGAGCACCGTCTTAAGGCGCTTGTCCGTAGTCTGCCCCGCCACCAGTTCAAGGGTGCGCACAATGGGCATGCCAGCCTGCAAAATAATAGAGAACTGATTGCACATGACCGAAAGCTCTTTGTCACGCGTACGCGTGCTTCCCAAGAAAAGGTCTCTACCTCCTGCGGGAGCAGATTCCTTAATGCTTTCAACTATCAAGCCGCCTTCGCGCAGCTTTTCAATGGCTTCTTCTGGCGTGTTTGCTTCAACAACGCCGTCAACGGAAGCACCTGAAACCGAACGCCCTTTGTAATTAAATGCCTTCATGAAGTGCTATTCCTTTCACCCTCGCACGCTGCGAGAAAGGTAGTCCTTGTCATGGGCAACCTCGAGGGCGGTCTGCGTACTAATTAGGTTAGACCGCACCATACGCACCAGCATATTGTCGAAGGTAATGGAGCCTTCGTCAGCAGTCGTTGCTATGGTGTTGGCAATCTGGGGTGTTTTGCCTTCACGAATAAGGTTGCGAATAGCGGGGTTGACCATCATGAGTTCGCAAGCCAGCACGCGCCCCTCGCCCGACTTTGCGGGCAGCAATTGCTGGGCAAGCACCGCTTCCAGCGTGGTGGAAAGCTGCATGCGAATCTGCTGCTGGCGCTCTGCTGGAAATACGCCCACCAAACGGTCAATAGATTCAGCGGCTGACGCGGTGTGCAGGGTGGCAAAAACCAAGTGCCCCGTTTCCGCTGCAGTCAGAGCCGCTTCGATGGTCGCAACATCGCGCATCTCGCCAATTAAGATGATGTCAGGGTCTTGACGCAGCGCAGAACGCAAACCACTCGCAAAGCTGACCGTATCCTTTCCCACCTCGCGCTGGTCTATGCTTGCGCAAACCGGCTCGTAAAGGTATTCGATGGGGTCTTCCAAAGTAACGATGTGGACGCTGCGCTCAAGGTTAATCTGGTTCAAGATTGAGGCAAGCGTTGTTGACTTACCGCTGCCCGTTTCGCCCGTTACCAGCACAATGCCGCGCGTAAGCTTTGGGAAATCCAAGACCGCGGGCGGCAGGCCCAAGGAGTCCAGAGGCGGAATGGTGTCGGCAAGGAGGCGAATGGCCATATGGTAAACGCCCTGCACGCGATAGATATTAATACGACAGCGAACGTCGGCTGCCGTTATAGCCAGGTCTACTTCGCCCGTCTTTTCAAGGTTTGCGTAAGAATCGCCCGCAATCTGATGCGCCAGGGCATCTATGGCGGCAGGCGCCAAAATACCCGTTGCAGCATCGCCTAAATCGTGCAGCTGGCCGTCGATACGTACCCGCGGCACACGGCCTGCACTCAGATGAATGTCGGATGCGCCCATGGCATGAGCAGCGGCAACGAGCTTGTTAAGAAGTTGGCTATGAGAATTCACCGATGCCCCCTAGTCTGTGGTATTGATAGTACGATAGGCTTCGTCAACCGTGGTAATGCCTGCCAACACCAGGTCGCGGCAATTCGAAAGAATGGGCACGAAGCCCGACTCTTCCACGGCTTGAATCATGTCGTCAAGCGAAGCGCGGGTATGAATGGCAGACCTGATTTTGTCATCCACCACAAGAATTTCAGCTGCAGCAATACGCCCGCGATAACCGCTGCCAAAACATTCAGAGCAACCACTTCCGCGGTAAAACTCCACGCCTGCCCCCTCTTCTTCGGTCATGCCAAGCATCGCAAGCTCTTCAGCTGTTGGTGTATAGGAATGCTTGCAATGGGGGCACACGCGCCGCAAAAGACGCTGCGAAATAATACCCTTAAGCGCCGTAGAAACCATATAGGGCGCAACCCCTAAGTCATGCAAGCGGTCGATAGTAGAAAGCGCATCAGAGGTATGCACCGTGGAAAGCACTAAGTGACCAGTGACCGCAGCGCGCATGGCAATGTCGGCTGTTTCAGAGTCGCGGATTTCACCCACGGCAATAATGTCGGGGTCCTGACGCAGAATGGAGCGAAGGCCACTCGCAAAGGTCATCCCCGTCTTTTCATTCACCTGCACCTGATTGATGCCTTCAATCTTGTATTCGACGGGGTCTTCCAGCGTAACGATGTTAACCGCTTCGGTATTAAGCTGATTCAACATAGAAAACATGGTCGAGCTCTTACCTGAACCCGTGGGGCCTACCAGAAGAATTACCCCTGCCCTATTGCTGAGCAGAGCATTGAACTTTTCCAGGTTTTCACCCGAAAAGCCCAAGCCCTCGGGTGTTGATTCCTGCGCTTCGCGGTCAAGCAAACGCAGCATGATTTTTTCACCATGCACCGTTGGCAAGGTGGAGGAACGAATGTCGATTTCCTTGCCCTTGACCTGCATAAGGGTGCGGCCGTCCTGGGGCACGCGACGCTCAGTGACGTCCATGCCGCACATAATCTTGATGCGCGCCGTTACCGACTGTTGCAACTCCTTTGGAATCGCCAAGTCATCATGGAGGATACCGTCGATACGCATGCGCACCCGCATATCGTCTTCGCGAGGCTCGATATGAATGTCGGAAACGCGGTCAGCAATGCCGCGCTCGATAATGGTGTCAACCAAACGAATAGAAGGTGCCGCCTGCGGGTCTTCCACACGCGCAACCGCAGCACCCGTTGCAAAGGCTGCATCTTCTTCGCTTTCCTGCTGCATTTCGCGGATAGCGCGCTTGGCGCCTTCCGTGCCATACAATTCGGAAATAGCATGCTCCATAGCGGCGGCGGTCGCAATCATGGGGACCACCCGCTTGCGGCTGGCCGCCTTTACTTCTTCACTTGCAATAAAGTTCAAAGGGTCAACCATGGCCAGGTACAATTCGTCGCCACGGGTTTGCACGGGCACAACCGAATACTTCTTGGCAATATTTTTTGACACGTATTGCGTCATTTCGGGGGCAATTTCAGTGGTCGTTAAATCGATAAACTCGATACCAAGCTGACGCGTCAGAGCACCAATAAGTTGCCGCTCGCTTATCGCACCCGAATCAATGAGCTGTTCGCCCAAACGCTTCTTACTTTCTTTTTGCTGCGCAAGCGCCGTATCAAGCTGATCCTGGCTAATAACACCAGCATCTACCAGAAGGTCGCCCAAACGTGTGTATTTCACCAGCTACTACCTTTCACCTATTCAAAGCTTTCATCGCTTAGCGTTTTGCACACAAATTCACAGGCCCGCGAGTATGTTCCATTCGGCATAACAATGCTGTAGTGCGCCGTGAACACATTCGTGTCGCATGAATACTCGAGGTTAAAATCACTTATTTCAAAATCGGTATAAATGCCCGAAGATTTCGGAATGAATTGCACTCCGCCAGGACTGATGAGGGCAATTTTGCCGTCGGATATACCAATCTGCCCAGAGCGCACCGCTGCACCCGACGAGTCGAAGTAAGAGTCGGAGTCGAAACTCGGATCGCTCACGTCGCCCGCCCCATAGGGCGCATGCACGCTTGCGTAGCGCAAGACATCGCTTAGGGCTGTTTCAATGGACTGTTCAAGAACAGCGGCATTCGATGCCGTCTGCGTTTGCTCCATAACACGCGTACCTGTCAGCATGGCGGTGGTAACCACAAAACCTAAAATGGCAAGAACAAGAAGGGCTGCAAGTACTTCTATAAGCGTAAAACCCGCCTGAGCACGACGTGGTGCTTGCGCATCGGTTGGACCCGGGATATGTTTCTTGAAATGCATCATCATTAGTCCAAGCTATACGATTTGTATGTCCCCGTACTTCCGGTATAGATGGTCACGTCGTAGGCTTCTTCATAACCCGAAAAACGAACCTGCCCTGATTCCTGGGCAGCCCCATCGCGCGCACCTTGCATTTCCGCCGCAAAAAGATCATCGCGAAGCAATTGGCTGTTTTGGTCGGCTTGATTATTCATGCGCGCCGCTGAAGTAAGAGCGGTATAGAGCATAAGAACCGCCAAAGAACAAATGAGCAGGGCTGCCAAAGTTTCAACCAGGGATTCGCCGCGCATGCCAAGGCGAGCCCCCAAGGAGGCGCGAAGCTTGCGAGCGTATAATGCCATGCTGCGCACTACTCTACCCTCCCCTTTGAAAAACTCGGGCTTCCCCAGGTGATGGGGTCGCTTATGGTCGTGGTGGTCACTTCGTAGCTTTGCTCAACGCCATGGCCATATTCATTGGATGCCGGCTCATGATTACCCGTCACTGGATTAATGGGCGTCATGTTTTCGTCAATCCAGGAAACGGAGCCGCCCTCGCCGTCCCATTCCCATCCATCAAGATGCGTATCATTTTTCAGCGTGGTCACCTGCTCCTTTGCTTCACCGCGCACTGAAGGAACATGCACGACCATGGCATAACCGTAGCTGCCATCATCGGGTGAGGCGCTCAGCTCAATGTTGATGTTGTATTCGCTATCCATAAAAAAGGCGGCGTTCACGCTTTGGAGCCCGTCGGCTTCAATGGTAAATTCGCGCGAGAAATCGCCTACGCCTGTGGCGGGGTCAATAGAGCAAAAAGCTTCTTCCATAAGCTGGGTAAGAGCTGTTGTACCAGACGCACTAAAGCTGGGTTGCGGATTAGAAACTATGTTGGCATCGGCATGCGTGTATGTTGGGTGCACGCTCTGGCAAGCATAGGACTTTGTCGTCGTTGAAAGAGCAGCAGAAGGCGCCGTGCGTTTGAGGTCGTCAGCAATAAGCTGAGCGGCAGAAGCTACCGCGTAGTAGGACTTCGACTGGTTTTGTGCAGACACGCCCTTGCCCGCGTTGGCAGCGGCCGCCACAAGCACGACCGCGGCAACCATCGTGCACACCAACACCACCGCAAGGGCAAGGAGAATGGATGCGCCTTGCTGCGACTGATATTTTTTCACGAGCGCGCGCATGCCTTATTCCCACCAATCAAAGCCGTAGTGGACGAATTCACCATCGTTGTTTGTGCACACCGCAGGATACGGGTAGCGATAGTCACTCTGGATCAAATGCCCGGGCACAAGACGTACGTCGTAGAAGTAAGCGTTGCCGTAAACAGGAACGTCACCACCGTAGGCAAAGGCAGCCCCAAGGGACGCGCTCTTCAATTCATCGGGCGTGCACGAGATTACGCGGTCGTCGTCCATGGCACCCGTAGTAAAGCCGCCACCAGAACCATCGTCCCAGCTCAGGCGATAACAATTGTTGAGAGTATTGTCGTCTGGGTTAGTAATGTCGAAATGCTCAACAATATCGTTTTCAGTAGCAATAGTGTTACCTTCGGCAAAAGCATAAGCGTAGCAATGAGCAATTGAACCGCCACCAAATCCGTAGCCGGCAATACCACCCTGGAGCAACTGCCTCCCAGAGCCTGCACCCAAAGCCTGGCCAAAGAGATTGATTTCTACGGCGTAACAGGAGTTGATAGAACCCCCATTGCTGCCCGTCAGGCCACCAAGCCCAAGGTTTGCCGCACTTGTACAAGTGCTGACCACGGACACATCAACATTGGCAGCCGAAGAACGCTCAATAGAACCTACGTTTACCCCAACGAGACCGCCCACGGAAGCGTCGTCAATGTAGGCACTACCCGCATATACCGAAAGACCTGATGCGCTGCAGCCCTCGACGGTGCCGTCAAGCCAACCGACAAGAGCACCCGCAGCAAGCGTGCCTCCACTCGTTTGACCATAGTGCACAACAGAGGCCTCGTTAAGCTGCGATCCAACCAAGTGAACATTGGAAACCGTGCCCATGACCGAACCAAACAGGCCCACGTCGTCGCGACCATTGGCACTAATAAAGAAGTCGATAATCGTATGGTTATGACCGTCATAGCTGCCCATGAAGGGTTCCGTCTTGCTTGCAATGGGCTGCATGGCATAGGTTCCAGACTTAAAGTCAAGCGTGTCGCCTAAGTAGTTTGACGTGTAATAGCCTTCACCAGAGTCGATGTCGTAGGCCTGAATAATGTGAGCATTCGAAGCCCAATACGCACTCTGTACAGCAAGACGATTAAGGTGGCGCGGCGTGCGCACATACAGCGAGCTTGTGTCGGGTGCGTCAAGCGAGCCGTCGGCGCCGGGATTGCTTACCAGCATGGCAAAGTCGGGGTTGTAATAGTAGGAATAGGTTTCTGCCGTCGACCCTGCCGCATCGGCAAAACTGAGTTCAAGCAAATCAGCAAAGGACGTCGCCGTGCGACTAAGCATCTGCAATTCAAAGGGAAGCTGATAGACGAAGAAGTCGTCAAGCGTAAGGGTTTCGCTTCCATTCCAGTAGTACAGGGAGTCAACGTTAAGTTCGACAAAGGACCCAGCCTGCGGGACATTAGCACGCGTCAGGCGCTGCTTTTCCCCACCATTCAAGGAGTATTCAAAGCCGCGAATGGCATAGGTCGAAAGGAGGGCATAGCCATCTTCAACGATAACAATGCCGCCGTTTTCGCCATCAAGCGTGTTGATAATAACAGGCCCATCAGGCGTTTCTTGCGTTCCATAGAAGCCATAGTCGCCGTCGGCATAGAGTTCGTAGTAAACGAGCATGGGCTTGAAAGAAAGCGAGGAAGGCCAATTGCCCCAATGCTCTTCAAGCACGTTGGCAAAGGGGAAGGCGCTGCCCATGAGGCTTTCCCGGTATGGGAAGCTATGGTCGGCCGCTAGGCGCATATCGGCAAGATCGCCATAGCTTTTCGCTTCAATGCCTGCAGGCTGCGGCATCAAGAAACTGTTGTAGCCCACGTCCTGCAAGAAAGCACAGTTGCTGAAGCTTGCGCCTTCGCCGCCGGTGAAACCGCCACCAAGGTCGCTGTTCACGCGCCCATATGCCATAGTGTTAGTAATACTGCCAGCCGAAGCTTGCCCCGCAATACCGCCACAATAGCCACTCGTATTAATGTCTGAGGTCGAATAACAATCCGCAATGCTGCCTCCATCGAAGCTGCCAACGAGGCCGCCCACAATGTCGGCACCAGTCACTTCACCCGACGCGTACGACTGGCTGATACTGCCTTGGGACGCAAAGCTGCCAACGAGGCCACCCACGCTTATGGCAGAAGGCGCCACCACGTCAATCGCAGCAAAGGAGCGAGCGATGTTCGCGCTGCCCGTAGCCAAGCCCACAAGACCGCCCACAGCATCGCTTGCATCCGATGAAACGGTATGGGTGGAAACCTTGTCGAGGGCGGAAGCTTCGCGCACTTCAAGGCGCACCCCACAGTTTTCGATGCTTCCCTGAAGTTCGCCACACAGCGCACCGCAGGGGCCACCGCCATAAACCTGCGGGTCAACGAGAATAGTGTTGCGTACCGCCTGAGCACTTTGAATAGTGGCAAAGAGGCCTGTTTCGGCGCTTCCTGCGATATAGAAATCGTTCAACTGATTGCTATTGCCGTCATAGCTCCAGGCCACACCCGCCGTTTCAAGAGGCATAAAACCTGAAGCACCGTCAACCACGCGCGGATCGAGCGGGTTAACATATTCGGTGCTATAAGTATCGAGGTTGTAGTCCTTGCTTGCACTCGAAAGCTCGCTTACTTCGCTTGACCCCCAATACATCGCATCAAAATCAACGGGGGCAACTTGTATAACCGAACGTGCATCATTTCCTATAAGACGCAAGTTATTAATATGGCGCACGTTAGCGACTTCGATATCGCCACTATTGTTTTTCGCGAAAAGGCTGTTGTCTTTAGCCTTGGCCTGCATGTTTGCTGGCGTAGAAATGACCACTCCATTGCCGTTGTAGAGTACTTCGACCGTTGCTTCTATGTCGGCCCCGGGGCTAAATGTGGGAAACAAATCGGCCAAGTGGAAGCCTTCACGCATACTGTCGAACACTATGTCAATATCGATATTGCCCGCTGCGTCCAGATGGAAGTCCTGGCCGCCAGTTAGAACAAGGGTTTGGCTTTCACCATCGCAGTCCAGCACGATGCGCATTTCCATATCGCGTTCGTTGCTTACCAAAGCAAGGCTTCCAGGGCAAGCAACTTTCAAGAACAATTCTTCGCCGTTAACGAAGGTCGCATACGGACTGAAATGGTCGGGCAACTCTGAAGAGGCCGTTGTTATGCCACAGTAGTAGCCCACCGGGTACCCACTGCCCGTGTTCATGCGGTCGGGGCGATTCCTGCTCGCAAGGTTTTGCACATCAGCAAAGCTAAAATCGGGGTCTTCTGAGTAAAACACCGCGTAGACGTCGGTGCCGTCCGCACGCGGATTAATCTCGAAAATATAGCGGCCGCCCTTTGTGAGCCCATCGAGTACGGATGTGCGCGCAACGACCTCGGCTAATGCCAGGTCAGCATCGTTTTCAGCAAAAGATGACGCCGCGCCACCCTGTAGGTAGTAGTATTCCACCCAATCTGAGCCAAGCGCATCATGAGGCATGGCACCCAAACTGCCGAGATTGCGGTCCTGCCGTGTTTGAAGCACCGCAGCATTAAAGCCGGCATATTCGCCCGATGCTTCCATGGTAATAAATTGGTCTTGAACAGCCACGTATAGTTCTTTTGCGTAGTTGTCGAGACGATTGATTTCTGAATTACGCGCGATTTGCGCCAGTGAAGGCCCTGCAATAACAAGTATGACCGCCAAAATGGCAATAACAACAAGCAGCTCCATGAGCGTGAAACCCGCACGAAAGCGTTGAGAATATTGCCCTATTTTGCCCACGTACGCCTTTCTGTTCTTAGGTGTTGTATGTAGCTTCTTGTAGGCCCACGTTCTTTCGTTGCTCATACGTTTCTTGTCAACCAGCATATTTTAGCATTTATCGGGCATTTTGTACCAAATTTGTGCGTCTCTTGCGCTTATAAAGAGGGCTGGTGGCAATATGTGACGAAGGGTAGCTGGCGGCAATGAATAGCTGAAAGGTAGTTGGTGGCAATGAATGGCTGAAAGGTAGCTGGCGGCAATGAATAGCTGAAAGGTAGCTAGCGGCAATGAATGGCTGAAAGGTAGTTGGCGGCAATGAATAGCTGAAAGGTAGTTGGTGGCAAGAAATGACGGAGTTGTACGGGTTTGAGTGCGAAAATGGCAAGAAATGACGGAGTTGCACGAGTTAAACTGGAAAAATCCGTACAACTCCGTCATTTCTTGCCAGCAAGTCTTGAATTCTTGCATATTGCGGCTGCAACGGCAGGACGGCTCGTGCGTATGTTCCGCCGACCGTCAAGCTGTCGGAACTGCACGAACCATGATATGATCATACATAACGAAGCCTTCGCCAATTTCGGCATCGACGTCCTCAACTGAAACAAAGCCGTTGCCTTCATAGGCGCGTATTCCCAGTTCATTTTCGCGATTGACCGTTAAGGCCATAGCGGGCAGACCTTCGTCAAGACAGAGCTGCTCATAAAAGCGTATGACTTCACTGCCATAGTGCTTGCCGCGCTCTTCGGCATACAAATACACCTTGCTAATAAACCAACGGTCGGGCCAGCGCTCGTCAAGCACCTTCCCATGCTTCATCCAGGCATCGGCTTCGTCATCACCAGTTAAATGCTGACTGGCGCCACCGGTATAACCCACATATTTTCCCTGCTCATCGACTAAAAACCAGTAGCGGTAACCATGCTCGGCCATATCGTGTTTCATGGCCTCGACTGAATGAAACATCTCGACCATATAATCCGTCTGAGCCTTACCAATACGTGGCGGCCAGTATTCGTGCCATATTTCAGATGCCATATCGGCCAGATGTTCAAGCTGTTGATCCGTTTCTACGGGGATAAATTGAATACTCATTTGGTCACCTTTGTCGTAGTTCCTCTATGAAAAGAGCTTTACAGTTTTTTGAGCATTATAGTCAAACATCAGGTAAAATGTTGCAAGTTTGTGTAACTAACACGTCAATAAGGGGAACTTCGATGGACATAGGAACAAGCTTACCGCTCTGGAGCGTTATCCCGTTTGTGGGCATGCTGCTCTCCATTGCATTCTTTCCACTCACTAAGCCCGAATGGTGGGAACATCACCAGCTTCATGTTGCGGCATTTTGGTCGCTCGTGTTTTTGATTCCATTCACGGCGGTGTATGGCTTTGGCATCATGCTCGAAAAGATGGGTGAAGTCGTCTTGCTCGACTACATCCCCTTTATCGTACTGCTGCTGGGTCTGTTTACTGTTGCTGGCGGCATCCATGTTGCGGGCGCGCCTGAAGGCACGACGCGCAATAACGTCATCCTGCTTGCCATTGGTACCTTCCTGGCAAGCTTTGTTGGGACCACGGGCGCTGCCATGTTGCTCATTCGCCCCGTGCTTCGCTCCAACGCCTGGCGCCAGCATAAGACGCACATTGTCGTTTTCTTTATTTTCCTTGTTGCCAACATCGGCGGTTGTCTAACCCCCTTGGGCGACCCACCCCTGTTCCTTGGCTATTTGCGCGGCGTCCCCTTCTTCTGGACCGCTCAGCACATCTGGCCACTCTTGCTGCTTAACTCGGTATTGCTCTTAACACTCTTTGCTTTGATTGATCGCCACTACGTGAAGAAAGAAGGCAAGGAAGGCCAGGAGAAGCTGGAGCTCCAAAAGAAGGCGAGCGAGCACATCCGGTTTAAGATTGAAGGCGCACAGAACTTTATCTTCCTCGCCATCATTATCTTTGCGGTAATCATCAAGGGTGTTATCAGCACCTCTTACGGCGAGCCCCATAACGTTCCTGGTATCACCTTCGGCGAAGAAGTTCACTTGGGCTATGACTGGTTCGTTCAGGTTATCCTCATCCTCATTGCCATGGCGCTTTCCCTGAAGTTCACCACTAAGAAACTGCGCGAAGACAACGAATTTACCTGGGAACCCATCGCTGAAGTTGCCCGCCTCTTCATTGGTATCTTCATTACGATGATCCCTGCCCTCGCCCTGCTTTCTGCAAACGGTGGCAACTTGGGTATCGATACTCCGCTCAAGTTCTTCTGGATTACCGGCGCACTTTCCAGCTTCTTGGACAACAGCCCGACCTATGTGGTCTTCCTGACTACCGCTGGTGCCCTTGGCGCTACCACGGGTATCGCCACAACGGCTGGCATGGTTGAAACGACCATCCTGCTTGCCATTTCTGCAGGCGCGGTATTCATGGGTGCCATTACCTATATCGGCAATGCGCCAAACTTCATGGTGAACAATATTGCCCAGTCAAACGGTGTAAAGATGCCGAGCTTCTTTGGCTATATGAAATGGTCACTTGGTATTCTAATTCCCGTATTTATTATCGACAGCCTATTGTTCTTCCTCTAAGAAGAACGAACATACAGACAAAAGTGCCCGGCCTTTGCTGGGCATTTTTTTATGTGAGTTTTGCTTGTATGGTAGAAGCGATGCCCGCGCCGTCCAGCCCGAGGCTGGCAAAGATTTCTTTATAGTCACCCTGCTCGATAAATTCATCAGGAAGCCCGAGAGTAATGGTAGGCACGGTGCTGCCGAGCTTTGACAACTCTTCGAGCACGCCTTCACCCGCGCCACCAGGGATACAACCCTCTTCGACCGTCACCACGAGCTTGGTTTTCGCGGCTGCTTTAATGGCGTCCACATCAAGTGGCTTCGCCCAGCGCATGTCCACCACGCGCGCCGAAACACCCTGATTCTTAAGCAGTTCGGCAGCATCAAGAGCGCTATGCACCATGCGTCCAAAGGCAAGAATGGCAACATCGCTCCCCCGCCGCACAATGCGCGACTTCCCCGGCTCGAGCAGTTCGGGGCTTTCGGGCAGGGGCACACCTTCAGCGGCACCACGGGGGTAGCGCAAGGCCACCAAACCAGGAATGGCAAGGGCAGTATGCAAGGCGTGAACAAGCTCTGCTTCATCAGACGGCACCAAAATGCGAGCATGTGGCACCATGCGCAAATATGAAATATCTAAAGTACCGTTGTGGGTTGCGCCATCGCCGCCCACAAGGCCTGCACGGTCTATGGCGAGCACCACGTTAAGGTCCTGCATGGCATTATCGATAATAATTTGGTCAATAGCGCGCTGCATGAAGGTTGAATAAATTGCGACCACGGGTTTTTTGCCGCCAATGGCAAGCCCCGATGCAAAGCCGAGTGCATGTTCTTCAGTAATACCCGTATCAAAGAAACGACTGGGGTATTTTTCCGCAAAGGCTTCAAGGCCTGTGCCGTCCTGCATGGCTGCTGTAATGGCGCAAATGGAGTCGTCAGCTTTGGCTTCGGCAATCAACGCGCTGCCGAACACCTTTGTATATGTTGGCGGACCACCTGCGCTTTTCTTCAGCTCGCCCGTTTCGGGATTAAAGCCCGCTGGTCCGTGGAAGGCTTCTGGGTTGTTTTCGGCGGGCGCATAACCCTTACCCTTTTTCGTAATGGCATGCACCAACACGGGCACATCGGATTCCAGCACCACTGAAAGCACGTCGCGCAGTTTCGCGATATCATGCCCGTCGATCGGTGAAGTCGACACGATGTCGAGCGACTCGAAGATAGTTGCTTGCGGGAAGAGGAATTGCTTGAACGAGTCCTTAGAGCGGCGCCCCATATCCAACACAAAGCGCGCCAGGGGGCCCCGCTCCTCCATAGCGGCCTGGAGGGCATCGCGGGCGTCGCGATACTGATCGGACACGCGCATATAACCCAGGTGATGCACAAGGGCACCAACCGGGCGCGAAATAGACATTTTGTTGTCGTTAAGAACAACAACCATGGGTGTTTGTTCTTGGCCAATATGATTGAGTGCTTCAAAGGCCATGCCGCCCGAAAGTGATGCGTCGCCAATAACAGCGACGACCTTATTCGTGCCACCGTTCAAATCACGCGCCTTTGCCAAACCAAGGGCAACGGAAAGACTGTCGGAAGCATGGCCCGAATGATGAACGTCGTATTCGCTTTCATCAGGATTAGTAAAAGCGGTAATACCATCTGTTTGGCGCAGAGTCGAAAAACGATCCAGGCGCCCCGTGAGCAACTTATGGGCGTAAGCCTGATGCCCCACGTCAAAGACTATCTTGTCTTCAGGGCAATTGAGCAGCGAGTGAAGAGCAACGATTATTTCAACCGCGCCAAGACTTGAACCAACATGGCCGCCTGTTTGTGCAGTGGTCTTGATAATCTCTTCGCGAATTTCATTGCATAAAATTGCGAGCTCGTCGTTAGAGAGCAGATGCAAATCTGTTGGTTTCGTAATCGCATCAAGAATGCGCGCCGTGCTCTCCATAGGGCCCTCTCCTTAAGCTCTTAGGCTTGCGTTGGTGGTGTTGGCGGTGGTGTGACCTCGTCATTTTCAGCATCGCTTGAAATAATCTCGGAAGTACTTTCGGAAGAATCTGGGATGGCTTCGGCCGCGTCGTCTTCAGCTGCATCGTTTTCAACTACACCGTCTTCAGCTGCGTTATCTTCAGCTTCATCTTCCTCAAGGGCCTGGTCGCGTTCGTTCATGTCACTTTCGAGCAAACTTGATGCCTGCATACCCAAAGCAACCGCTTCTTCAAGCAGGTCAAGCGCGTCATCAAGCGGCATGGTGCCATCTTCCATGACTTCAGCGATTTCACTTAAGCGGTCGGTCACGGTTCCAAAACTTGTTGGAATAGGCGCTGCGGGCGCGTCCTCTTCAGCGCTGTCTTGAGCAATTTCTAAATCGGTTTCGAATTCTTGCGACATAAACTTTTAAGCCTCCGTTACTACTTCAGGCACATCATCTGCACCTTTATCGGCAATACGATCAGAACAATAGGTGCGCGCGATACGCCCCAACAATCCATTAACAAAACGGGCCGAATCGTCTTCCCCGCCAAATAGTTTGGCCAACTCAACGGCCTCGTTAATAACCACCGACACCGGAACTGACTCCTCGTAAAACATTTCATAACAGGAAAGCAGCAGAATGGCATGGTCAACCACGGGCATGCGTTCCACGCTCCAGTTTTCCGATGCTTCCGCAAGCAAGGCATCAATTTCTTCAGCATGGGCATCGGCGCCTGCAATAAGCGTCTTTGCGTAAGCTGGAAGATGGCCTTCGTCGGGTAGTTCACAGTCGGGCTCAAGAAGTTCGCCTACCCCTATATCGGTCACAAGACTGATATAGAGTGCCTGCACCGCCATGCGGCGTGCGAGGGTTCTTTCGTGCAACTTCTGCATAAAACCAACTGCGAACGAAAAGCCTAGGCAAACTGAATGCCGTCGATATAGACATCCACCTTAGATGCTTCAACGCCCACTTGAATAAGGACGGCATCATAAATTGTCTGGCGGACACGCGCTGCAACTTCGGGAAGCGCGTGACCATACACCGCTTCAATATGAACGGCAATCGAGAGGGTGTTGTCGTCGTTTGCAGATACTTCGATGGCGGGGGCCGGGGTCTTTTGCCCCAAGGCGCCCCAAATACCTGCTCCAAGGCTCACGCCCGCAACCCCTTCTACATTTTGCATCGCAATGTTGATGATGGTTTCTACCACGCCGTCAGCTAAGGTCATGCCATCTAGACGCAAATCACTCATGCTTTAGTCTCCCATCTCCGTTTCAATAAAGTCGGTATATGCCTGACCAGCCACAAAGGCAGCGTTGTCGATTACCTTGAGGTGGAAAGGAATAGTTGTTTCGATGCCTTCAATCTTGAATTCCGTGAGCGCGCGCTTGCCACGTGCGATGGCTTCCTGACGCGTTGCACCCCACACCACAAGCTTCGCCACAAGCGAGTCATAGAAAGGCGAAATAGTCGCCCCCTGCTGCAGGTAACTTTCCACGCGCACACCAGGGCCGCCTGGAACGATAAACTTCGTAATGGTGCCTGGGCAGGGGCGGAAGTCGTGCGCAGGGTCTTCTGCATTAATGCGGAACTCAATGGCGTGACCATAGGGGCTAAAGGGCGCGCGATCAGCGCAAGTCATGGGTTCACCCGCAGCAATACGCAGCTGTTCTTTAATGATGTCAACACCCGTTATTTCTTCGGTCACGGGGTGTTCCACCTGCACGCGCGTATTCATTTCCATGAAATAGAAACGCCCGTCGGTGTCGAGCAAGAATTCGATGGTTCCCGCATTGCGATAGTCCACCGCGCGCACCGCCTTAACGGCCGCCACTCCCATGGCGCGACGCGTTTCTTCGTCGAGCGCTGGGCTGGGTGCTTCCTCAAGCAGTTTCTGATGCCGGCGCTGGATGGAACAGTCGCGCTCGCAGAGGGCCACACGGTTCCCAAAGTCGTCAGCCAAAACCTGGATTTCAACATGGCGGGGGCGCAGCACGAGCTTTTCCAAATACACCGTGTCGTTACCAAAAGCAGCACCCGCTTCGAGCCGAGCAGCCTTGTATTGAGTTTCAAGATCTGCTGGGTCATGCACTTCGCGCATGCCTTTGCCACCACCGCCTGCGCTTGCCTTGATGAGCACCGGATAGCCAACCTTGTCAGCAAAGGCTGCAGCGGCTTCAACGGTGTCGACAAGTCCGTCGGAGCCAGGCACGGTTGGAACGCCACAGGCCATCATGGTTTCACGTGCGGTAGCTTTGTCGCCCATGCTCTCGATACATTCGGGGCTTGGTCCTATGAAGACAATATTGTTTTCGGCACACAGCCGAGCGAAGGCTGCGTTTTCAGCCAAGAAACCGTAGCCGGGGTGAATGGCCTGAGCGCCCGTGTTAAGCGCCGCTTGAATGATAGATTCCATAAGCAGATAGCTTTGCGCCGCTGGGGCTGGCCCAATACAGACCGCTTCGTCGGCATAAGCTACTGGCAGCGTGTTGGCATCTTCAGTGGAATAAACCGCGACCGTCTTCACGCCGAGCTCGCGCGCGGCCCGCATCACACGCAGGGCCACTTCGCCACGATTTGCCACTAAAATCTTGTCGAACATTTAAGCCTCCATGCTGGTAAGCGTGTCAGACTGAAGAGGTTCGATATAGAAAAGCGGTGTGCCGTATTCAACGGGCGTTGAATCTTTGACGCAGATTTCGCGAACGATGCCCATTTCTTCGGCAGCAATTTCATTCATGAGTTTCATGGCTTCCACAATACATAGCGTCTGACCAGCCATAACTTCGTCGCCCTCCTGTACAAAGGGGGGCTCGCCTGGGCCAGGTGCCACATAGAAGGTGCCCACCATAGGAGCAACGACGGCCTTCCATTCAGCAGGGCGTCCACCTGCAGGTTCTGCAGCTGGTGCTGCCTCGGCAGCAGGTGCAACAGGTGCCGCTGCGGCAGCAGGAGCGGCAACTGCCACGGGCGCTTCACCACTTACCATACCCGGCATGCGGACCGCAATGCGATTGCCGCCCTCTTCAACAACGATTTCACCTACGCCACTTTCTTCAGCAACGCGAATGAGTTCCTTGATTTGATTGATGTCCACGTAATCTTCCTCCTTGGTTTCGCTCGATTCCTCTTCAAGCAAAAACTCAGTTTTTTCGCTACTACGATGCTTGCTCAGGAAGGTCCTTGCCTCCACGGGGAAGAGGGCATACATGAGCACGTCTTCTTCACTTTGAGCAAGATCGCCAATTTCTTCGGCTACTTCATCGAAGGTGGTGGTCACCAGCGAACCGGGCGAGACGTTCGGGTCGAGCACCGCGTCAGTTCCTACCACCTTGGCAACAACGTCTTGGTCCATGGGCCCTGGCGCCTTGCCATAGTAGCCACAGATATAGTCCTTCATTTCCTTGGAAACCACGCCCCAGCGCTTGCCTGTAAGCACGTTGAACACCGCTTGGGTGCCCACAATCTGGCTCATGGGCGTTACGAGAGGCGGATAGCCCACTTCGGCGCGAACCTTAGGGATTTCCTTCATCACGTCAGCCAAACGGTCGCTTGCGTTTTGCACTTCCAGCTGGGCAACGAGGTTGCTCATCATGCCGCCTGGCACCTGGTGCGAATACACCTGCATATGAATGAGGCTTGAAACACCGCGCTTGTAGTGGCTGCGCAGACGCACGCCCTCCCAGTATTCGGCAATTTCGAAGAGCAGTTCCAGGTCCAATTCGGTGTCGTAGCGCGACTCCTGCATGGCCGCCACTATCATTTCGACAGCAGGATGGCTGTTACCAAAGGCGAGTGGCGCGCTGGCAACGTCGGCGATGGCCGCGCCCGCTTCAGCTGCTTTAATAATGTTTGCCGGGGCCATACCGCCAACATAGTGACAATGCACGTGGACAGGTAGGCCGATTTCGGCATTAAGCGCACGCACCATACGTTCGGTACGGTAGGGCGTCAACATGCCCGCCATGTCTTTAATGGCAATGGAGTCGGCACCCAAATCTTTAAGCTGCTGGGCGTATTCCAAGAAACTGTCGAGCGTATGAACAGGGCTCACGGTGTAGCTAATAGCACCTTCAAAGTGGGCGCCCGCATCTTTGATAGCTTCAGCATTGTCTATGACGTTACGGATGTCGTTGAGCGCGTCAAACACACGGAAGATATCGATACCATTACGCTTGGCCGCATGGATAAAACGGTGACATATTTCGCGGCTGTAATGCTTATAACCAACAAGATTTTGACCGCGCGAAAGCATGGCCAGCGGGGTATTTGGCGTCTTATTCTTTATAGAGCGAAGGCGCTCCCAGGGGTCTTCGTCCAAAAAGCGCAGGCAGGTGTCAAACGTGGCACCGCCCCAGGCTTCAATGGCCCAGTACCCCACGCGATCCATAGCAGGCAAGATGGGCAGCATGTCGCCTACTGGCATACGCGTTGCCCACAGGCTCTGCTGGCCGTCGCGAATGGTAACATCCATTAGTTGTAGCTTAGGCATACGTGCATGCACCTCCTTAATTACCAAAGTTCGAACTTCATATTATACGGTATCAGGGCATATTAGATACTGATTTCGCAGGTAACACGCAAAAAAGTCGGTAAACTCCCCTGCCGTAAACTTGCGCAAATGTGACAAAACAGCCACAATAGACACATTGTGTAACGAGAAGGGACGACTCATGAGACAAATCTGGGAAACGTGGAATAGCTGGAGCCTTATCTGGCGCATCTTGGGCGGCTTGATTATTGGTACCGTTTTGGCGCTCGTAGCGCCTGGCATGGAATGGCTGACCATGATTGGCAGCCTCTTTGTAGGCGCCTTGAAGGCGGTTGCTCCTCTGCTGGTATTTGTGCTGGTCATTAATGCTATTTGTAGTGCCACTAAGGCGTCAGGCATGGGCCGCATCGTACTACTCTACATCATAAGTACCTTTATTGCGGGCGTGGTTTCTGTTATTGCGTGCTACCTCTTCCCCATCCACTTGACACTTGCTGGCGTGGAAGCCGCCGAAAACACGGCACCGTCTGGCGTTGCTGAAGTTATCGCTAACCTTCTCCAAAAGATTGTTTCCAACCCCTTTGGCTCGCTTACAGAAGCTAACTTCCTCGGCATTTTGATGTGGGCCATCCTTATTGGCATTGCCCTGCGCCAGGCTTCCGACTCTACCAAGGATTTTATGTCTGATATTTCCGACGCTGTCTCGCAGGTCGTGCGCTGGATTATTGCTTTTGCCCCCTTCGGCGTAGCCGGCTTGGTTTATGACGCCGTTTCCACAAGCGGTCTGGAAATCTTTACCGAATACGGTATGCTGGTTGCCATTCTTGTGGTCGTGATGCTTATTATTGCGCTGGTCACAAACCCCATTTTGGTATTCCTCGTTACGCGCGAAAACCCCTTCCCGCTCGTTCTGCGCTGCCTGAAAGATTCGGCCATTATGGCTTTCTTCACGCGTAGTTCAGCGGCCAACATCCCCGTTAACATGGAGCTGTGTAATAGGCTCGGGCTTAACAAGGACACCTATTCGGTATCCATACCCTTGGGCGCCACGATTAATATGGCCGGCGCCTGCGTTACCATTACCGTTCTTGCTCTTGCGGCAGCAACCACCATGGGAATTGGCGTCGACCCTCTTACCGCTATTATCCTTTGTGTGTTGTCTGCGGTGTCTGCCTGTGGCGCCAGCGGTGTTCCGGGCGGTTCTCTCTTGCTTATTCCTGTGGCATGTTCGCTTTTGGGTATCGACTCCAACATCGCCTTCCAGATGGTAAGTATTGGTTTCATCATCGGCGTTATTCAGGACAGCTGCGAAACTGCGCTTAACTCCAGTTCAGACGTAGTGTTTACCGCATCAGTTGAATACGCCGACCTCAAGAAACAAGGCATTGCGGTTGAAATGGGTAAAGACCACGCACCTTATATTGAGCACAAAAGCCATGGCAATGCTGCTCTCGCAGGCTAAGTCCTGGCCCTGGGCTCGTACAACTTGTTAGTATATGGAAACCCGCTCCTCTGAACTAGACCCAAAAAGTTGGACGGTCAATAAAAGTTCTTAAGCGGCTCTTATGGGATGACTCCGGTACTGCACCGGGGTCATTCCTTTTAGCCCAACTTGGTAGCGTCGTGTATTCCAATAAGTAATGTATTCTTCAAGTTCCTCCTTGAAAGACTCGAACGATTCGAACCTTCGTTTGCGGTAGAACTCATCTTTCATGTGCCCGAAGAAGCTTTCCATGCAGGCATTGTCTAGACAAGTCGCCTTTCTTGACATGCTCTGCTCGACCCCAAGTTCCATAAGCTTTAACTGATACGATTTCTGCTGGTATTGCCAGCCTTGGTCAGAATGCAGCAGCGCCGGGCCATTGAGTTTTGGCTCAAGCATTGCAATCATCTCATTAACCTGCGCCATGTTTGGGCGCTCTGACACCGACCAGGCAACAATTTCGTTGTTATACAAGTCCATAACAGGCGATAGATATGCCTTACCCCAAGGTTGGTGGAACTCAGTTACATCTGTGGCAAGTTTTTTCATCGGGGCATCTGAATGAAAGTCTCTGTCGAGCACGTTCTTTGCGACCTTGCCCTGCTCACCTCTATAGGAGTTGTATTTCTTTCTTCTAATCTGGCAGGCAAGACCTTCTTCTCTCATGAGGCGCAGAACCGTCTTTCCGGATATGCACAGTCCCTGCTCATTGCGAAGCACGAGCGCGACCTGGCGATACCCCATGCCATTTGGTGTGCGGGAGAACGCCTCTTCGACCAGGGGTCTTACGTCTGCATAGTTGTCTTGCTTTGGGTGCGAGAGGTTGTAGTAGTAGGTTGAGCGCTTGAGACCGAGCTTCTCGAGCACTAGGGCCAGGGACCACTTCCGCCTCAGCGACGATGCGATTTCTGCTCGATCTCGTCCGCTAAGGCGTTTATTCGTTTTTGGATTTCAAGCTCCAGTTCTAGTTCCATCACACGAGCTTCAAGCTCTTCCTCGCGAGAAGCGTAGACAGGTTTGTCGGGTTTGGGTTTTCTCCCCTTGGGTTTTGGCAGCAGAGCATCGGGCCCGCCTTCCCTGTACTTGCGACACCAACTCCCAAGTGGCGACATCGAAGCAATGCCATACTTTTCCATTACTTCCGGCTTGCTCATTCCGCGTTCTATCACATCACGAGCAGCTGCAACTTTGAGATCATAGCTGTATGATTTGTGCGTTGTCACAAACAGAGCCTCCTTTCCAAGTGCTCTGTAAGTGTACAACCATTCTCCGACTGTGGCCTCTGGTAGGCCTAATACTGATGCAGCACTCTTGTCTCCACATCCTTGTTCGAACAGGTCGATAGCTGCTTGCCTCACCGACAAATCGTATTTCATACCATCACCCCCATGATAAAAAGTGGACCGGAAACTTTTGTTTCCGGTCCAACTATCGGGGTTCACTTCACCTGTTCACCCGTCACCTTTTTCGTTCATCCCTGCCCGCTGTTCAGAGAATTAGAAGATGCCATTCGTAAAGATGAACGAAAAACCCGTCCCCTGTTCACGCAACGACGGGTGACAGAGGGTCAGGTCTTGCGTCACCTTTTTGCAGACGATATTGGTATGCAGAAGCACGAAATGCAAGAGATCCTGGGCGATGTAACTGCGAAAATGCCCGCCGCCCTTGAGCAGGCTGTTGGCTTGATGCCTAAGCAGGGCCAGAAGCAACTCGAACTGATTGCAGAAGACATGAAACCACGCTTGCATCTTTTAGCAAGCTAAGGTCTGAGGAGTGAGCCTTTTGCCAATTAGTGCTTAGATGTTAATGCTTAGAAGCGGTTACAAATTTGTTTTTGACGCTTTCAGGTACAGCGGACGTCCCACCAAAGACATAGGCCTGCAGGATAAGAGTTTTGTACGCGCTTACAACACTCGTGTTCGAAGTGTTGCTTGCATCGGCCAACAGGATAACCGAACGGTTCTTTCCGCAGAGAGCCGACCCAGCCAATGCATCCTTCCAACCATTGCTTGGATTGTCGGCACGCGCTAAACCAAGCTTGTTAAAGGACAGCTTTACTTCTGGCTGGAACTTAATCGAGGCATACTTGTATACGCCACTTCCCCCACCGGTTCCGTTTTTAAGATTGCCTGTGGCCCATTCAGCAATAACGCGGCTTGTGGTGTAGGGGTTTGAACCTGCAAGGCGGTTAACCTTTGATGAAGGAATGCCTACGCTTGCCAGCTGCGTTTCGATGGATGTGGGGAGCGCAACAGGACCACCTACAATGATGGCATTCTTGAATCCAGCACTTTTGATGTAGTTTAATGTGGTGCTGGAAAGCTTCTTGTTGCTTTCTGCATAAAGGATGGGGCTTTTTGCTGCGTAGGCATAGGGCGAAACCGAAAGTGCGTCTTTAAATGATGCCTGCGTGGCAATAATAACCGTGCTCGAACGTTTGGATTGCTTCTTCGCGCACGCGATGGCTTTTTCGGATGCGCTATTGCCAGAAATACGTTGCACGCTGCTTACCTTAGGCAGGGCATTAATCTTGTTTTTAATAGTGTCACTAAGGTCTTTGGTTGATCCCACGAGATAGACCGTGGTAACACCCATGCGCCGTAGCTCGTTTGCCGTTTCGCTGCTCAAGCTGCTTGTTGAAGTGGTAAGCAGCGGTGCGCCCAAACTTCCTGCCAAGCCAGCGGCAGCCAAGGAATCTTTAAAGTTCGTATTGGCGGCAACAACTGCCGTTGAGGCAGTACCAAACTTGGTGGTAATAGCAGCCATGGTGGCAAGTGCGGTTGAACCAGAAATGCGAGTCCATGTGGCATTGGCGCCTGGTTTAATAATGAGCGTATAGCTCTTGCTGCCCGTCCAGCCGTTCTTGCCCTTAATCGTGGCTTTCTTTGTGCCAGGGCTTGTGTTGTCGGGCGAGAACGACAGGGTAAAGTCGGTGCCTTCCTTAAGCGTGATGGTTTTGTTGAGGCTTCCCTTAAAGGTGAGCGTCGGTGCTTTCTTCTGAGCCGAACCCGTGTAAGTGGTGGTAATGGTCGTCGCGCTCATTTGGACACTGCTCATTGAGGCGTATATCGAATACTCCAAGGTAAACGAACCACCATAGTTGCCCTTGCCTGTAATGGTGACCGTCTTTGTGCCTGGGTTAATGGAGTCGGTTGGATAGGTGACCGTATAGTCAGTGTTAAGTTTCAAGGTGGTGCTGCCAGCTTTTACCGTAACTGCAGGCCTGCGTGCCGTGGCGCTTTTGTACTCGTATTTGTAGCCGCTTTCGTATCTGTGTTGGTCGCTAGGCTGTTGTGAATTGGGCGAAAACGCGGCGGAAGTGAGAAGCGTCTTGTTCCCCGAATATACACGTACAATACATTTTGCTGTTTTGCCGCCCAGCTTTACAGTAATGGTAGCTGTACCAGTCTTCGTGCCAGTAGTAATAAGGCCCGTCGAATTGACGGAAGCAATTTGCGAATTCGAGCTTGTCCATTGTGCCATAGCAGGAATAACATTGCTGCCCGACGCAGACAGCTTAAGCGTGGTTGATGAATTCGTATGCATATTGAGCTGTGAAGCAGAAAGGGAAATGGAGTTCACCGTGTGCGTATTGCTGGACAGCGGGTATACGCCACCACCCCAGGAATTGAAGCTCGTATTTGTGCCCGCGGTGCCTGCAGGCGTCCACTTGGCATGGGTCGAATCCTTGCCTTTCATAACACTGTCAGATTTCAGGAAGAAGTCGGTAGATGGTGTTTTGTTGTAACCCCCATCAGCATAGTGGTCATTGGCCTGCAGTGGATCATCGTAGGTAACATCGAGATTGTACCAGTAGTAACTGCTTCCCACCTTAAGGCGCACACGGTTCCAGCCGTGGTTTGCATTGGTGACAAAAGTTGCCTGAATACCCAAGCGCTTCATAGCAGCAATAAAGGCAAGCGAATAACCTTCACACACCGGGCTCTTGGTAACAATGGCGCCATAGGCTGTCCAGGGGTCCCAACTGCCGAAGCCCGTCGGGCCACCCTTCAAATAAGCTGCGTAGTTGTATTTGGCGTTACGCACGAGCCAGTCATGTACGGCTTTTGCTTTTTCAGCGTCAGTGCTGTTCTGGTAACTTTTCGTGGTGTTCACCCACGAAAGCACAGACTGCATAGCAGTTTCGTACTTAGTCTTCATGGACTTGATGGTGCCAGCTTTGTAGTAGTAGCGAATATATATTTTTGCCAGCACCCTCGTGGTTGTGGTACCCACGTATTTTGTTGCTATGCTGCCCGTTGCGGTTTTTCCAACGTAGAACAAATCGGGGTTGTTGTTAACGATTTCTTCAACAAGCGTCTTAGCGTAAGTTTCGGCACCGCTGTCAAGAGGGGCATTAAGATCTGACACATCAACAACGCACCAGAGGTCAGTGTCGGTTTGTGCTGCGCCTCCGCTTGAATACGAAAACGAGCTCTGATATTCAACGTTCATGAGCGCATTTTCCACACGTGCCTTAATTTGGTTGCGCTGTGCCGTTGAAGGCGTTGCGCCCGTGCTTGTGATGGATGAGCTTGCAAAGGTCGACGCAATGGAAGCCGAAGTGGGCGGGATATAGTTGCCATTTTGAATCAGATTTAAATTATCCGATGCAAAAACAATGGGCATGACAGAAGTGCTAGTGCTATTAGAGTTCGCACTACTTGTTGTGTTTGCAGGAAGCGAACTTGGATTCGTTGTAGTGGCCGTTTCGGTGGTGGATGGTGTGGTATTGGCGCTCGTTGTGAGGGCGCTCGTGCCGTCTGCGAAGGCCTGGAAGGGGAACATGCTCAAAGCCAGGAAAAAGGCAACAAAGCAACTGGCGACCGCTTTTGGCCGCGAAAAACTAGAGCTGCGCTTTGCTGCAGACTCGACGATATGTCGCTTTTCCTTCGTCATGCTCAAACTTCCTAGTTTGCCCATACGTTTTCAGATATGCTAAAAACGGTCTTTCAACTGGGAAAACGCACGTACAATGCCAGTTAAAATCAGGCGTGTGGGTAGCGTCCGCCCAGTTTGTCTTAATTATACGTGAAACCCCCCCTGATTTACTAGACTTTTGGGCTAAACGGTTGGCTTACATCCATAACTACAGAATTAACGTATTGTATGCAAGACGCTTTACCTAGATAAAGATAATCTTGCGGTAAATGACAAAATTCCAAAGGACGATGCAGGCCTGCGTGGCGACTTTGGCGACAGCAGAATGGCAGCCGATGCCCACCAGCCAGGAAATAACCAGCGTTGAAAAAGTGAGGTTGAACGCAAAAAGGAGCACGTACAGCACGAGGCTGCGCACGGGGTTTGAAGTGCTTTTAAACGTGACGTTGCGGTTGAGCAAAAAGTTTGCCGCAGTTGCAACAAGCACTGCGACAATGTTGGACATTTCAACACCTAAGGGCGTAAAAGAAAACAGCCCCTGGAACAGCGCAAGCTCAAACAGGGCCGTGCCCGCGCCAACGGCTAGGTATTTCACGCCCTGGGTGCCAATTTCGCGGGTTGTATTGCTGGTGACATTGCGGCCAGCATCGCCGCTCATTTCGCGGTCAGTACCACGACCAGTGTTGCCGTTGGTATCGCGGCCAGTGCCGACGCCAGGAGCTTTGCCCGTGGCGGTGGAATTGGTAGAGCTATTGTTACTTTGATCTGTCATGAAATATCTTGTAGCGCCTTACCTGTGCCTAGCAATTCGCCTTTGTGAACCCTAGGAGTTCTGAAGGTCTTCCCCCTGGTCATTAGGCGCATTTAGTTCTTGCCGAACAACATAAATAGGGCGGTTCTTCCCTTGAATATAGGCGCGCGCAAGGTATTCACCAATGATGCCAATAGCCAGGAATTGCCCGCCGCCCATAAGTAGCACAAGCCCAAAGGTTGAAGCGTAACCGGGAACGTCCACACCGTTTACAATGGTCCTAACAAACAGGACAACAAAGTAAATGAGCGCAATAGCAAATACTAAAAATCCGAGCACCGTAATGAAATGCAAGGGACGCGTGGTAAAGGAAAGCAAACCTTCAAACGCATATTTGAAAAGCGAAGCAATGCTCCATTTTGATGTGCCCGCTGTTCGTTCGTCTGGCGTGTAGGGGAAGGCGTAGGTGTTAAAGCCTACCCAGGCAAACATGCCTTTTGAAAAACGGTGGTACTCCGGCATGGAAAGAAGGGCCTGGGCAACACGGCGGCGGAAAACCCTAAAGTCGCTGGCATCGGCAATAATGTCAGAGCGCGCTGCCTTGGCAAACACTTTGTAGAAGGACGACTTCAGCGCGCGGACAAGGGCACCTTCCTTGCGGTTTTCCTGGTAAGCGGCTACGCAGTCAAGGTCGTCGTTGGCCACAAGTTTGTCAAGCATCTGGCGTGCAATGGCGGGCGGTTGCTGCAGGTCAGCATCGATAATGCCCGCGTATTCGCCCGTTGAAGCGGCAAGCCCCGCCATGATGGCGGCCTCTTTGCCGAAGTTGCGCGAAAACTGGATAGCGTGAATGTTTTTATGCGCGTGGGCAAGTTCGGCAATCAGGTCAAAGGATCCGTCGCTGCTGCCATCGTCAACCAAAATCAGGCGCCAGTCATAGCCGCTTTTGTCAAAAGCGCTTACAAACGCTTCATAAAGCGCGCCTATGCTTTCCCGCTCGTTATAACAGGGAACTATGAAGTCTACCTGCGCCATAAAACTCCTTATGTAGTCCTGCACAAAGCTTTTTCGTAATGCCCGCGCAAAAACAGCGCACCCATTATAACTTTGTGCGCGTCCAGAAGAAACTCATGTGGAGCGCAAGATGTATTTCCTATAAAGATGTTTTTACGCTTGCACGCATGGGGCATTCTGCTACAATAGGCAAGCTGTTTACAGCACTGACATAGGTCCCCATAGTCTAGAGGTTAGGACGCGGCCCTTTCAAGGCTGAGACACGAGTTCGATTCTCGTTGGGGGCACCACATGGTATCCGCCGTTCCTATGGACGGCGGTTTTCATCTCGGGCATAAAGTTCGTGCGCAATATAATAGACATATGCAACAGCTACTAACACAATTGGCAAAGTTTGGCGTGGTGGGCGTTATCGCCTTTTTTATTGACTACGGCACCATGCTGTTTTTAACCGAAGTTTTCGGCGTGCCTTACCTGGCTTCGACCACTATTGGCTTCATTGTGGCGGTCATCTTCAATTATCTTGCGTCAATGCGTTATGTGTTCAAGCACAAGGAAGAAATGAGCCGCCGCCGCGAATTCATTATCTTTTTCGTTCTGTCCGTTATTGGCCTGGGGCTCAATGACGTACTTATGTTTGTGGGCGTTGACCTAATCGGCGTTGACTATCGCATTACCAAAATAGTGGTAACGGCTATCGTGATGGTCTATAACTTCATTACGCGAAAAATCTTTTTGGACGCTGGGGAATAGGACCTATGGGTGAAGTAGAAGAAAAGCCAAGGAGAAGCGCAGGGAAGCACGCGGCAGCCCAAAAGCCGCCCATGCCTTGGTATAAGGTGTTGTTGTTCTGCGTCATTTCTTTGGTCGTAAGCTGCGTTTTGGGTATAGCGCTGTTGGCCGGCGCCTTTAGCCTTCCCATGGAATCTGTCCATGCGCATGCTGAAGCAGATAAAGCAAGGTTTATGGACATTGAACAGCCTGTTGCCCTCGAGTATCCGTGCATGTGGGCAGACCGCTACACTGATGCGCTTATGGTGCTCGAGCCTTTGTATCAGGAAACGCTCGATATTGCGCTTCTTGATAGGGTCCTTTCTGTGTATCAACCTGTCGGGTCAGAAGATTCAGCAATGAAACTCCTGCATTTTTTGGACGGTGTTAAACAAGGCGACCCCATTTCGTACGGGCGCTATTGGCATGGTTACGAAGTGATATTTGTGCCCTTGCTCCAGGTTTTTACGTATACGCAGGTTATCGTGTTCAATGCCGTTTTCCTTTTAGCCATGGCCTTACTTATTGTGTTATTGCTGTTCAAACGAAGGCTCGACTGGCTTGTGTTGCCTTTCCTGCTGTGTTTCGTTTGCATGACGCCCTGGGTGGTAGCTAAATCAATGTGCTATATGGCATCTTTGTCCCTGGCGCTCATTGGAACTGCGGCGGTTCTTGCTTGGGGTAGTGCCTGGGTAAAGCGCGGCGTTGCACCCATCGCGTTCTGCATTATTGGCATAGTTGTGAACTACCTTGATTTTATGGACTTCCCACTCGTGTCCTTGGGCATGCCGCTTGTGGTCTTGGTCTCCCTTGAAAAGCAACGCGGGTGGCGCAACATCAGTCTTGGGTTGTACTGTGCTGTTGCGTGGTCGTTTGGTTATTTCGCAATGTGGATTGCTAAGTGGGTGCTGGCAACCCTGTTTACCCAGAGCAACATCATTGAAGATGCCATTACCCAGGCGCGCTTCCGTTCGCAAACATCTTCAGTGGGATTTAACGGCGAAATCGCCGAAGGCTATAAGGATGTCATCTCTATCGTACTGATTCAGTATAAAGGGCTCTTCTGGTTTGTTCTCGCTGGGGTCTACCTTCTTGCCTTAGTGATTCAAGAAGTGGTGGTTCGCGCAAAGCACCTGGGCACTATGCCCACACAGCACACCAAAGAAAGTGAAAAGCCCGCGGTACTTTTGCTTTGCTATGCGGCTATTGCAACGCTGCCTTTCATTTGGGCAGCAGCTGCGCAAAACCATACCTTTATGCACTTCTTCTTTACCTGGCGCATTATGAATATCGCCATCTTTGCAGGTGCAGCGGCACTGTCTTACCTATTGTGGTTTGCGCGACAGGGCTTTGGCAAAGCGCGACAGTAAAAAGCGCGGGCCATTGGATTTAAGCATGTAAGCGGCTTCATCGCGTGCGTATTGCGCAAAGGCAAGCTTGCTTTGCGTGCGATCAATTTTAATACCGCGTTGTTGTGCATATGCACTTTTAAGCTGGGGCGGAATGCTTGCTTCGGCTATAACGATGGCAGGGTCCAGGCGCGCAAAAACTTCCTTTTGTAGTGCTTGTACTTTGGCCATCTTGCCCACGCCAGCATCAAGCGTGCTTTGTACATACGAAAAAGCCCGATGCACATGAGCCGCCAACACGTCCTTATTTCGCATATCGTATTGACGCACTAAGTTATCTAAATCAAGGAATCGCTGCAGAGCCAAAGTGGGTTGCTTTTGAAGCGCCTCAGCTTCCTGGGCAGCAGTGCTTTCATTATAGCAATAGATAGGTTCGTCAACATACAGAATCGCCTTTGCCTGTAAAAGCGTGGCGTAGAAGAATTCGTTATCCGCCCAGCCAGAGCCAGGATGTTCAGGGAAACGGACCTTTGCTGCATCTAAGAAGGAGCGCCTATACAGCGCCGACCAGATGGAAGGGTGGTTGCGCAAAAGTTGGTCTGCCTGCGACGTGTCGCCTGCAAAGGAAAAAGCTTGACCCACTGGTTGCACGCGAAAGCGGAAAGCGCATTGTGCAAGTAACTCGCTTTGTCCTTCGTGTATGACGCGCACGTAGGGCGCCTTTACCATGTCGATGCTTACACCAGGGTTGTTTGCCTCAAAAGTTTGTGCAGCTTCCACCAGGCTTTGTGCCATGGAAGGTAAGGCATAGTCGTCGGGCTCCAGAATGCCAATCCACTGGCCGCGGGCCGCTTCAAGGCCGCGGTTCATGGCAGCGCCATAGCCTGCGTTTTTGGCTTGGGTAAGCACGTGGATGCGCGCATCAGAGGCGGCCCAGTAGTTCAAGATTTTGGCGCTACAATCAGTCGATGCGTCATCAATCGCAATGATTTCAATGCTTTCAAGCGTTTGACAACACAGGCTTGCCAGTGCCACGTCCAGCGTGTTCGCTGCATTGTAGCAGGGCACGATAAAGGAAACCCTTGGGCCAGCGCCTTGGCCGACATCTGGACTTATGTCTGCGCCTTGGGCGGCGTTTGGACCTGTGCACGCGCCTTGGTCAGCGCCTGCGTCGGTGCCCGCGCCCTGGACAGCGTCTGTGCCAGCACCTAGGTTTGCGCCTACGGCAGCTACGTTCGTGCCCGTGTTCGTTTCTGACGGTGCTCCCATGGCCAGCCCCTAGTCAATTCCGAGATAGTTTTTCCAGAAATCAATCGAGCGCAGTGTGCCAGCTTCGGCCTGCCATTGCGCTTCAATTTGCGCGTAGTCGTTCTTAAAGCGCTTAGTTACTTCCTTGAGGCGTTTCATTATGTGCTTGAAGCGATCTTCGTCACGGGTGCGCAAAACGGCGGTCTTTTCCACGGGATTAATGGCAAGAATCTGCTTGTAGCCGCTTTGATTTCCTGTAGTGAAGTCCCAGTCGTAAGGCGTGGTGCCCACCCCTTCGCGGTAGAAAAACGCGGGAGCCCTGCGGTGTCCATTGCGCGTAAGCATGCGAATAAGGCGCTTGGGCATGCTGACTTGGATGTCGTGTCTCACGCTCATAAGCGCTTCGTCGTCAGTGAGGTCAAGTTCTACATCGAGGTCTTCGAAATTGGCTATGTCTTCAAGCACTTCATTGTAGGCACCCTTGGCTTTAATGATGTCAAGGCCGCGCGGCTCCTTTAAAATGCCAGGGCCATTCATAAAGTCTTCCACGGCGTCCAAAATAAGGTCTGCATAGTCGTAGGCGTACTGGTAGATATTGAAGAGCACCAGTTCATGGGCTTGACGGAAAAATGCTGCAGGAGCCATGCTGGGAACGCAGGCCTGAAGGATAAGACTATTGCGGATGACCTGGTAATATTCCATGGATGCAGAAAACTTTTTCGAGAAGCTAACATGCCACACACAGATGCCCGCCAGCGTAATCACCTGGG
>JAFUCE010000027.1 GCA_017459805.1 Eggerthellaceae bacterium
ATTGACATGAATGACATTATCGAGCTCTTCAGGACAGGAGAAAACAGCCTTACTAAGCTATCAGGGAACGGAGATTTTCGCAGCAAGGAATGTCTCGAGTTGCTTGATGAAGCCGACATAGTTGTCACAAATCCTCCGTTTAGCCTATTTCGAGAATATGTAGCAACATTGGAAGAGCATAAGAAAAAATTCATTATTATTGGAAATATCAACGCAATTAACTACAAAGAATTCTTTCCTTTGATAATGGAAAATAAAGTTTGGATTGGCGCAAGCATCCATTCTGGCGACAGAGCATTCTTTGTCCCCGACGACTATCCACTTGAAGCAGCTGGATGCGGCATTGATGAACAAACAGGACGTAAATTCATTCGTGTGAAAGGTGTGCGTTGGTATACCAACCTTGATATCAAGCAGCGCCATGAAGAAATGATTCTTGTTAAACGATATAACCCTGAAGACTACCCACATTACGATAACTACGATGCAATTAATGTTAACGTCACAGCAGATATTCCTTATGATTATGCGGGAATAATGGGCGTTCCAATTACGTTTATGGATAAGTACAACCCTGACCAGTTTGAAATACTGGGTCTTTCTCAAAAAGTTGGATTTGGTCTTCAAAGTATCAAACAATACGACACGTACAAAGAAATACGTCAGGATGGAACATTTACTGGCTCTAGCGGACGAAAAACAAACGGTAACCCCATGATTGCCGGCAAACCCAAGCAGGGTAATTACTACATTAATGAGGAGGGTGAATGTTCTTACTCTTTATACGGCAGAATCTTTATTCGCAACAAGCATCCTGAAAAACCAAAGGAGTAAATCATGGATATTAAACAACTTGAACTGACCATTGGCGATGTGGTTGCAGGGTATTTCAACGACGCTGAAGAAGGCGTGATAGGCTACGACGATCGGCTCGATATTCGCCCAAAGTACCAACGCGAATTTGTCTATAAAGACAAGCAGCGCGATGCCGTTATTCACACGATTATGCGCGGGCTTCCGCTAAACGTTATGTATTGGGCCGTGGTAGGCAAAGACAAATATGAAGTCCTCGACGGCCAACAGCGTACTATTTCTTTTTGTGAATATGTAGATGGCACTTTTTCGGTTGATGACAAATATTTCTACAACCTACCAAGCGATCAGCAGAAAGAAATTCTCGATTATCCTCTTTTTATTTATGTATGCGATGGTACTGATTCAGAAAAGCTTGAGTGGTTCCGTATCGTCAATATTGCAGGTGAAAAGCTCACTGATCAAGAATTGCGCAACGCCGTTTATGCGGGCAGTTGGGTCAGTGATGCAAAGCGCTACTTCTCGAAACCTGGAGGCGCTGCCTATGCGCTTGCAGGTGACTACCTAAAGGGCGAAGCTATTCGCCAAGAATACTTGGAAACTGCCATAGATTGGGCGGCGGCAAAGGACAATATTTCCATCGAAGAATATATGGCGCGTCATGCAGAAGACCCTCAGGCAGTTCAGCTGTGGAACTATTTCCGCAGTATTATTGACTGGGTACAAGCAACCTTCCCTGATACCAATAAGTACATGAAGGGTTTACCTTGGGGTTTATACTTCAACGAACATGGCGAACGTTCTGACCTAGACCCTAAGAAGCTTTCCCAAGAAGTGGAGCGTTTGCTAGGCGACGAAGACGTAACGCGTAAGGCTGGAATCTATGAGTACTTGCTCACTGGTTCAGAGCGTGCGCTATCAATTCGATCTTTTGATGACCGCGACAAGCGGGCTGCATACGAAGCTCAGAAACATAAGTGTGCTATTTGCGGTGATGAATTTGAGTACTCAGAAATGCACGGCGACCACAAAAAACCCTGGAGCAAAGGCGGGCGCACCGTTCCAGAAAACTGCCAAATGCTTTGTACTGAATGTAATCTCAAGAAAGGTGCGAACTAATATAATACGAATAATACGAAGTGTCCGCGAAAAGGAGGCACCATGAAACTTGATGATTGCCGCGTTGATGGCTCCAAAAGGTTCGTTCTAGCGAAATACCCCACTTCCGCCAAAATTGATAAAAGCCTGAAAAAGGAATACCTTAAGAAGATGGCGGCCAACACCCAATTGATTGCCGAACTTCAGGAAAAACTCTATGCCGAAAAACGCGAAGGTGTCATCATTGCTATCCAGGCCATGGATGCAGGCGGCAAGGACTCTGCCATCAAGCATGTCCTGACTGGCGTCAACCCCCAGGGCGTTTCAGTGGCTAATTTCAAAGCTCCTACCAAAACAGAACTGGCACACGACTACCTGTGGCGCGTGGTGCAGAGCCTACCCGAGCGCGGCATGATTGGTATTTTCAATCGCTCGCACTACGAAGACGTCATGGTGGTACGCGCAAAGAACATGCGCGGTGGCTATGCCATGCCTGACCGATTCTTTAAAGGTAGCGACAAGGCCTTCTTTGATGCGCGCTACCGCCAAATTCGCGAATTCGAAGCCCATCTGTATGAAAATGGCTACCGCATGATTAAGATCTTCCTCAACCTAAGCATGGAAGAACAGACCAAACGCATGATTTCGCGCATCGACGAGCCGAAAAAGAATTGGAAGTTTTCCTTGGGCGACCTGGACAACCGTCCCCTCTGGAACGAATTTGCCCAGGCCCATGAAAAAGCTATTGCGGCAACCAGCACGCCCGAAGCACCCTGGTATGTTATCCCTGCCGACCAAAAATGGTTTGCGCGCTGGCTGATAAGCGAAGCCATCGTAAAGGTACTCAAGGACTGCAAACCGCAATTCCCCACGGTAAGCGAAGAAGACCTTGCAGTCATGCTTGAAGCACGCGAGAAACTGATTACCGGGCAAATCTAGGACACAAAATAGAGATGTTCAAATATGAATGTCTCGGTGGCTTTAAACGAGAATTACCTGGGCTAGCTGCTCTTGTTCCCTCGTAGAATCTGTAACTAGTTTGCTAGCAAAGAAAGCGCCCGGCCGCGTATTCGCAGAACCGGGCGCCCTATGAAGGGGGACTAGGTTTTAGGCGTTAGTCGCGCAGCTGAAACACGCGCTTCTCCCTTGCATGCTTCAAGCACTCCACACGCGAAATGGGTACTTATTTTTTCGCGCGCATGCTTGCCTTGCCGTTACGCACAAGCTGTACAACAACTACGGCAGGCAGAACAAGCATCCAAACAGCGGTACTCGCCACTTTCTGGGGAAGGCTTCGTTCGTTCCACTTCTTTGCCATCGCACATCCTTCGTAGACTCTCTGCTTCACAAACGTACTGCAAAGCAACTAACACGTTCACCTTACACGCGCACTATACCGCGCGTGTGGGCCCTTCCGCACGGCACTTCCAAAGCTTTAAGGCGCCGTTGAAGAATTGTTTCCAGCCCGTCATTTTCACATCTACCTGCTTTATTTCAAATTATGCAAAATTTTATTAGTTTTTGTAACAAAGTTACTTTACTTTCAGTTATTTGGATAATATAGTGCAAGTCATTATAAGCAAAACAAACCGAAAGGATATAACAATGAGCAAGAATAAGAACCTGCCCCTGATTGGCGATCCGGCCCCTTCTTTTGTGGCTAACACCACTCAGGGTGAAATCAACTTCCCAGCAGACTACAAGGGCAAGTGGGTCATTCTGTTTTCGCATCCGGCTGACTTTACCCCCGTGTGCACCACTGAATTCATGACCTTTGCTTCCCTGGCAGACGAATTCAAGGCGCTTAACACCGAACTGGTTGGTCTGTCCGTTGACGGTCTGTATTCGCACATCTCTTGGCTGCGCAACATCCAGACCATCGAATGGAAGGGCATGAAGAACCTCGAAGTGAAGTTCCCCTTGATTGACGACATCAAGATGGAAGTTGCCAAGGCCTATGGCATGATTCAGCCCAACGCCTCTACTACCCAGGCTGTACGTGCGGTCTTCATTGTTGACCCGAAGGGCATCATCCGCACCATCCTGTACTATCCGCAGAGCACGGGCCGCAACTTCGACGAAATCAAGCGCATCATCCAAGCGCTGCAAACCGCTGACGCTGAAGCATGTGCCACTCCTGCCGACTGGCGCCCAGGTGACGACGTTATCGTTCCGCCCGCTGGTTCCTGCGGCGTAGCAAAGGACCGCATGTCCAAAAAGACTGCTGGCCAATACTGCCTGGAATGGTACCTCTGCTTCAAGAAGTACACGGGCGCTGCTTTTAAGAAGGCTGCTGCCAAGAAGCGCAAGTAGCAATTGCCGAGTAGCTATTACTCGAGAGCAATTACCGAGTAGCAGTAACTCAGGAGCTACGCACCTTTACAAGCATTTTTCTCGAATCGGTTTATTCCGAATGAGCAGGGCTAGACCTACCCCCCCTATGAGTACCCCTTTCCTCCTGGCCCTGCATTGTTGAATCTGCGGTCATACCCCGCCGCATTCAAAAGAACGACGCCCTTGCAAACTCCCACACGCAAGGGCGTTGTCATTTTTAGAGACCGCTGTCTTTGCATACAGCTTCGTAACTCTTGTGTCCTTTTCCTTAATACTCGCAGGCGAAACATACTACAATGTAGCCACGTGAAGAAAGGGGCAAGTATGGCCAACATTATCGATTACGTTTCTCAGACGACGGCGTCCTTTAGCGAAGAGCCACTTAACCGCGTGGACAGCCTGGTTTTTTCCTGGCTAGCATACACGCGCATTCCTGAAGAAATCCCTGCTGCTGAAGGCACTGAGGGCGAAACCCTGGCAACCATTTGCAGGCAAGATAACTTGCTTGGCCTCGTAGCACCTGTTTATGACCCCCGCTCAAGCGAAGCACTTCTGCGCGCAGTCGCAGCAAGCCCGCGCTTTGGCGACGTGCGCGCCTGCCGCAGCGTTGACACCTGGTCGCGTGAAGGTGAAGTGCAGTTCAGCGCCACGACCTTTGTACTGCCTGCCGAAGCGGGCGTCTATGTGGCCTTCCGTGGCACCGACGATTCGCTTGTGGGCTGGAAGGAAAACTTCAACATGGCCTTTACCGTGGTGCCTGCCCAAAAGGCCGCTACTGACTATGTGGAAGAAGTCGCAGCCGCCTACCCCGAAGCACCGCTGTGGATTGGCGGGCATTCCAAGGGCGGCAACCTGGCCGCCTATGCCATGCACACCGTTAAGGCAAGCACACGCGACAAAATTCTGAAATGCTTCGACCACGACGCCCCTGGTTTTTTGGAACACGCAAGTGCTGCTGAGGGCTGGGTGGACGACCTGGATGCAGGCCGCATCGACAAAACGGTGCCCGAAGAATCCATTATCGGCCTGCTGTTCGACAACAACACACGCGATATAACGGTAGTCAAAAGCACGCACCCCGGCATTTTGCAACATGCACCCTTCACCTGGGTTGTCGACGGAAAAGACTTCGCAACCGCAAGCGCGGTAACTTATGACGCCTACCGCACCAACAAGCGCGTAAATGCATGGCTTAAAACCCTCAATACAGACGAACGCGAAAAGTTCATCGAAGTGCTCTACAAGCTGGCGAACGCCACGGGTGAAATAACGCTTTCGGGCATTACCAGCACCTTAAAGGACGGTTCGCTTGACCTGGCCTTGCGCCGCCTGGACGGACTGCCCGACGAAGACCGCTTATTCTTTATGGAAACTATCGACGATCTGGTGGCCACTTTGCTGCTGGGGCCCGCGCCAACCAAGCCAGAAACACCTGAGGAAAAGACCGAAGCCGCTAAAGACAAAATGGACGACATTACCGCCCATTTTGAGGACCGGCTATCGAAGCTCGATAAGTACGGGTTCTAAACATCTAAAACGGGTTCAGCTTCCTACACGACCGAGGCTGAGGCGCACATCGCTTCGGCGAATTTACCACGTGTCCTAAAAGGACCAGAACTTGGTGCCCGTTTCAGGGTCGTGCACAGCCTGTATGGTGCCGCCCGTTACCGGCCGCAATTCGATTTCGGCGGTATAGCGTACGGTCGCAGACTTAAGATGGCCCGATGCTATGCGATGCTCGCCGCCATCGATATAGGTAAAGAGCGCATGCGCATGCCAGCACAGGCCGTCCTCGCCGCCGTCAATAATGTTTCCCATAATCGAAACAAGCTCCAGGACTCCCTCGTGACGTTCGGTCGTGAAAGTATTTGTTTCAGCGTCAAGGATTTGAATTTCGGCTTCCCCGCAGCCTCCAATACCATTAAAGGTAGCTGAACGGATATTCTCTTTCGCACACACTTCGAGTATCGAAGTCATGATTTCGTCGCCTTTGTCGGCGCGAATATAGCAGGTGTTTCCAAACAGTTTGTAATCCATGATTCCTCGCTTTCTAAAAGACCCTCAACAAAAGAAAGAGCCTGAGGAAGGTTCTGTTCGTTTGCTTCTATCTTGATAGTGTCGGTTCTAGCCATAGGCTAAATGTACCACAGCGCTCGGTTGTGGGCCGTGTAAAAATACTGGCAGCTGCGGGGGCACAAGAGGGTACATGGAATACGGGGGGCGACCTTAAATCCTTTGCCTGGAGAGAAGTTGGTGATATAAATAAGCACAAGTAAGTTGAACGGCTGGTGATTAGCTTGAAGCAAGAACAAAGCTCCCTTCTTATACGCGGCATGAGTGTGTTTGCTGTGGCGCTCGTGGCAATGCTGGTCGCGGGGACCTTCGCGGACTACCAAATTGCGCAAGCGGTCTATACGCCTAGCAATCCGCTTGGTATTTTCTTTTCGAGCTTGGGGCTTCTCCCCATGGCTTACCCTGCCTGCTTTTTTCTGGGCGTGCTGGTACAGCGCAGCCTTACGAATCAGAAGTCACAGGTCCTGCGCATCGTGGGCGCCGTTTTGTGCGTGGTGTTTGCCATGGCCTTCGGAGCGCTTGTTACGCGCGCACTCCTTTCGGTGCGTGACGGCTTCGGCGGCATGGCTGGAGGCGAACTTCCCACCATGGTCCGCCTCGGAATAGGCGTTGCCGTAGGTGCTGGCCTGTGTGCATTTGGATACAGCGCTGGCAAGAATAACGATGCCAAAGACCTGACGCGCAAGCTCGTCATAGTGCTTGTTGCGCTCGTGGCGTCGTATGCGTTTATCGAGCTCGTAAAAAACTTCATAGCACGCCCACGCCCGTTTGCGGTACTCGCAGGATACGACGGTCTCGAGTTCTGCCCGTGGTACCAGAAGAGCTCGGGCGTCAAAGAGTTCATGGCCACCTTCGGTCTTGAACGGGACGCCTTCAAGTCCTTCCCGAGCGGCCATTCAATGCAGGCAGCTGCCTTCCTTATTTCTTTTTTGGGCTTGAGCTTTGTCTTCCCCAGCCTGCGCGAAAAACTGGGTATCGCCCTTGCAATCGAAATCGTCTTTACCCTGGCCGTCATGTCCTGCCGCATGATCGTAGGCGCTCATTTCCTCAGCGATGTGGGTGTGGGTGCGCTTATAAGTGTTATCGCATTCCTGATAGTGATGAAGCTAAACAGAGACCCCTATACAGCAGCAACCCACGAACAGGAGAAAACGAACGAGGGTACCAGGATCGAATTGGCAAGAGGTGACAAAAACTGACGCGAGCCGACAAAGGACCCCAGCTTGTCAGAAAAAGAACCCCTGCCGATGTGGCAGGGGTTCTCTGTTTGGCCCTTAGCTTTCAGTTAGTTGGGAGGTTCTAACTAGGCAGCTTTAGCCTGTTCAGCATTCCAAGCCTCAAAGTTTTCAGCAGTGGAAGTTACGCCCAGAAGTTCGTCGCCTTCGTCAAGAAGCGCTTCGAGCTTGTCGAGACATGCGGTGTACAGCTTCTGGTTGTGAGCGCCTTCACTGTTGTCTGCAGCAGGCAGATTCCAGTAGTAGCATGCTTCACGCTGAATTTCCTGGAGCTTGGCCAGCTTGTCGGCGTCGATGCCATTTTCAGCAGCGAAAGCTTCGTCAAGAGTCAAAGCTGCTTCGTCGCCTTCGCCCTGCATGGTGGCAACCTTAGCCTCAAAGTTGTGGATGAAGTCGGCGTAACGCTCACCAAGAACATGGTTGCGGCCGTCGATTCGTTCCTGAATTTCCTTGACGTATGCGGAAATGTCGCCACCGTGGCAGCTGTCACAGGTTTCAGAAATCTCCGGGTCGTCAAGTGGGCTTACCCAGGTGTGGCTTGTGTATTCCGTGCCGTCGTCAGCAGTCTTGGTGCCCATGTGGCAGTCAACGCAGTTGTACTTTTCGCCCGTTGCGGGGTTAAGCGTATTGCGCATCGTGGAGCCACCCTCCATGACGTAGTAAATTTCAAACTCGGCATGGCGGATAGAGAGCATCTTGGCACCCGTTGAAGCATAGGTCCAGTCAACGATGTCATGGTCGTTGTAGAACTGATACGCCTTTTCTGGAGTGATGTTGCTCAGAGTACCGTCGGTGTCAGCCTCATAGGGGCTGGTGGGCTCGCCATTGCTGTACTCGGGGTCTGTCGTGGACAGAGCCATCGAGTAGTCGCAGTGGCACTGGCCGCACACCATGGCGGACTGCGGAATGTCGAGGCTGTTTTCTTCCCAAGCCTTGCCCAGAACGCGCTTCCAGTCAGCACGAATAATATTCATCTGACTTGGGTCGTCGTTCACGTGGCAGTTGGCGCAAGAAATGTTTTCGGTGTAGTAGTCTGCACCGTTAGATGCGCTCTGCTTCCAGCCAGGGAGTTCCTCGCCAGCTTCATTAACCTTCAGTTCGACATCGTTTGCTTCAGCATTCGGGGTAAGTCCACCGAGAGTCCAGCTTTCATTGCCGCCCTTGTTTTCGGCGTCGAAGTGGATCTGCGGAGTCTTGCAAGTGTAGCAAGCAAGAATACCCTTGGTGCCGCCACCACGTACGTCGCCCAGACGACCATTGTGTTCGATCGACCAGATGGAGTAGGTGTGGCCACCGGGCTCGGTGTAGTACTTGGCATAACCATAGCCCTTACCAATAACCTTGATTTCAGGATACTGGTCGTCGGCCAGGAAGTTTGCCTTACCACTGTCAGCTGTAGCCTGAATGTCGCCCACGGACGTGGTGTCCGGGCTTTCAGCTGTGATTTCGGCATATTCACCCTTGTAGCCAGGCACGTTGTACGCATTGGCTAGATAGCTGTTGTACTGGTTCGGATAGATATCCGCCCACTTGTCAGCTGTGATAACGCCGAATTGGTCGGGCTCAGGAGCCCCTGCCGAAGCCTGAGTGGCTTCAGCTGAAGATGCGGCTGCTTTTTCTTCTGCCGAAGATGCTGCTGCTTCTTCTGTTGCGCTAGCGGATGCTTCCGCTGCAGCGCTTGCTTCTGCATCACCTGATGCAGCTGCGCTTGACGCTGCTGTCCCGCCGCCGCTTGAGCAAGCTGCGAGGACAACACAAGCCATGATGGCGATGAGGGCCAGCACCCACACCATAGCTTGTTTGCCAAGCTTGAGTCCCTTCGTGCGCTTCATATATCCTCCTAACGCACTTTTTCCCTGCCGCATATTATCGCCGAATATGGAGGATTTGTAAAGAACAGTACCGCGAACGGCAGGCTTTTGACCTGGTGTTTTAGAGGCAAAATAAACTTTTTAGGGTATACATGATAAGTTTAAAGACGCTAACAACGGCATACTTCTCCTGCTTGCTACACCAGCAAGTGTATAAACCCTTTCAATGCGGCCGTAAACATTTGCGTTGTCCTCGCAGGAGCAAGGAGCTTGCACAGTAAGCCTAAAGCCAAAAGCAGTTGGCGGTACGCTAGCTAATATAGAAGTCGGTAATCTTGTTGTTGCTGTCGAAGACACACACGATGCGCTTCGTAGACGAATCGGTTGTCCAGCCCACTTTGACTTCGTCAGTTGTAACCGCTGAAACGTCAAGCGTAACGGTTTCATCGTCAACGGCTACCGTCGTAACATAGGTTGCATAGCTATAGCGTGAGCCATTGCCACCCGAAATCTTATTCGACGCCGCCGATCCTGCCGCAATGTATTGCGCAACCACTGACGTCCAGTTGGTGATAACACTCACCTTCGAGTCGTCTTCTGAGTCGGGGAAGCCAACATTGGTGAAATAACTTGCTGCAAAACTTTGAGCGATGGGCGCCCGTTGTTCAACAAGCTGCTGGCGACGCGCCTCTTCCGCCTGGCGCTGTTGAGCTTCTTCCAAGTACTGACGAGCAGGGGCAATATTCGCTTCCGCCACACTTGCCATTTGCGTATCTTTCATAGCCCAGTTATAAGCATTGTTGACCATGTCTTCGTTTATGTCGGACATGGTAAGGGGAATGAGAACTATGGCCTGGTCCACCTGAACAACATCCTGGCTGTTTTTAGGCACACGGAAGCTATAGGTAGTATTGGGAAGCTGATACATAAGCCCTGTTGAAAGTATGGGTGAAGCGGGAATGCTGACCGTGTATTCGCCCGGTGCCAAGGAAAGACCCTCCCCTTCAGAATTGATGAAGCCTTCGGTTTGAACTTCAGTACCATCGAGGTCAGTTCCTGTTACCACAAGCGGAATGCGCGTTGCAAGAGAGTCATAGCCGGTCGCAGAAATGATGAATTTGACGGGGCGTGGGGCGTGGGCTTCTTCCTGGATACGCGCTTCTTCGGCTTCAGCTTCAGCCTTTTCCTGTTCAGCCTTGGCCTCTGCCGCCCGGCGTTCGTTTTCTTCAAGCATGGCGGCTGTTTCTGCCTCAGACTCCAAATGGTTTTTGAACATACCGGCACCAAGGCCAATGCCGAAAAGGAGCAAAATACTAATGAGAGCGGCAGCAACACGGTGACGAATACGGCTTTCACCCTGTTCAATAGTGTGGTAGACCGTGTCCGTTGGACCCTGAACCACAGGCATAACCGTGTGGCTTCTTCTATCGATGGGCGTTAATAGCTCGGTCAGGCGCTCGTCTTCTTCGGAGTATTCTTCACTTTCTTCGCCTTCGGCTTCACGCTTGTCGGTATAGAGGTGACTTAAGGCATCTGCCTGATCAATTTTTTCTTCTTGCGCAAAAACACGCTCACGTTCAAGAACGTCTTCAGGCGTCATCATGTTTTCGTCGTCATGGTATTCGCGAGCCATATCCACCCTCCTGCTGCATTTGTGTTGCGTTTTTTGGCAGCTTCGCGTGTGCACATAATTATATGCGACAATAACAGGCGTTGCAAAACAAGGAGCCTCTATAGCGCACAAATGCCCGTGCCCATTACGCGCCACGCGGCATGCTGTAGGCAAAATACGAAGTTATGGGTAAAACACGGTATTACCGTTAACGCATAAAGGAGGAACCGTGGCAAACGAACAGCTCGACCTTGAAAGCTTAATAACCGATATTCCCGACTACCCCAAGCCGGGCGTGGTTTTTAAGGATATTACAACGCTTTTGCGCGACCCCGAAGGCTTCCATGAGGCAATTGATCGCATCGCCAACCATTTTGCCGATGCTGGGGTAACCAAGGTGGTAGGCGCCGAAGCACGCGGTTTCTTAATTGCGGCACCCGTTGCTTACAGACTGAATGCGGGTTTTGTGCCCGCCCGCAAGCCAGGTAAGCTGCCCCGCGAAACACGTTCGGAAGAATACGAGCTTGAGTATGGCTTTGACCGCCTTGAAATTCACGCCGACTCGACAGGCCCTGGCGACAAGGTGCTGCTGGTTGACGACCTTATTGCCACAGGCGGCACGGCCGTTGCTCAAATTAAAATGATTGAAAACTCAGGTGCCGAGCTGGTAGGCATGGGCTTTTTGATGGAGCTAGCCTTCTTGCACCCCCGCGAACTCTTGGCAGAACACACGGACGTGGAACTCTTTAGTCTGATACAGGTGGATTAAGTGAATCCGCTTTTTAAAGACGCCAGTGGTTTTGTTTTCGATTGTGACGGGACTTTGCTCGACACGATGGACGCCTGGAATGCGCTCGAGGAAGACTTATTTGCCCAGGCCAGCATACCCTTTACGCCTGAACAAATAGACGAAATTCGTGCGCTGCCCATACAAATGGGCGCCGGACGCTTTTATGAGCACGGCATTGGAAACAGCCCCGAACATGTATTAGAAATTCTTGATACCGCTTTGCTCAGTTTTTACCAGAATGAGGTCTGTGCGCTTCCAGGCGCCGTGGACTTTGTACAGGCAGCACGGGCAGCCAACATACCTTGTACGGTGGTAAGTTCTAGCCCCCAGCGCTACGTGGTCGCAGGGCTTAAACGCGCAGACATTGCTGACGCTTTTACCGCGATTGTTACCACCGAAGACGTCAGCATGTCAAAACAGGACCCACGCATTTACTTACATGCCATAGAAGCGATGGATGCGCAGGCAGAAACAAGTTGGGGCTTTGACGATGCGCTCTACGCGCTCAAGGTTATGCGCGAGACGGGGCTTCGCACCTGCGGCTGCTATGACCACGATGAAACAGGCACCTACGAACAGCTTGCCGACGTAGCTGATATAGCTATTAGGTCCTTTACTGAATTACTGTAGCGGCTGTTCTATCGGGAAAGGTGCTCGATAACTTCAGCTTCATGCTTGCAGGCAAAGTAGCTGGACGGATAGCTTTCCGAAACAGACTTGCCAATGTGCACTTCTTCCCCGTTGCGATAGATTTCGCCCAAGCTATAAATGGGGCTACCCAGCGGCACAACGTCTTCAATAATGCGATAACCACGGAAGCTGTCGCGCGGTGCCTGGGTAACCGTCGTTGTTGTGGTGTGCGGCTTTGTGGTGTTAATGCTCGAAAGCAGCATGCCAAGACCAATATTGAGCAACGCGCCCGTAACGCTGGAACCGCCAATACGGCCACCGCCCCAAACGTAGGGGCCACCATAACCCCAGCCACTCAGGTTGCCGCCAGAAATGGCGCCGCCCAAAAAGCTGTCGAGGCTGTTGGGGAAATTGCTGTGATGAACACCAGAGCCAGGGCCACCGAACGATACGCTGAAACCGCGCTTACCACGAATCGGGCCGCTGTCGCCAGGGCCGCCCATGAACTTCACGGCAGCCTTTTCACCCGCGAAAACACTTGGGCCGGCAAAGCCAGCGCCAGCAAATGCGGGCTGCATACCAAAGCTTTGCTGGAATGCCCATGCTGCCTGCGCAAGGCTGCGGCGCGTCCATTCAGTAGCGCCAGAAAGCCAGTTTGCCCCTGCTTGTGCAGCGTCCAGGGCGCGCGCCGAAAAACTCACGCGCGGACTCGAACCAGCACCGTGCTGGGCCATAGCTTGATTAAGCGCGGCAGTCACTTCGGAATTAGCACCTTCCACGCGATTAGTCGAATTAATCAAAATGACGTGGTTAGCAAATGAATCCAAGTCCACGTATATACGCTGGTCGCCCGATTGGTCGGTGAAATAGAAGGGTTCGATTGACTTTTCATGAGCGATAAGCGTTTCCACATCGCGCCCTTCGCGGCTTTCGATGCGATAGCAACGCAGGTCGTAGTAGGCAACCTCGCGCTTGCTGTACGGCGCAATAACACCGCTGCTCGTTTGCGCACTCCCGATAAGTTCACAATAGTGACGGTAGCCAGGAGAAGCCTCGCCCAAATCGTCAAGAATGTTTACCGCGTCGGTTGTTGACGTGGTCTGCGTCATCTTGATGTCTTCAACGATTTGTGAAGCATTAGCAACGGGCTGCGTTTGCTGCTGCTGAGTCTGAGAGGAAGAAGAACTCTTTCGCATACGTTGAATGAAAAATACGATAACCATCGCAATAAAAAGGAAGAGGAAAAAATCAATCATCATCTCAAGCATGATTTCGTCCATGAGCTGTCACATCCCTTTCAGCATCGCAGCTTTGCTTTGAGCATACCGGGGCCACGACTATGCGGCCCCGGATACATTTGAATATCTAGCGCTTCGAGTTTGAAAAAGCGACTAGAGTGACGGAGCCGATTTAGAGGCCCAGTTCGCTCTTCAGGCGAGCAAGTTCGTCGTCGACGGCGGCGGTGTGAGCCATTTCGTCGAAGGTCTTTTCGGTAGCTACGTCTACAGCACCAACTTCGGTCATGGCTTCTGCCACAGATTCCTGCTCGACAATCTTGCGCTCCAGCTTGTCCAGCTTCGCGAAGGCGGAGTCGGTGTCGACCGAAGAAATGGATTCAGCCACGCCTGCGGAAGCTTCAGCCATCTTGGCGCGAGCGATAAGAACGTTCTGGCGGCTGCGAGCTTCTTCAAGCTTCATCTTCAGGGTCTGGACCTGATCCTTCAGCTTGTCAACCTGTTCGGTGATGCCATTGTAGGAAGCTTCAAGAGCAGCAACCTGCTCGTCCAGGCCAACCTTGGCATCCAGTGCCTTGCGAGCCAGTTCTTCGTCGTCGTTGCGCAGGGCCAGCTTGGCCTTGTCTTCCCAGTCGGCAACCTTTGCGCGAGCATCTGCCAGTTCCTTGGCAGCCAGCTTCTGGGAGCCCATTGCCTGGCCAAGAGCCTGAGTTGCTTCGTCAACATCCTCTTCCATTTCAAGGATGAGCTGCTTAACCATCTTTACCGGGTCTTCAGCTTTGTCGATAAGGTCGTTGATGTTTGCTTGCAGGATGTCTGCAATGCGCTCGAAAATAGCCATGAAAGTCACCTTTCTCTATGGAAAATAGCTACGCGGTTTATTGTAGGACAATATGCGGCATTTGCGGACGAAAAGCTCGTTTTTTGGCGTATCGACAAGTCTTTGCTGCTGAACTGTAACCTTACTCGTCTTACGAAAAATTGACTCTCCCCATGGTTAAAGCCAGGGGATTCTTGCTTCGACGCAGATAGCCTTCCTCGCCTTACGGCGGGGCGGGTCTTATGCCTGCTCCACAAGCGTAGGCGCTTTTGCGCCGGTTCCCGCATGCCCTGCGGTACCCTCCAATATCCTCTTGCCTTCACGAGCGATGTTGCATGCGGCGTTCAGGTCGCGGTCATGAATGCAGCCGCATTCGGGACAACTCCATTCCCGCATCGCGAGTGTCAACCCATCGTACACCGCACCGCAGCACCCACGGGTCTTGCTCGACGGGTAGAACCTGTCGACCTTGACAAAGCCGCGCCCGTACCAGGTACACTTGTACTCGAGCTGACGCAGCACCGCGCCCATGGATGCGTCGGACACCGCCTTCGCAAGGCGACGGTTGCCCTGCATCCCCCTGACGTTCAAGTCCTCGACGGCGACGGCTTGGCTCTCGCACACCGCACTTGTCGTGGCCTTGTGAATGACGTCCTTGCGCCTGTTGGCAACTTTCTCGTAAACAAGCGCAAGCTTGCGTCTCTGCTTGGCGCGGTTGGCAGACCCTTTTTGCTTACGGGAAAGCCGTCTCTGCTCGCGCGCGAGCTTCCTTTCCGCCTTGGCGAGGCTCTTCGGGTTGGCGACCTTCACGCCATCGGAACGCACCATCAGGTCGTGGACGCCCGCATCTATTCCCATAACCTTGACAGGGCCTTGCGGCATCTGCGACGCAGGCACGTCTGTACAGCACACAGTCACATAGTATTTGCCGCTTGCGACGTGCTTTACCGTCGCCGACAGGATGCGTCCCTCAATCGGTCTGCTGATACGGGCCTTGACCAGGCCGAGTTTTGGCAACTTAATGTGCTTGCCATCGACAATGGTGATGTTGTTGGTGCGATACGATTTCCTGCTTGCGTGCTTGGACTTAAACCTAGGGAAGCCGACCTTGCCAGGGCTTCGGAAGAAGTTCTTGTACGCCTTATCCAAGTCGCGCAGCGATTGCTGGAGCGCCATCGAATCAACCTCCGAAAGCCACGGAGCCTCGGATCTCTTCCATTGTGGTATCAGCGTGATGTAGGAGTTGATGCCCTTTGTCTTCCCACCTGTAGCATATTCCTCTTGGCGCATAGACAACACCTTGTTGTAGACCCAGCGGCAGCAGCCGAAGGTCTTCTGCAGTAGCTCCTGCTGGGATGCGTTCGGATATATGCGGTATTCGAACGTCTTGTCCATCTCTACACGTTCTTCTGGTTCTCGATGTATTGCTTCACGATGGCAGGCGGTGCTCCTCCCACAGTCGAGACAAAATAGCTGTTAGTCCAAAGCGATGGCAGCCTGCGCTTGAGCCAGGGGAACTCCTCGCGCAGGTCGTGGCTCGACCTGCCCTTGATGCGCTTCACAGCTTTGTGAATACCGAGCTGCGGATCAACCTCTACAAGCATATGCACGTGGTCGGGCATGACCTCCATCTCGATTATCTCGAAGTGCATTTCCTCGGCAACCGCTTGCGCTATCTCTTTCAGCCGCTTGTCCACGCCGTCCACGAGTACCTTACGGCGGTACTTCGGGCACCAGACCACGTGGTACTTGCAGCTATAGACTACGTTGTTGTTGCTCTTGTATTTCATGCGGAAAATTATACTACAGTCAGCTATCTATTGTTCAGCTTACGCCGAAGCGCCTTATATCCCCATATCTGAAGATAGGGGTTTTACGGCGCAATTGATAAGCTTCTTCCTGCACCCATTGTTACGTGAGTTATTTTTGCTCCAGTGCTAGATTTTTAATAGCATGAATGAACACAATAGTACAAATAATTGACCGTTTGCCAAGCGTTGTAAGTGATTTCGTAGCAATTTGTGCAAATATGCTATAGTATGGGCTCTCCCACGAGAAGGAGCATAGGTGAGTGCGCGCATAATTACACCAGATTTTTCGCAGAGCCAGGGTTCGTTTTTGGACAACCCGGGAGCCTACAACCTGTGCCGCGGTTTGCGCGTGACCTATACCGACAAGCTCAAAGCCTACCTAGAAAATCAACGCGACAAGGACATCCTCATTTCAGCCTACAAGCCCCACGGGCATATGGGCAAAGCTGAAGAAAACATCCAGCAAATCACCGAAGCTCTGGCCGACAAACTCATCAACAACGGCACGCCCTACGTTGTAGGCGAGATGGGCCGCGTCCTTATTTCGAACACCTGGATTCCAGACGAGCGCGACGCCGTTGTAGAACTTGACCTGACCAGCTGGCTTGGCGTCAAGGCAGTCACGGCACGCGGCTTGAAACGTCAGGACGTGCTGGGGCATTTTTCCGTGCTTATGCAAGCGATTGACAAGGAAGATTAAGTTCAAAGCAAGGGAGAAACATGAAGGTTGTATATTCCGACAAAGTTAAAGACTACCTGAACAAAGAGAACAAAACCGACATTTTGGTTTCTTCCTTTCGCGCAAAGGGCTGCGCTGTTAAGCCCGAAGAAGTCATCGAGGCTGTAACGGCCGAACGTGCCGCAGACTTGCTTGAAAATGGCACGCCTTATGTAGAAGGTGAAGTCGGCCGTTTGTTTATCACCAACAGCTGGATGCCCGACGACCCCAATACTACCTTCGAAGTAGACCTGAAGTCCTTTTTGGGAACGAAAACTATCACGGTTTCTGGTCTCAAAAAACCAAACTTACCTGTGTAAGCCCATGGGCCCGTAGGCCGTACAAGCAGCATGAAAAAGCCGCTCGAGCGAGCGGCTTTTCTGTTGATTCTCATTGCTTACCGAACACACGGCGAGCGCTGAATCTAGTCAACTTTTACGAACATGTCCTTGGACAGGCCGCACACGGGGCATACCCAGTCCTCGGGCAGGTCTTCGAATGCGGTACCAGGCTGGACACCGGCATCCGGGTCGCCCTTTTCAGGGTCGTAGACGTAACCGCAGGGGCACTTGTACTTATCCATGGTCTTCTCCTTCTCTTCTTCTACAGACCCTGTGTTGCTCTCGCCTAATAATGCTTCCACCAACACAGGAATCTGATCGTACACTTCATTGGTCATGGGGTTCCAGTTGCACTTCACATGCGCATCCACTACGTCAAAGCCAGCTTCTGCAAGCTTGGTCTTGAGGATGTCGACGGATTCGCCGCTCCAGCCATAGCAGCCAAAGGCACCCGCCTTCTTGTCCTTAAAGCGCAGGCCATGGAGGAAGGTCAGCCATCCCGCCACGCTTGCCAAAATGTCGTTGCTTTCCGTGGGGCTGCCCACCAGCACTGCCTTAGAACGGAAAACTTCGGTCATGATTTCGTTTTTGTCGGTCTTGGCAATGTTGAAGACCTTCACCACGGTTTCAGGATGCTGCTTGTTAATTTCACTCGCGATTTCACGGGCCAGACGCGTGGTGCCCTCCCACATGGTGTCGTAGGCAATGGTCACTTGGTCTTCCTGGTAGTTGTCCGACCATGCTTTATAGAGGTCGATAATCTGGCCGGGGTTGTCGCGCCAAATAACGCCGTGCGAAGGTGCGATAAGGTCGAACTTGAGGCCCAGTTCTTCAACAAGTTTGTCAATCTCTTCAAGCTTCTTCTTGCAGATGGGGCTGAAGGGGTTGAGGATGTTCGCATAATACTTCATGGCTTCATGCATGAGCTGGCACTGGTCAGCTTCGTCGTTGAAGAGTTCTTCCACCGCGAAATGCTGGCCAAAGGCGTCCATAGAAAAGAGGATGTTGTCGCCCGTAAGGTACGTGGCCATGGAGTCGGGCCAGTGGAGCATCTTCATTTCGATAAAGATGAGTTTTTTGCCGTTGCCGATGTCAAGGGTGTCGCCGGTCTTGACGGTGTGGAAGTTCCAGCCGCGGTCGCCATACTGGCCCACCAGGCTTTTGACACAATTTTCCGTGCAATAGATAGGAGTGTCAGGGATTTCCTTCATGAGCGAAGTCAGGGCACCAGAATGGTCTACTTCGCCGTGGTTGCAAACGACGTAGTCAATCTTGTTAAGATCGATTTCCTTTTTCAAGTTGTCGATAAATTCAAAACGATGCGGGCGCCAAATGGTGTCAACGAGCACCGTTTTCTCTTCTTCAATAAGGTAAGCATTCTGGCTCGACCCATGTTTGATAGCGTAGTCTTCGCCATGGAAGGTTTCCAATTCCCAGTCCAGATAACCCACCCAGCTGACATTATTCTTCACGTGTTTGCGCATGGTAACTCCTTTTATCTGCAGCAGTATTTAATCCGATTAAGGTCGTTTTTCAATATAGCTATTTCGCATCCGTTTTGGAATACCTTTCGTGATTTAGTGGCAAAAAGTCAAACGGGTTAAGCCCTTGCCCGCAAGCCTCAGGCAACAGAAGGAATGGCAACGATAAAGCAGGCGCCGCCTTCGGGCAGGTTGTAGGCTTCCACGGTGCCATCATGTGCTTCCACAATGGACTTCACGATGGCCAAGCCGAGACCACTTCCACCCGTGTTGCGCGCGCGCGAAAAGTCGGTGCGGAAGAAACGTTCAAAGAGCATGGCAGGGTCCACATCGCCAAAGCCAGGACCGTCGTCCTTGACTGCAATAACGGAATTGCCTGAAATACCATAGAGCTCAATGGTGATGTGCCCACCTGGGTCGATAAAGTGCGTAGCGTTATCCACGAGGTTTGACACCACTTCTTGCAGGCGGTCTTCGTTACCCAAAACGTCGGGGGCTTCACCAGTTACTTTTACCTGTGCGTCAACCGCTTCTAAAACGGGTGCCAGGGCATCGAGGGCTTCGGTTACTACATCTTTGAGGTTGAGGCGCTTCGCACTCAGCTCGGACTTGTCGCCTTCGATATGCTGGAGGGAAAGCAGGTCGTTGGTCAGGCGCGACAGGCGCTCCGCTTCGTTCATGATGGTGTCGCAGAACTTTTCGCGCATCTCCTGTGGCATGTCTTCGTCTTTGAGCAATTCTGCGTTACCCCGAATAGCTGTGAGTGGCGTGCGCAGTTCGTGGGCCACGTCACCGACGAATTGCATTTGTTGCTTTTCGCGGCGGGCTAAGTCGGCACACTGGGCTGCCGAAGAATCGAGTAGGTCCTTGAAGTCTTCAGCCAACACGTCGGCTTCATACAGGCGCCCCTCCGCCTCAAAAGGAACGGAAGTATTGCCTGCGCGATAGGTGCTAATTTTTTTGCGTAAGCTGCGCAGAGGATCGGTCATAAAGTAGCCGATGACCAAAGCAAGCACAAAAATGATAAGCGTGGTAACAAGCAAGGCAATGCCCCAAGACGTCCACGTGCCGTCATTGAACGCATTAATAAAGACAACAAAGAGCACGCAGGCCAGCACCGCAAGCAGCGTTGCCAGAACTGTGAAATATGTTGATAAGCGCTTTATGGCCCCTCTTACTTATGGAAGCGATAGCCGTAGCCACGAACCGTTTCTACGATGGATGGGTCGTAACCCGCTGCTTCAATCTTGTCACGCAGACGTTTGATGTGGGTGTCCACCGTTTTTGTTTCAGTCAGGTATTCCCAGCCCCAGGCTTCGCGCAGCAAGTCTTCGCGGGAAACCACCTTCCCCGCCTGCTTCATAAGTGCCGCCATCAGTTCGAATTCGCGCGGCGTCAGGTCGATGTCGCCGTGTTCGCCCGTTGCCGTATGCGCCTCTTCGGAAAGGGTGATGCCGCTGGCTTCCCACACTTCGCCTTCTACCATCTGGCCACTGGCACGACGCAGCAGGGCGCGCACGCGAGCAATCAGTTCACGCAGGCCGAAGGGCTTTGCCAGGTAGTCGTCGGCACCCAGTTCAAGGCCAACCACTTTATCGAGTTCGGTATCGCGCGCCGAAAGGAAGAGTACAGGCGCGCTGGTTTGCGTGCGCAGGCGACGGCACAGTTCATAGCCGTCTATACCCGGCAGCATAATGTCCAAAATAAACAGGTCGTAGCTGTTCTGCGCTGCAAGCGCCAGGGCGTCTTCGCCGTTTGCCGCGGTATCCACCGTAAAGCCTTCTTTTTGCAGGGCATAACCTACAAAGTCAGTGATGGAACTTTCGTCGTCAACAACCAAAATGTTGGCATTATATTCGGACATACACACTCCTTGTTCGCGCAGTCGTTTAGGTTTACTAAGGGCGCGGGCGGCAACTTCACGCCATCCGCTACACAGTGTATTATCATAACATCCAGGCACGCAGTATTCACGAATGCGGAGGTTTAAAAAATAATGTTACTCGCAGTTGACGTTGGCAATACCCATACCGTTCTAGGCATCTATAAGGGCTCTGAACTTCAG
>JAFUCE010000156.1 GCA_017459805.1 Eggerthellaceae bacterium
CAACGCTTGCCTCTACTACTTCAAGAACGCTTTCAAGCTCGTCGAAGAAGCTTACGGTTTTGGCATTGGCCGGAACGGTCTGGCTTACCTTGTAGGTAAAGATTTGGTCACGACCAGACAGGTCAACGTGTTCAACCTCGTTGACCTTCTTTTCGGGTCCTGGGATTTCGGGGTTGGTGACAGTAAGTGTGTCTTCGCTCAGTTCTACGTTCCCACCTTCAATTGCGAAGGAGCCGCTGTCACCAGATACGAGTTCGACGCCCTTGTCAGTCACCTTAACAATGACAGGCTTGGTCATAACATCGTAATCAGCAAGGCTATGCTTTTCCGTAATGTAGTAGAAGGCACCTTGCTTGAGAGCAAGTTCTTCTACCTTGGTGTTCTTAGGGATGAAGTTCCAGGTTTCAACCTTGCCGTCTTCCTTGGTTGTACCTTCATAAACGTGCACGGCATCAGAAAGAACCGCATCTTTATCAAGGTCTTCTTCTTTAAAGTCCTTGCCTTTGTCTACTTCATAGATATTGAAGGTGACTTCATCCAGAGTTTTGCCGTCAGCACCCTTCTTAATAAGGTCAAGTGGCCACTGACGACGATCATTGGACACGTTAAGAGTTACTTCGTCGTCTTTTACGGTTACTTGGTCCGACCAATCTTCGTCCATTGTATAAGGCATGTCCTCATTCGAATATGTAGCATCCGCTTCAAAGGTCAGCGTGTCAGGAACAATCTTGGAGTTCTTAACCGTAAAGCCAACCTTTCCAGGCAGGGCCACATAGTTTTCGGGAGCCTTGGTCTCAGTAAGGGTGTACTGACCATCCACAATATAGCGAATGGTAATAAGGCCATCCTCGTCGACAACGATAGGAGTAGCTTCACTCTTATCATCGACATAGCTTACCTGAGGCACGGAAAGAGGATCATTCGGATCGGCCTCTTTGAGGTGATAGTACTTGCCGTCAAGATTCTGAAGAAGGAACTCAACGCCAGGATAAACGACTTTTTCTCCTGTCTGCGATTCAAGCTTTTGAATCTCCAGAGTTGTCGGAAGCGTTAACAGAAAAGCAGTAAGGTTGTTGGACTGGTTTGAGCCACGCTCGAGATAGTAAATCGTCAACTTGTGGGTTCCTGCGTCAAGGTTTGCAATGGCATCATTATTGGCGGTCGCCACTGCTGTACCAGAAGTACCGTTCGTGCGAGCAGTTTTCACTTCGCCGGTAGCAAAGTTGATGGAGCCCTCCGTACGTCCATGAATGCCACCAATATCGAGGGCGAGTTCACCGTCTACGAACACCCACACGTCATCATCGCCGGAGAAATAGAACTCCATGTCCTTCATCTCGCCATCAACTTCAACCTTGTTTGCTCCCGGTTCCCCGACCTTGCCAGTCAGATGGAAGTCGATGTCTGTCACCATGCCAAAGTGGTAATTGATTCCACCACCATTGTTTGCTTGATAAGCGTTAGCACGGGGCTGGTTAAAAGGAAGGAAGCCGTTAGTAGGAGAGTTGTAGGACATAATGCTCTGCGGACTGTTGTAAACATAGAACTTATGGTCGTTCTGATTAAAGGCGGCAGCATGGTCGTCAGAGTCGTAAACGTAGTATCCCTTGAGGTTGGCACCAGAACTAATTACCTTATCCGTTTCCTGAATATAGAAGAGCGAGCCTTCGTTGGCATCGCCTACATAGTTAACGCCTGGAGTTGCTTCGTTAAACATCTGCCCTGCGTTGGCGCCTGTCCATAGGCCTTGTGCTGCGGCCCCACCAGATCCAGTCCAGCGGTTCACCGAAGCGGTATAGCCGTCGCCAGTATCAAGGAGCCAATTGCCATTCGGGCGAGCAATCGCACCGAAAGAACCATTGGGACCATTGGCGGATTCATGGTCGATAAAAACAGGGCCCGAATGGTTGTCGCTCCAACCCTGGTTTGTATAACGCACATGCTGAAGATTGTAGACAGAAGCAGAGATGTCGTACATCTTCGTCTTGATAGCATCTGATTTGATGGTATCTGTTTTTACACCGTCGAGAGGAGCGGCTTCATGGGAGGCAGATCCAAAGTTGTAGCTTTGCGGTTGCCAGTCAGCCAAGAAGATTACGTCATAGTTGTTGTCGGACAAAAGGCTCGGGGTGAGCGTTACAGCTTCACCGGGTGCATAGTAGTGCACCTCTTTAGCTACACCATCTTCACTCTTCCCAGCCAGAGCCCAACCGGCAAGTTTGTAATTGGGGTTACCTGCTGCATCCTTATAGTTATTTGGCTGCTTAACATCTTCGGCGGTAGGCAGTGTTATAGTGATTGGGTTCTGCCACACGCTCTGATAGCGCACTATCTTATCTTCAGCGCCAGCCGTAACATTCTGCCAATCCAAGCGGGTATCAAAGGTGATTCTCTGACCATTCCCACTCGTAGGCAAAGTCCTCCACGAAACTGCGTCGTCTGCCCAGCCTGATGCAGTACCAAAACCAAATACACCCCCTATCAATGCGAGGGCGATTGCCAAAACAACCGCGATGGGTGTTTTACGCTTCAGAGCTACATTCTTCGTTGCCATCTTTTTCCTTCCAACAAAACGGCTAGAACGGTGTAGGCAAAAATAAGTGCCTACACCGCACTGTGCATACACGAAGACACGCGAATAACACGTGCTTTCGCTACGTACCTCTTCGGCTGTTACGTTGGGATTAAATGCTTCAACCTCTAAAAGATAGTGCAATCGTAGCATTTAGATTTTGTATCGTCAATCAAGTTTATGGAGTCTATTCACAAAGTAGAGTATTGCGGAAAATGAGTTACAGAGAGCACCTGCCCTACGTGCGCAGTGGAGTACGAAGGGCTGAGGACGCCAACAGTTTCAAGCGCTACAAAATGCACCGGCCCGCGTGTGCGAGCCGGTGACTGTTTCTCTTTAATGAGGTGCTGCTTTGTAGCGGGTTGCTGGGCTGCTTACAGGCATGCTTTCCAGCGTGCTTTCCAGCGTGCCCAGCGGCAGCGCCCTGCTTTTAGCGCTCGTTCTTGCGGCGAGCACCAAAGGCCAGAGTTGCCGAAGCGACTGCTACAAAGATTGCCATCAGCGTTGCGCCAGAAGCAGCGTCAGCGGTCTTGGCGGTCTGCGAAGCAGATGTGGCAGGGGCGGCAGCAACCACGATAGTCTGGGCCTTGTCAGTAAAGTCCTTGTGTTCAACAACGGAGCCGTCAGCGCGCGTGGCCGATTCCGCAACCACATAGGTTGTGCCAGCTTCAAGCTTTACATTATTGAAGGTCATGGTCCAGTCACCAGAGCCCGTTGTGCTTACTTCAAACTCACCTTCAGTTTTAGCGCCGGTTACTTCCGTGAAGTTTTTGCCATCCTTTGAAGAATACAGCGTACCCGTAACGCTTACTTTTTCGCCAGCCGTGAAGTTCTTGTAGGTGATGGTGTCAGTAATAGACGTGAGTTTTGCCGCTTCAGCGCTCGTAAGCGTTGCTGCTTTGGCAGAAGTTCCGACCTTGGTGCCTGCCTTGACTGATGTAGAAAGAGTAGGCTGAGCCGCTGGTACGGGATCGTCGGATGTAACGGGGGTGAAGCTTGGCTCTTCGTCCCAAATTTCTTTCCAGCCTTCACCTACCACGATTACCTGGGAGGGGTCGGTGGGTTCCTTATGCACGACGGGAGCATCTGTGGAATCGGTAACGGCCTCCTTGCAGTCTTCATCGCTAAACAGTTCTTCAAACACAACATAGGCAGCATTGTCTTCCAGGGCAACCTCACCGAAGTCGACTGCGTCCTTGGCAGTGCCGGTGGTTTCACTGGTAGCTTCAAAGCGACCTGTCTTGGTTGCGATTGCGTCGCCGCTTTCAACGCCATCTACTACCTTATAAAGCGTACCTTTGACGTAATAGGTTGTGCCCTTTTTCAGGCCCGAGTAATTGATAGAGTCTTTCAAATTTACGGTACCGCTGCTTTCAAGGTGCAGGACTGAGCCGTCTTCAGCCTCTATGCCGTTGGCAGAAATGGTCGTACCGATGGATGGGTTGGTAACGGGCTCAGGAGTAGGAGTTTCCTTTTCAGTAACCGTTACTTTCACGGTTTCGGATGCGATATCAAAAGCGTCGTTATGGCTCGTTACTTCTTCGTCGCCATCTTTGAGGATGGTCTTGATGGAGTAGGTGAAGGTACCCTTCGTGCTCATGGTTAGCTTTTCGAGGGTAACAGTTGCTGTGGTGTCGCCCGCCGCAACGCTTGCCTCACCCGTAGAGACGGGATCGTTGGGAGCATCGACGTTATAGGCTTCGCATACAATCGTATAGTCTTTGTCGATGTTTTCGAGCGTAATCGTATCGGTGAGAGTAACCTCGTCACCCACTTTAACGCTTACCTGTGCGGCGCTGTCGCCTGCTGCGGTGCCATTAGCAGTAAGTGTCGTGTTGGTAATGGTGGGATCGGTGGTGGGTTCGTCGCTGACAGTCAACGTAAACATAGACTGATTGCCCGACTTGTTATCGGCAACCCAGAAGTTCAAGGTTGCGCTCGCGGGAACCGCCGTGGTGTCGTCGATTATCTTTTGTGCAAGGCGGCCAGCATCGTTGTCGCTTAGGGGGAGGGAGTTGGTGTAGTACCAAACCGCCTCCTGTGTAGCAGCCCTGAAGGTGTTTGTGTCAACGTCTGCTCCCAAGCCGGCGGCATCGTTCGGATAGCCCACATACAGGATGTGCTTTATTTCATCCCAGTGGTTAGCTTCGCCGCGCCACCAGTCTTTTTCGTCCCTGTCCTGGCTGTTCACCGCATACCCGTCTGCTGTTGTAGCCTTGACGGTATAGCTTTCGTTCGTGGGGACACCTTTACGGCGTTCGCCGCAGTATGCAGGACTTCCATCCAGCGCGAAGAAATCCATTCCCTCGTAGGGAGTGTTTTCCTGCGTAGTGGCAGTTGCTGCCCAGGCGGTGTTGGCGGACATAAGCATGGCAGCGGCGAACACCATTGCCAACACTAGACTGACCAAACCCCAAGACTTCACTTTACTCATTTTGATTCTCCTTAAACCTAGTCCGTTTTATCTACATTTTAATGATGCGTATATAGTACCCTTCCCAAGGGTATTTTGTCTACAAAACAAAACTTTTAAGGTTTAGTGGCAGAAAATGACAGAGTTGTACGGATTATCGCTACTCAACTCGAGCAATACCGTCATTTCTTGCCACTTTTGAGCTTAAACTAGTACAACTCCGTCAACTCGTGCCAGTAAGTGCCGTTTTTCTGTACCGCTTCTGTAAGTGCCGTTTTTCTGTACCGCATCTATATGCAAGCAGTGAAGCCTGGGTGCAGGACAGGTTTATTTCGGGGTGCTACCTCGTTTCGCGCTAGGTTTCGGGGCACTGCGCCGCTTTGCCTTAGGCTTCGGGGAATTCGAAGTCGTCGAAGGCACCTGCGATGTCGTCGAGGGCTTCGCTGGCAGCATCGGCCGGAGCAACGTCGGTTACCGGTGCTGCTCCTTCCTGGTTTTCAACCTTACAGGCGTAGCGCAGGTTGTCGTCCAGGTCGATGGTTACATGCGCACCTTCCAGCACGTTGCCGCGCACCATTTCGCCCGCTATGCGGTCCACAATTTCGCGCTGAATGAGGCGCTTGAGCGGACGTGCACCAAACACCGGGTCGTAGCCGTCGAGGGTCAGCTGTTGCATGGCCCCCGGTGCCACGTCGAGTGTGATCTTGCGGTCGGCCAGGCGCTCGCGCACCGCCTTCAGCTGCAGTTCCACGATGGGCTCGATGTTGTCCAACGTTAAGGACTGGAAGACCACCGTATCGTCAATGCGGTTGAGGAATTCGGGGCGGAAGGTCGAGCGCAGGGCGTTGTCGATAGCCTGCTTCATGGCCTTTTCATCGCCGTTTTCTGCATACTCGCGGATGAATTGCGAACCTACGTTGCTCGTCATGATGACGATGGCGTTCTTAAAGCTTACCACGCGGCCTTGCCCGTCGGTCAGGCGGCCGTCGTCGAGCACTTGCAGCAGCACGTTGAACACGTCGGGGTGAGCCTTTTCGATTTCGTCAAGCAGGATGACGCTGTAGGGGCGCCGGCGCACGGCTTCGGTCAGTTGGCCGCCTTCGTCGTAGCCCACGTATCCCGGAGGCGCACCGATGAGGCGCTGCACGCTGAACTTTTCCATGTATTCGGACATGTCGATACGCACCATAGCGCGTTCGTCGTCGAACAGGTATTCCGCAAGCGCCTTGGCCAGTTCCGTCTTGCCCACACCCGTGGGGCCCAAGAACAGGAAGCTGCCAATGGGCTGTTCGGGGTCGGCCAGACCCGCGCGGCTGCGACGGATGGCGCCCGCAACAGCGGCCACGGCTTCGTCTTGGCCCACCACGCGCTCGTGCAACCTATCTTCCAAGTCGACCAGCTTGGCTAGTTCGCCCTGCATCATCTTGGTCACGGGAATGCCCGTCCAGCTGGACACGACATCGGCGATTTCTTCTTCGCCCACTTCTTCTTTGAGGATGGCGCCGTCTTCTTGCTTTTGGTTCAACAGGGCTTCGGCTTCTTCGAGCTGCTTCTTCAAATCCGGAATGGTGGCATAGCGCAACTCGGATGCGTGCGATAGGTCGCCTTCGCGGGTGGCACGTTCTTCGTCAAGCTGGGCTGCGTCGAGGTCGGCCTTGAGTTGCTGTACGCGCACGATGACGTCCTTTTCGTTTTGCCATTCGGCCATGCGCGCATCCAGCGATTCCTGTGCGGTGGCAATGTCGCGGCGCAGGGCTTCCAAGCGTTCCTTGCTCGCGTCGTCTTCTTCCTTCATGAGCGCCTGCTCTTCAATTTGCATTTGCGTAAGCTTGCGCGTTGCCAGGTCAACTTCTTCAGGCATGGAGTCGATTTCGATGCGCAGGCGGCTGGCCGCTTCGTCCATAAGGTCGATGGCCTTGTCGGGCAGGAAGCGGTCGGAAATGTAGCGGTTCGAAAGTTCGGCCGCTGCCACCAGCGCGCTGTCGGTAATACGCACGCCGTGGTGGATTTCGTACTTTTCCTTGAGTCCGCGCAGGATGGCGATGGTGTCTTCCACGGTGGGCTCACCCACGACCACGGGCTGGAAGCGGCGCTCGAGGGCAGCATCTTTTTCCACGTACTTGCGGTATTCGTCGAGCGTCGTGGCACCGATGGCGTGCAGTTCGCCGCGCGCGAGTGCAGGCTTGAGCATATTGCCCGCATCGAGGCTGGAGTCGCCCGCTGTGCCTGCGCCCACGATGGTGTGCAGCTCGTCGATGAAGAGGATGATCTGACCTGCCGACTGCTTTACTTCGCGCAGCACGGCCTTGAGGCGGTCTTCGAATTCGCCGCGGTACTTGGCACCCGCCATCATCGCACCGAGGTCGAGCGCGATGACGTCACGGTCGCGCAAGCTGGAAGGCACGTCGCCCGCCACGATGCGCTGGGCCAGACCTTCCACGATGGCGGTCTTGCCCACGCCTGGCTCACCAATGAGCACGGGGTTGTTCTTGGTG
>JAFUCE010000157.1 GCA_017459805.1 Eggerthellaceae bacterium
CCCTACCTGCGCTTGCGTGTATAACATGCAGACAGTTCAAGACTTAGTGGCAAGAAATGACGGAGTTGTACGGATTTTTCTAGTTCAACTCGTACAATACCGTCATTTCTTGCCACTTTTGAGTCCCAACCCGTACAACTCCGTCATTTCTTGCCACCAACTGCCTTAATTCTTGCCGGAGCGCTATGATTATCGCGCTGCGCTTGGAGCGGGCTTATTGCACTCGCCAGGCGCACCGCCGCTGACTCACCATGGGCGACCAGTATCAATGGGCAAGTCCCTTCACCCGCTTTGACTACTTCTTCCTATAATGTATACTTTAGGGGTAAAAGTTTCCTATTGTTGGACGACCTTGCAAGGAGTACTTATGCCTATCGAGCGAAACCCCCGCGACTCCCGCTTGCGCTACACCAAGGACTGCCTTTACCAGTCCTTCCTCGCCTTTCTAGAAGAAAAGCCTGTGTCCGACATTACCGTTATTGAAATTTGCGAACGTGCAGGCGTGTCGCGCAAGACCTTCTATAAGTACTATTCCGATCAGTTCGCTCTTCTGCGGGGTATGCAGGAGGATTTGTTCGAGGATTACCGCGAGCGCATTGCCGATTTACCGGCAGACGTATTTGCTGTTACGCCCGAGCTCATCCGTTTTACCGACGAAAACCGCGTGCTTATGAAGGCGGTTTTTGCAAATCGTGGGGAAGGCAACTTTGTCGACCGCGCCCTTGACGACCTCTATGCGACTTATGCGACCGCATGGCAGAAAGCAAACCCGAAGCTGTCCAAGCAGCAGGTCGAGTCGCTGTTCTATTACGTGGTGTCGGGGCTTTTCGGCCTCGTGCGCCATTGGCTTTTTGATCAGTCAAGCAAAGGCGCCGACGAAGTTATCGCCGACGCCGAATACCTCATGAAACTTTCTACCCCGTAAAAAGGGAACGAAAGGTCAGGCACTATTCCTCGACCGCTTCCGCTGTTCAAGAAAAAGCCCGTTTAAGGGGTATGCGCTCAGCTTCACTGAGCTGCATGCTCCCTCTCGGTCGCCTATTATGTACTAAACAAGCCAGAGGGCTTGTTTACCATGCGCTCTCGCTTGACGCTCGTCAATATTTAAAGTGCAATTTTTTTACAACAGCAAAAATTGCGAAGTATGAACTCACGACATCGAGAATAGTACCTAACCTTCCGCTCCTATACTTAAGAGAGGCGTTTGTTGGCATAGGTGTAGAGCGCACTGATGCCGAAGCATACGAGCCCCGCCACCACAAGCGCCACGGCATGGGTCAGCGCATCGCCGCTCAGGTCGATAAGTGCAATCTTCAAGATGCAAAGTAGTGTTATGACCAGGCCACACAGGCGCAGCGGCTTGTCCTTAAACCAGAAGCCTGCAGCGATGGTCACCAGCGCGCAAAGGATGGCCACAGCACTCCATACATAGGATGAAACATTATCGAAAGGTATGCCGCAAAGGTAGTTCACCACAACGCCAGTAAGGCTGATGGCAAAAAGCACAGGGATAGCTGGGTGCGGGTGAATATAGCCTGCTTTGGTGCGGTCGAATGCGCGGATGGCACCAAGGGCCATGGCGCCAATAGTAAACAGGCCATACGTGATAACGGTAAACAGGCTCTTGTCAAAACTTACGGCGGTCAGGGCAAAGCCCAGCGCAACGACGAAGAACACGACAATTTCATTGATGCGCCATGCAGGCTGGTTGCTGTGAAGGGGCGCCGGCAGGGGGCTACGAGCAGCAACGATGAGGATGGCAATAAGCAGCACGAGCATGGCACCCTGGGCATACTCCCAGGAACTTGCTATCCCTGCAAAGAAGAGGGCGGCTTCTGCTGTAAAGAAGCTGGCCAGAACCTTATTATGTACCGTTTTGAGGTTGCTTTTGTCAGGCAGAGTGGAATCAATAGCAAGCTTCATGCCTACAAAGCCCAGTGCAACAATGTAGAGGCCGGCAAGGATGAAAGCAGCGGCCATCCAAGGCTGTAAGTTAATAGCGATGTAGTCATAGCTTGTTGCTTGGCGGACCATGTCACCTTCGAGGAAGGAAATACCAAAAAGCCCCGTTGCAGCGCAGAGTGCGATGGCAAGTGGCCATGTGCGTGTGTAAATAAGCAGCCCGATAGTGACCGCCATCCAAACGCCTGAAACCACCAGTGCCGTCGTGTGGTCGAATAGGCCAAAGAAAGCCCAGCTTGCCCAAACGGCGACAAAGAAAGCAGCCATGCCGCTCACGAAGAGGGCGTAGGTAAATACATTGCGGCTTTTCGTAACGAGGAAAGCACCGCCACCTGTAAGGAGGACGGCAAACAAGAAGATAAAGACAGCTTTTGCGATGTCGGGAAGTTGAGGGATAAAGCTTGCCCCAAGCAGGATAAGGCCAGAAAGCACAAGAAGAGCGGCAATAACGCCGACGATTTTACTGCCGAAGAAAGCTTCGCTGTCTTGTGCTTGCCTTAGTGGTGCCTGGCCAGGAGCTACAGGCATTGCTTGCTGCTTATACGGTGCCTGGGTGGGCGCTGTTTGCTGGATATAGACAGGAGTCGCTTGGGCTGGAGCCGCCTGGACTGGAGCACCTTGGACGGGAGCCGCCTGGGTTGGAGCGCCCTGATACGGAATTGCTTGAGCAGGTGTTGCTTGTTGTTGATACGCAGGGACGCCTTGTGCAGAAGCTACTGTTGGCTGATACACAGGAGCGCCCTGAACAGGTGCGCCTTGTACGGGGATGCCCTGAACAGGCGTGCCTTGCACGGGTGCCGCTTGCGCAGGGTTGGGTGCTGGCTGGTAAGAAGGAACTCCACCCTGGGGAGCTGCCGTATTTGGCTGCGCAGGGTAGGGATAAACTGGCTGCCCGGGCTGTCCTGGCCATGCTTGCGGTTGCCCTTGTGGGTTGCTTGGGGGTACCGGGCTCGCAGCGTTCTTTTTCATTGTTCCTCCTATGTGTTATAGGTAACATCTGTCTCTATTATAACAAGCCTCAAAACCTTGTCAAGAGACAAATGTAACCTTTCAAGCTTCTTTTACGTACTTTAGCGCGCTATAGTAATTCTTAGGTATAATACACAAACCTTGTGTTACTTCGTGTTCAGCCTCTTTTTTGTTTGTTATAGAGTACTTGAGGGAATCGGGCTGACACAACAATTCCAGTAAGAATTAGGGGAAGGGTGATTCACATGGTAAAACTTACTCGTAGGAACTTTATTGGTCTTGGCGCTGCTGCGGCTGCTTCTGTTGCTTTGACTGGCTGCGGTGGCGCAGCTGGTCCTGCGGCAACTTCAACTACAACTTCAGCTGCAACTTCAGCTGCGGACGCTGCTGCTGGCGAAGTCCCCATGGGCACTGGTACGCTTCTGCAGTTTGCAACGGGCGGCGAATCGGGCACCTATTATGCCTTTGGGTCTGTTATTGCTCAGCATGCTACTAATAATGCTGGCGTTAACGTGAATGCGGTTGTTGGCAATGGAAGCCAGGCAAATGTCCAGGACCTCCAGGACAGCATTGCTGACTTGGCTTTCTGCCAGTCTGACGTTATGGCCTATGCCTATGAGGGCACCAACCTCTTTGCCGATACAGGCGCGGTTGACTGCTTTAGCACCGTGGGTTGCCTCTATGACGAACAGGTCCAGATCGTGACCTGCGACGAATCCATCAAGACCGTTGACGACTTGAAGGGTAAGAACGTTTCCATCGGCGCCGCTGGATCAGGCGTGTACTTCAATGCTATCGACATCTTGGGTGCCTATGGCTTGAGCGAGGCCGACATTAACCCCACATACCAAAGCTTCGGTGATTCAGCCAACGACATCCGCGACGGCAAGATTGACGCCGCCTTTATCGTGGCAGGCGCGCCGACCACGGCCATTACCGACCTTTCCACGTCCAAGCAGGCCTACCTGGTGTCCTTGGACGATGCTCATGTTGATCAGCTGCTGGCGACTTCGCCGTATTACAGCAAGGCAACCATTCCTGCAGGCACCTATACTGGCGTTGATGAAGACGTGACTACGGTTGCTGTGGGTGCTGTGGTGCTGGCCAACGACACAGTGGCTGAAGACGACATCTATGCTCTGTGCTTCGACATCTTTGAAGATCCCGCTTCTCTTGTGGAAAACCATGCGAAGTATGGTGAAGTGAGTGCTGAAAAGGGCGCTTCGAGTCCCACCGTTCCTTATCATCCGGGTGCTGCGAAGTACTTTGAAGAAAAGGGCTTAAGCGTCGCTGTTAAATAGTGACACGGGGGTTTTACGCCCCAAGCGCAGATTGTTTTGGACGCGCAGCATTTTGTTGCGCGTCCTGTTTAAGGGTACAATACAGCAGTTATGCCAAATAAGGGGAAAGACAGAATAGACAAGGCGCTTAACGCCGACGAAGAAGCGAAGCTATCGCTTATCGCTGAACCCTTCGACGGTGTGAGCCTGGTGGCCGGCGAAGCGGTGGCAGACGCCGCCGAAGATGCCACGGGCGTAATGAGTGCTATTCGCGCAGCTGACGCCGCGGCAACCACGGCAGCTAACGTGGATGCCGAAGGCTTGCGCGCTACGCTGGCAGGCCCAAATGTCGTCAATAAACCAGGCCACCCCGTTACTTCGACGGCTGTGTATGACGAAGATGGCGCCGACGTCGACGGTATCATGCGCAAATACGACCGTGAATCGAATACCCGTATTTGGGAAGGCACGGCCAAGCAGGTGGTTTCGGTTATTCTGGTGCTGTTTTCCCTGTATTGTATTGCGATGACGCTCTTTTCAACGGAGCTGCCAGAAACTCGTTTGGCACGTTTCGTAGGCTTCATCATCATTATTGGCTACATCATGTATCCCGCGAACAAAAAGAAGGTTCGCCCGAATTACATTCCTGTCTATGACATCGTGCTGATGGTGTTTGGTGCGGCGGCTTTTTTCTATTTCGCATTTAACGCAATTGACATTATTAATCTGCGCGGGCGCATTGAAATACACCACGTGGTTATGGGCGTCATTGGTATCTTGGTGGTGGCGGAGCTCTGCCGGCGCTGTGTTGGTATTCCTATCCTTGTGGTGGTTGCCTGCCTGCTCGCCTACGCCTTCTATTACTTCCTTGGCATGCGTGCCCTTGACCCCTTAACGGCGCTTTCCCAGGTTATTAACCGTATGTTTTATAGTACGAGCGGTATTATCGGCACGCCCATTGACGTGTGTTTCAAATACATCGTGCTTTTCATTATTTTTGGTGCGTTTTTGGAGCGCACGGGTATTGCTGCGTTCTTTATTTCGCTGGCGAATCGCATTGCGGGTTGGAGTAGTGGTGGCGCGGCGAAGGTCGCTGTTATTTCTTCGGCTCTCTGCGGTATGGTGAGCGGATCGAGCGTGGGCAATACCGTTACGACAGGTTCGGTCACCATTCCTATGATGAAAAAGACTGGCTACAAGCCTGAATTTGCAGCGGCGGTTGAGGCAGCCAGTTCAACGGGCGGGCAAATCATGCCGCCAATCATGGGCGCTGCGGCCTTCCTTATGGCTGAATATATGGGCATTCCCTATATCGAAGTGGCTGCAAAGGCCGTCATTCCAGCGCTACTTTATTTTGCGGGCATTTTTATTACCGTGCATCTGGAAGCCAAGAAATTGGGCCTGCAGGGTATTCCGCTTGATCAGCTGCCCAAGGTGAGCTATCTGGTGAAGAACAGCTATCTTATTCTGCCCCTGGTCTTGTTGGTCTGGCTGGTGGCTTCGGGCACACGCACCATGGCTGTGTCTGCTGCTATTTCAATTCTTGGTGCCATGATCATTGGTGCTATTAACTTCTTCTTGACCGAGTTGCGTGAACGCGCACATGGCAAGACCATGGATGAAGTTATTATCGACACCGCTAAGATCGTAACCGTAACCACCTTTGAAGCCCTGCGCGCCGGTGCACGCAGTTGTGTGGCCGTGGCGGTTGCTTGCGCCATGGCGGGCATGATTGCGGGCTGCATTACGGTAACGGGTTTGGCATCGACGCTTATTAACGTCATCGTGAATTTCGCGGGCGATGCCACCATCATTGGTTTGGTTCTTACCATGCTCACATGTATCGTCTTGGGCATGGGTGTTCCGACCACCGCGAATTACTGCATTATGGCAGCAACAACCGCGCCCATTCTTATTCAGCTGGGCATTCCGCAGGTTGCGGCTCATTTCTTCGTGTTCTATTTCGGTATCGTGGCCGACATTACGCCCCCCGTTGCCCTGGCGGCATATGCAGGCAGTGCTATTGCCAAGTCTAACCCCATGCGGACAGCACTCAATGCCGCGCGCCTGGCAATCGCCGCTTTTATCGTGCCCTATATTTTGGCCTTCAACCCCGTCATGATTATGGAAGGCTCCTTTAATATGCTGCAACTTGCCCAGGTTGTGGCTACGTCGCTCATTGGTTTATTTGGTATTTCGGCTGCGCTCAATGGCAATCTGTTTACGAAGATCAACCCGCTCTTCCGCGTTGCCATGGCGGCAGGCGGCATCATGATGATGGTGCCAGAAACCTTGACCGACTTCATAGGAATCGGTGTTATTGCAGCCTGTACGGTTGTGCAATTCTTGCTTTCTAAGCGCCACCAAACCCCACAAACCCCACAAGCAGCATAAACATCGCTTTCAATCCTGCCTAAGTCACCAAAGCATCAACCTCTTATTCTATCAATGCCGACATTTTGGGATGCTCGGTCG
>JAFUCE010000158.1 GCA_017459805.1 Eggerthellaceae bacterium
CATGGTCGTTGAGGTACTTCACGTTCACTACGGGCTTGCCATCGGCATCCACATAATCGCGGTGGGCATCAATGAGTTTATGGTAGTAAGCGATTTGTTCCTTCGCTTCGTCCAGCATGGCTTCACGGGCACTTTCGCGCACGGTCGTCATGGTGACTTCCGTATTAAGCGCCAGGACTATTTCGCCTTGGGCGTCCTCTAAAAAACCAAGGTTGTCTTGGACTTTTTCAATAGAGTCGGACGCACAGGCCCCTAAGAAAAGCGCGGCGCCGAGTAATATGCCTACAAAGATTTTCTTCATGCACGTAATTATAACGACTCAAAACCTTAGGGGTAGTGAATCACTGGAGCACTCCATCGTTTTTGTCTCGTTTATTCCGTCCACGAATGAAGCAAGCCGCCCGTGTGCAAAGCAAAAAGAAAGGCCCGCATTACGCAGGCCTTTCAGTTGGGAGGGTGTCACGTTATTACGCGGCAGCAGCCATATCAGTTTCGAGCAGGTCTGCAGCACCTTCAACGGCCAACCAGCCAGAACCTGGGTTTTCACCTTCAGGAGCCTTGCCCATGCCACCAGTCATGTTATAGGCATCAATGCCCAGCAGACGGAGGCTTGTCATAACCTGGGAAGCGGTCTGACCACTGTAGCAGTACACAATAACTGGCTTTTCACCAGAGATTTCTACAAAGCCAGTTTGCATGTTCGTGCCAAACGGAATGTTGATGGCACCAGGAATGTGACCTTCGTCATAGTCCTTGGCCTGACGAACGTCAACGATGTCGTAGTCGGTGCTGCCAGCAGCAACAAGTTCCTTCACTTCAGCTGGGTCGATATTGAAGGACTTGTGAGCTTCATCGGAGGTAGCCTTGGCGAAGTAGTCTTCGATAGCAGCCTTAACGTCGGCATTTACCGGATAGCTACCTTCAAACATGTTTTCTTCGGTTTCAACATAGTCTTCGAAACCTTCGGCCTTAGAAATGCCACCCTTCCAGCCACTCACGATATTGTGGGCCTTCTTGCCAGCAACACACAGAGCAACTACAGCCTGCGAAGAAGTCTGGCCACTGTAGCAGTTAACATAGAGGTCCTTGTCATCCGGAATAGCTTCGAGGTTTGCACCAATCTGGCCATAAGGAATGTTTACGGCACCCTTCAGGTGGCCTTCTGCATAGTCTTCAGCAGCGCGAATGTCGAGGATGTACATATCTTCGCCCGCGGCAATCTTTTCGAAGAGCTTGTCGGCAGGGATAGAGTTGTTGCCTTCAGCTGGGAAGTTAATCCAATAATTGGCAACAAGGTTGGCTACGTTTCCTTCAAGAGCCGCTTCGGCATCCATGTCGGCGCTTGCTTCGGCGTCAGCTTCCATGTCGGCGCTTGCTTCAGCTTCCATGCTGGCACTTGCTTCCATGTCGGCGCTAGCTTCCATGTCGGCAGATGCGCTTGCTTCTGCATCGGCGGAAGCAGAAGCCGCAGGAGTAGCGGTGCCGCCACCTGCGCAGCCAGCCAAAGCAGCCAGTGCAAACACAGAAATGATTGCGATGAGTAACTTCATTTTTTTCATATAGGTTCCCTTCCTTTCATTTAAACCTATAATCCACGAGATTTAAGAACGAATACCTTGTGTTTCCCTCCCTTAGTATCGTTCTATCGAAACCAATATAATCGTGACTAACAATATAGCATTAGTCAATTTAGAACAGTATCATAGTCACACCCGCCATAACGACAATAAAGCGCAGCAGGAAGCCCCCAACGAGCACGCAGGCATGTCCAGATGCCTCAACCGCAAGTGCACCTGCCTTATGATCATTAGCAGTACCTGCAGTAAAAACATCGAGTGCAAGTGGCAGCACGAGCCCGATACCAATAAGGCCAAGCCAGAACAATACTGCATATTGCCCGCTCAAAATCATTTCAACGGAGGCGGCACCAGCAGCGCCTTTTCCCACAGCTATAAATAGCATCAGTGCAATAAGAATAAGCTCCAAAATAGTTGCAACGATGTGAATTGGACGCAGGGCACGCATCTTTTCGAATTCAGATTCGTCACCCAAAAAGCCAAGCAAGGACACAATGGCAATGCCTGAAGTAAGCGCAGAAACGAGGAACAAAGCTGGCAAAATGGAATTATGCCACAGCGGCACACCAAGGGAATCGCCCAGCAAGAAGCCCGTATAGCCCGCCAGACAGACAGCGCCGATGTCGCCTATGATATCCAGCCAGCGTGGAACGTTTTTGTGGAAAAGCTCGAGCACTGCCACCACCAAAGATATAGGCATAAACATGCAAATGATGTAGACACCGATGGTCATAACAGACGCAGGATTATTAACCAAGCCAAAGAAGCGCAAGGGATTCTTAAAGCCTGCTTCAGCGTCAATCATAAGCATAAGTAAACCCACGCCCAAAAGGACAGGAACGATAATACGCCCCCACCTACGCGTTTTTTTGTCAGTAGGATATTTAAAACTGATGAAAGACTCTGCCAAGTAAGCGCCTGCGGCTGCACCAGCTAAAAATAGATAAACAGCAATCAATGGACCCCACACCATGGCTAACCCCTTACGTAGAAAATCTTGGTCTTAGTCAAATCGCCCGCAATCGGCTGGGCGCCAAGTTCAGCAATCGCCTTTGAAACGTCCGATTCGGGGTCATCCAAGTCGCCAAAAATGCGCGCATCGGCAATACAGGTTGCCACACAGGACGGATTATTGGGACCGCCCAGTTCGTCGTCCCAGCAGAAGCGGCACTTTTCAACCACACCTGATTTTTCTTCAATCATACGCACGCTATAAGGACAGGCCACCATGCAATACTTGCAGCCTATGCACTTGCTTTCTTCCACGAGCACCACACCGTCTTCCGTGGTATGGGTAGCCCCCGTCGGGCACACATGCTGGCACGGGGCATCTTCGCAATGCATGCACTGCATGGGAATAACCTCGGCATCCACGTGCGGGAAGGCGCCCGTTTCAAGGTGTTCGAAGTGAACGAATCCTTCCTTAGGCCCGAGCGTATTTTTCATTTGGCACGCAAGGCGGCAGGCAAAGCAGCCCACACAGCGACGCGTGTCTATAAGCATTCCGTAACGCGCCATCTTTACGCACCTACCTTCTTAATCGAAACAGTAAATTCTTGACTCATGGTGGCACCGGTGCCTGGCTCCATATCGAATGGCTGGAAGTTGGGAACACAGATGCCGAAGTCATAACCCTGGGTTAAATAGGGCGAGGAGCCGCCGTAGTGCGTGGGCGCCCACACCACACCAGGCATAATACGTTCGGTTACATGCACGCGAATGGTATCCGTGTATTCCGAAGACGAGATTTCAACCGTGTCGTCTTCTTTAATGCCGAGTGCTTCAGCGTCGCTTGCATTTACCCACAGGCGCTCGAGCTTATACTCCTTCGAAATATTCATAAGGGCTTCGATGCTCGTAGTCATGGTGTGACTTTGCACGGACTGTTTACCGCCCACGAAATAGAACTCACCCTCTGCGGGATGCGCCTTGCGGTCTTGCCAGGTGATAATAGGGCTTAAGCCTGCTTTACCAACCGTTACGCTATAAAACTCAATCTTGCCTGATGGCGTGGCAAAGGCAGGCACCTTACCATATTCGAAATCGGAGGTGCCGAGGTCGATAATACCCTTTTCACGCAGCTCTTCAGTTGTCAGCCCAATGCTGTTAAGCTGGGCTTCTACCAACTCATCAATCGTAAAGTCAAAGTACTTGCCCACACCAATTACCGCCGATAACTCGCGCATAATCTGGTCAAGCGGACGCGTGTCGGGGTGCACAATGTCGATTGCCTTGTCGCGTAAAGACACCGTGTGCTTCTTGCCACCCTGCGTATAAACCGCTTCCAGGCGCTCAAGATAGCTGCACTCGGGTAAGACGTAGTCGGCCAACATTGCCGTTTCAGACATCTGCACGTCAATGTCGACTACCAAATCGCACTTGTCCAGGCCCTCTTCCCAGACCTTGGGATTAGCATAGCCCTTAGCAGCGTTGCTCTGGTAGAAGAACACCGCCTTAATGTCGCCGGCGATCATGGCCTTTAAGGCAGCAAGGTTTGTTCCCATGCCAGGAACAGCCAGCGGGTATTCTGCGTTGCCCACGCGCGGCGTGTCAACTAAGGGAGGGCTCGGGAACTTGTCGGCAGGCAGGGCCCCCAGGGCAGGAGAACTCGTGATAAGCGCCCCACCCTTTTGCCCATAGTTGCCCAAGAGCGCATTAAAGGCAGCCACAGCACGGCCCGTCATAAAGGAGTTCTGATGCGCACAACCAAAGGCTGCACGCCAGGAAGGCTCGATAACAGCTGCCGGCGCCGCAGCCGCCATTTCGTAAGCAAGCTCGCGAATGATTTCTGCTTCAATGCCGCATATATCGCTTGCCCACTCAGGGCTAAATTGAGCCACTTCTTTCTTGAAGGCGTTAAAGCCAAGAACATATTTGTCGACGAAGTCCTTGTCGTAGAGTTCATCTTCAATAAGGACGTTACTCATGGCAAGGACGAAAGCCAAGTCGGTGCCTGGTTTGATAGGCACCCATTGGTCTGCCAAATGCCCTGAATTGTTGAAGCGCGGATCAACAATTACTATGTGACATTCAGTACCGGTAGAAAGGTTTGCTAGAGCCTTCACGTTTGCAGGTGTAATGCCGTCAGCATAGCTGCGCCCGATAAACATAATCATCTTGGCGTTTGCAATGTCAGCCGAAAAACCGCCACCGATTGTCGCGCGGTAGGCGCTCTGCAGGGACAAATTACAGGACGCACCGTGCGTGTAAATGTTTGAAGAACCTAAAGCGGCCGTAAAACGCGGTCCGTAGAAATTGATATTGGGACGCGGGTCGCGAATAAAAGCAAAGGCCTGTGGACCATTTTTGGCAATAATGGCGGTAAGCTTCGAAGCGATTTCTAAGTAGGCCTGGTCCCAGCTAATAGGTTCGAAGTCGCCATTTTCCATGCGCTTCATAGGGTGCAGCAGGCGGTCGGCCGAATAGGTCATCTGAGCAAAACCATGGCCGCGGCCGCACATCCTTCCGCCTGAGTTGGGGCTTTCGGGATTGCCTTCGAGCGTGTGGATGACGCCGTCTTTTACGTTCACCCACAAGCCGCATTCGTTCGTGCAGCCATTGCACAAGGTAGACACGCGTTTGGTCTCGCCCGTAGCCTGAGCCGCGTCAGCCGCTTCGTCAGCATGAGCGCGTTCAGCTTGCCAGTCGGCAAAACCAACAACACCAGCACTCGCCAGTGCCGCGCTCCCCGCCGACGCACGCAAGAAGCTGCGCCGTGTTATCCGCTTAGTCATGCAGAATTACCTCCTCTGTACTTCTGCTTATGTCCTCATTAATATCGCCAATGATTTCATTCGCTTCACCAAGCAATACATCAGATGAAACGAACTCTTCAACATAGCTCAGAAGATGCCTATAGAACTGAGCCACTTCCACAAGGGAAGCATCATTTTCGTTTTCCATGCGGGTCGCAAGCGCCTGACGGTAGTCAACTAACCAGTCGAAATGATGGCGGGCAAAGTCGGCCGCGTCTTGGGCAGATGCGTTATCGCGTAAGTATTCAAATAATTCAAGCAGCAAGACCAAGTGATCTGGCATAGACTCGTATTCATGCGGAATCTCTATACCAAGGCTGTCGAAAACAGCGCGAGCATGCTGGGCAGACTCCCCTAGATAGTAACCCTGCCCGTGTTGTAAACCAGCACTGCGGCCACCCCAGTCTTTGTAGAGCGATTCAACAAGCGGAAGCGACCCGGGAATGCCTGGCGTCAGAATACGATTCATGTAGTGCCGATAGTCGTCGTAGCTCGGTGGCTGAGCAATGGCTAAAGCAAGATCATGGGATGCACCCGATACAAAAGCGTCCCACAAAGGAGCACTCGTGCACTCTTCGAAGCCGCCAGCATCCGTACGAATAAACATCGTAGAAAATACTTCAAGCTGTTCTTTTCGCAGGTCAGACATGGGCGAGGCGCACAAACGGGGTCAAGAACTAACGCGTGACCGTGGGATTGCCGGCTTCATTCCAAGCCTTCATTCCACCTTCGAGGGTATAGACTTTTTCCATATCGGCACCGAGGGCATTCAAAATGTCGGTAGCCGCCTGGGCATACTTTTTACCCTGATAGCATACAAGGATGAGCTCTTTCCCTTCGCCCACTTCGCTACCAGTGGCATCGTAGAGAGCGCCGCTAAGGTTTGCAATGGCATCGACATAGTCATTGTTGTCGACAGCCCTATTCATTGGAGCAAAGATGCTGCCTTCTATAGCGCCAGCCTTGGCGTCTTCGGATTTACGCAAGTCAATGATGATCTTGTTTTTGTCCCCTGAGCCGATAGCGGCAAGGAGGTCTTTGCCAGAAATATACTGCATCCCCACATTCATTTCCCTCAAGCCAGAAGCAAAAGATGAACCCGAACCTGAAGATGCACCAGAAGATGCTTTTCCTGAAGAGGCTTTGCCCGATGAAGCTGTTCCTGAGGAAACTCTCCCTGAAGAAGCCTTGCCCGAAGAAGCCTTATTGCTCGACGCGGTATTGCTTGAAACACGATTGCTCGAAGCACGATTGCTTGAGGCACGGTCACTTGAAGCACGGTCGCTTGAAACAGCATCACTGCTACCTGAGCCAGCCGTAGCAGTCGGAATGGGGGTGATGGGCCAGGCGCTTGTGTCGAGCTCCGAACTTTCGATAATGCTATCGTCTATGCTTGAAACAGGCGAAGCCGAAGAACAAGCTGTAAGAATTCCCAAGAGCACGAGCATGGATGCAAGTGTTGCGAAAAAATGCTTCATATTCCACTCCCTCAAAGCATTGCGCAACCATAGTGGCCATTACGAAGGATTAACGTAACACTATGGGTACATTATTGCGCTTTCTCCAATTAAAAATGGTATCAGAACACTCACCTTTGTAAAGTGAGAAAGTCACAGATATGGCAATCGTCCTACCTGGTAAAACGATGTATTAAGCTTAGGATATCCAGCTCATTGGCCGTGAAGCAATCGTGTCAAACTAGGCTTTAAGCATGCGGAGAAATTCAAGTGCTCGTTTGAATTGCTTTGAACGATAGAAGAGAAGCGTAGCCATCACGCTTGCGCAAAGCCCTGCAACAAATGCCCGCAGTACTAATAACGCCCACGTATCTGCTGGCACCAAGGAAGCAAGGGCATACACCAAAGCACAAATGATTAAGGCCGCCAGCGCATAGGCCGCATGGTCGAGATAGTAATCCCGCGCTTTTTCTAGCCCGAAATACAGCTTAAACACCAGGTGGGAACCATAGAGGAAGTTGAATACAAACAGGCTTGTACACAATGCCACCATCGTCCCCTGGATGCTCCAAAGCCGTGTGCATACCAAACACAACACTAGGTTAGCAATAGTTTCTGCCAGCGCGCGCCAGCGCAGTTTCCACCATACCCCTGTAGCATCCACATAGACGGTGCGCATGTCGCCCATAGTGCGAATATAAAAATAGACCACCATGCTAATAGCAAAGCCAAAGGGTAGGACAAGTTCGTCCCCCACCCAAAGCGCCATGAAAGGCTGAAAGCAGGCAAGCAAAACGGCAGCACAGACAATTGAGGCAAAGGCGTAAAGAAACACGAAAAGACGCAGGTCGTTCGTATTCTTTTCTGGGCTTTCGAGGGCAATACTGTTGCCCACCGAAGCGGTCATGGACATACCAATAACACCGAGCAGACCCAACAAGCCGCCGACTACAGAAAGGTAGTTCCCAAAACGGGCTATAGCACCAAGGCCAACAAATGCGGAAATCACGACTCCAGCAAAAGGATCACGCGTAATCATGCACGCCTTTTGAAGCACGAGCCCCACAATACGAACTCGCATGTCCTTGCGTTCTTCTTCGCCAAGCTCTAACTCGCGGATACGTGCATCAGTGTATTGCGGATAGTAATGCTGGGTCAGTTTCGCCAAGATGAGGTTTGACGCTATCGTGCACAGGGGCAAAACAATGGCATAGGTATAGAAGTTTGGCGCAAGCACAAGCACGGCAGACTGCAGCACAAACTGGGCAACAAGGGTTGCCAAGCCCACCTTGTCTACGAGATCTTTGCGTTGGTGTGCTTGAAGCAAGGTTTGTTTGTGTGCAAAGAGCACATAGCCAAGCGCTGTATTCGCCAAGAAAATAATAAAAGCCAAGCCAAGGTTCACGTCAGAGGGCACCGTACCTGAAATAAGGAAGGAAAGTGCAGGAATAAGCACGAGCCCACCAAGCAACAAGGAAACGCCAATGATGTGGTACACCCGACGCAGGTAGTTAAGATAGCGCGCCACCATGTCGCTGTCTCCACGGGCGATTGGTTCATACATGCCATACGCCACCGCTGTCGAAAAACCAAGCTCGGCTAAATTAAGAATCTGAAGAAGCGACGTATAAAAGCTTGAAAGGCCGAGGTAGTCAACACCGAGCTTATTGATGAGCAAGGCACGCACGACAAAAGGACCCAGCACAGCCACGAAGCGTCGTGCCGCGCCCCACCACATATTGCGAACCGTATTATGTCTCCGTTGGCTTGTCATAGCCGTATTAGACCGTGGGTTCTTGGAGGCTACTTTGCTGCGCGTCAGGAGCGCTGCTGCAGTCCTGCCCGGGATGCATGGCGTGCCAGGCAGGAAAGTTTGAAAGGTCAATAAGCGAACCGTAATAGTCATTATATTCAGGAGGGTTCCACCGTGCGTTGCCCGAAAGTGTAGTGAAGGTCATTTCGCCAAAATGCACCGTCGCATCAGGCAAGATATACAAGTCAACGCGCACGTGCTCGAATCCTTTCGCCAAACTTTCAGCAATTTCGAGCGCGCGGTCGAAACCAGCGGGCTTGGGAATTTCTTCTTCAATGCGCGGATGCGTGTAATAGGTACAGGGAAGTTTGTTCCAAGCGCGGTCAAAGCAGGCCTCGCTTGGATGTGCGGCACGACCGCGCACAAAGCCTATGCATTCAGCGCGTCCTTTGAAGCAGAAAAACTTATAGTCATATAAGTCACCAGGCTCGTTTTCTAAATAGGCCTCAGCGATAATACGTGGCTCGCAATAACGGTATTGCATTTCGAGCCCCGCCATGTAGGCGTAATTAAGGCTTAGCCATTCGGCTAATTGCTGGCGCACGCGGCTTAGCACGAGTGATTGCTTATTGTGCACCACAATATTCCAGCCACAACCATGCGTTGCCTTAAGAACAAACTGGTCAGGCAGGGCGTCAAAGTCAATTTTGTCGGACGAGTCCCACACCCCCAGCAAGGGTACAAGCACATCTTCACCTGCGCGCTCTGCCACCCATTCACGCACAAGATACTTGTCTGAAAGGCGCCCCATTTCAGGACTTGCCCCATAGAGTTTTATCCATTGAATCTTTTCGTCATAGGTCTGCGGATTATCCAAATCGAGCGCGCGCCCCGTGGCTTTTTGGTACCACTGCGCCAAAGCTTCAGGCAGGTCCGCTTCGGACAGCGCACTCCAGTTTGCGTAACGCTTGGCAAAGCGACGTTTGCGCCAGGCATCCACCAAACGCAACAACGATGTTCTCTGCGGACCGATGGGTATCAAGCCTTGTCCCTTCCTTGACGATTTCGTTTCGTTCCTAAAAAGAATATAGCACCCACCACAATCCAAAGCACCAGGCAGACGTAAGACTCCACGCCTAAGGAAGCGTGAAGACCAGGAATTGGCACGAGCAAAAGAATGACAAATACAAGCGAAAACGCAAAACCGAGAGCACCCGTTAGCTGATATGCCGTCTTGTATTCACACCGCGCATGCCGCCAGGTAACCAAAGACGCGTAGGCGTAGGCAACGGCCGCACCCAAGGCCGACATATCCACCAACCAACCAAGAACGGTTCGCCCAAAGAAGGGCGCTATAGCAGAGACCGCGAAAATGAACAAAAGCGCATGGTGCGGTGTGCGATAGCGCGGATGAACTGAAGCAAACCAGTCGGGCAAAAACCCATCGCGTGCCAAAGCAAAAAGAAGCCTGCTTGTTGCCATATAAAAACCCACAATGCCTGAAAGAATGGCACCGCAGGCCGCCACACTCAGAAGAACTATGCCGGGAAGTCCCAAAAAGGTCTGCGCAGCGTTAAACGTTGGTATCCCTTCAATGCCGTCAGCAGAAGCATTTAAATAGCCATCCCAGCCCTGCAAGGCATTGGGCCCAGTAGAAGATGCCAGAAAGGTAAGTGCTGCATATATGAGCGCTCCAAAAACAAGCGAGAGAATGATGAGACCCTTCGTTTTCACAGGTGGGAAGTGGTATTCTTCCGCTGCCTGAGGAATGGTATCGAAGCCTACGAACAAAAATGGCGCAATAGCGAGCACCACCAAAACGCCATGCAACGGAGGTGTTATGGGGCTAAAGGCGGGACGTGGTGCAAAGAAGGCCTGGGGCCCAACTTGATCTATCGTGGCAGCAAGCGTTGCGCCTACACCAAACACAATGGCAAGCACGAGGACGGTCTGAAAAAGACCCGCGAGTTTTACGCCCCGAATGCTCAGAGCTGCAAATAACAGGAGCGCGGCAAGTGCAAGGCAGAGTTCGCCCGCATAAATGTCGTAGCCAGCGAATGAGTACAGAAAACCAGTACGGAAAACGCCGCCCACCACGTTTCGCGCCACTAAGGCAAGGGCTGTGGCATTCTGAGCCACAAGAGCTAAATAACACAGACCCAAAAGCCACGACATGATAAAGGCATGCCTTGCGCCAAAGGTGGCATTAACGTAAGAATATTCGCCCCCTGCATAGGGGTAGCGTTTAATAAGAAAGCTGTAATTAAAGGCGATGATAATCATCACAACCGCCGCAATGGCCAGCGCCAAAAGAGTTCCAGCAGGGCCCGCCTGCGGCAGGAAGGTCGTCCCAGGCAAAATAAAACTTCCCCAACCAATAATGCAGCCTAAGGACAAGGCCCATACACTTAAGGGGCTTAATCTCTTAGCAAGCTGGGTGCGCTGCGCAGTCGGCTCTGTTTGCTGCTGGGGCTTAGGCATCATCGACCCTACTTTCGGGCCACGTCCCATACAAGAGCCAGGCACAGGCGATCAGGAAGAAATCCAGCGTGAAATTCACGGCATACATTTCCATAATGCCAGCAATAGCAAAGACCATAAGACCCATTAAAGCCGCACTCCATGCCTTCGTGCGAATAGCACGCACATACACGGCAAGCACCAATGCCCCCAGCACAAGGGTGGGAACGATTCCTTGTTTAAGCAACATATAGGCATAAAGATTGTCGGGGCTTTCCTGGGCAAAGTCGCCCAGTTTAACCGCCATAATGGAGCGCCCAAAGGGCTGCGGCGGGAAGACTTCGAAAAAGCGATGGGCCAGCGAAAAGCGCGTTGAAAGAACGCGATCGAGGCTTGCCATAAGACCCACATCTGGGCTGTAGCAAAGCATCATGAAATACGAAAATACGGCCGCGAAACAAAAAGCGATACAGGCAAGCAGAGCCATACGGTGCTGACGCTGTGGCGTGCGCATAACGAAGGGGCTCAATGCTGCCAGAACGCCAGCAAGCACAATACCGGCCGTTGCCGTACGCGCCATGACAAGCATGCCGGCAGCAGCGGCAAGCACGACGTACACGAGCACATCCCCTAGATTAAAACGCGGGAAGCGCAACACGGCAAAGGACAGAGCGATAGTAAGAAAAACCTGCCCGAGCATATTGGGATGGGAATAGCCATAGCTCAAACGAGGAATCCAGCCCTCGCCCGTTTCACGCCATACGGTAAAACTGTAGAGCTTGCCCGCCATGGCAAAGGAGACCGTAACGAGAAGGACCGTTGCCTGAATAACGAGGGCAAGAGCAGCCAAGCGCTTCAGTGAAACACCTTTACCAGCAGCAATAAATAAAAACAGAACCGAAACGCGCCACTGATTGGCAAACCAATACGTTACAAAAGCCAGTATCACAAGAGCCCATGCAAGGGCGTAGCGCCACGAAGTTTCTCGGTCGAGAATAAGCTTGCCCAAAAGAAGCAATGCCACCAAAGCGTAGGCAAGAAATTCGAAGCTATCCTTATCGAAACCTGCAACAGTACTATAGGTTGTACGCATCATAAGCGTGGTAAAGGTGCAAAGAGTAAAGGCGAAATAGAAAAGGCATTCTTCGAAGCCGATGCTTCTTACATAGTTAGCAAGACCCTGCAAAGGTGTTTGAGCACGATATTCTTCCACGGCTAAAGCAACTTCCTCAGCAATGCTTCCCGAGCCAAACGTGTAATAAAGGCAGCTTCTGCGGTCACACTGCGCTTCGATGTGCGGTCACGCTTATCAGCTGCGGCGGCACGTAAGAGCCCTCCAACTCCTACGCGTTTTATAAGGTCATACTCAAGGGCATAGCGCGCAGAACGCAGGTGAGGCCAGCGCGCATTGTCAAGACCCCATTTCTTTTCGTAGTCGCCAAAGTAGGCGTTAAACAGGGCCTTTGTGGCTGTTTCGCTTCGCCGCGCATAGTGGGCTAAACGCCAGGTAATGGTATTAACCACCAAGGTGTCAAAGCTTTTGCGCAAAGGACTTTTCAGCATGCCCTCCGCTTCGAGGGCAGTGCGTGCAGCATCGAATGCCTGCACATCGCAAAACGGCTCGTCAATTTCACGGTCGACCAAGCTGGCACCTTGCGCGATGCGGTAGTGAACCAAGGCGTCTTCAATCTTGCAAATGGTTCGCGCGTGAGCGAGTGTCATAATCGTAAAGTAGGCATCGTTATAACGAGGCTGATCTTGAAATTGCAAGTTGAGCCCACGAATAAAATCTGCCTTAAAAAATTTGTTCCACACAACCATGGTCGTGCATTGAAACAAGCGCATGCGCAAATGCTTCGTGTCATACACGCCTGGAGCCAACTCCCCCGCCCCCGCGTTCCACGGCCGCACGACCTGCGCGGGCGTGGTCAGAAAACAATCAGCATTGCACATGCTTATTTCTGCGCCCGTCACGAGGCTCGCCGCATACAAAGTCGAAAGGAGCGTGGGCTCAAATGCGTCATCGGCATCGACAAAAAGAAGGTAGTCACCGCGAGCATGCGCCATGCCGGTATTGCGCGCTGCCCCAGCACTCGCATGTTCTTGACGAAGCAATTGTATGCGGGAATCGCGCACCATAAGCTGTTCAACAATGTCGGGTGTCGAGTCGCTACTTCCATCATCGACCACGATAAGCTCAAAAACGGGATAGTCTTGGGCAGCAAGTGTTTCTATTGCCAGCCCAATAGTGGCTTCGCAGTTATAGGCGGGCATGATGAGTGAAATAAGTGGCGTATCCATAGCTTAGGCTCGCACTTCTTTTCCAAAAAGCATCTGAAAAGCCTTGTAGCCATACACAAAGACCTGGGCCGCATTCGACTTGTACAGTTCGGCGCATGCCTGCAGTGCTAAAAACTTCGGGAAGAGGGCCTTGTAATTGTGCCCGTTAAGAAAAGGGTTGCTCCGCCAGCTTGGTATGTGTTCATCCAGCCAGCGAAGCTCATCTTCGGCTAGCAAAGAAGCGACTTCGCCCTGCTCTACCCGTCGCAGAATCATACCCAAAGAACTATGGATGAAAATCTGAGTTTCAAATTGGTCTTTATAGGGCGCGCGAGTTGCTTCGTTAAAGGAGGGTAGCATATCAGCAAAGCAGGCGTGCATTGATTCATGCTGCGCCGACCCAACAGAAGCGCTCAGCGATGAGCGATGCACGCGATAGTGATACAGCGCCTTATTCGTAAAGGCAATTCCACCAAGCAATGGCAGCGCGTCGAACAGATAGCAGGTGTCCTCTGAGCGCAGTACGTCGCGGAAGCGCAGCTGGTGAAGGGTATCGAAGCGAAAGAGCTTAGCGTAGGAACAGGGGTTGATAATAGCCACATCATCGCAGGTGCTGGCGTCTTCATAGAGGAAGGGTTCTATGCGTATCATCTCACTTGCAAGCGTTCGCTGGCTTGCGTCATCATAGCGCACGATGCCTGCAACGCATAAGCCCACCTGGGTAGCTTCAGCCATGGTATAAAGATCGAGCAGGTAATCGTCCTCGAACCAATCGTCAGCATCCAAGAAACCCAGGTATTTCGTTGGATGCTGCGCGGCCCAATCAAGTCCAGCGTTTCGCGCACCCACAAGGCCCAGGTTTTTAGCATTGTGCAATATCTGCATGCGGTCGCCTAAAAAGCTGCCAAGCCTTTGGGCAAGGGCAAGGGTGGCATCAGTTGAAGCATCGTCGACAAACACCAACTGAAACCCCTGATAGCTCTGACGCCTCAGCGATTCAAATAATGCTTCGAGGAAGGCTTCGGCATTGTAGGCTGTCACAATGAGTATCGTGTCCACGGGCTGCATGCTAATACGCACCTTCCCCTCGAACTACCACGCCCAAGGTTTTTGCCAGTATGGAAAGGTCAGTTGCAATGCTCATGCCTTCGATATAGTCGAGGTCGAGCTCAAGCCATTCTTCCCACGGCATACGCATATTGCCGCTGGTTTGCCAATAGCAGCTCAGGCCCGGCTGAACCACTAAACGCTGCGCTTCGTAGGCTGTGTATTCGCGTGTTTGCTGGATAGCGCGCGGACCCACAAGCGACATATCACCCTTGATAACGTTTACCAACTGAGGCAATTCGTCTATGAAATACTTTCGAATGAAGCGCCCCACACGCGTCATGCGCGGGTCGTTTTTCGCCTTGAAGGCGGGGCCTTGCGTATGGGGGTGCGTGCCGTCACCGACCGCAGATGCAAGGATGTTTTGCAGCTCCTCCGAACCACGTTTCATGCTACGAAACTTATACATGGAAAAGGGTTTGCCGTCCTTGCCCTTGCGTGGTGCCACATAGATAACGGGGCGTCCATCTTCAAGGACGATAGCTATGGCGCAAGCAAGCATGACAGGAGTCACCAGCACAAGGGCACCCGCCGAAAAAACCAGGTCAAAGCCTCGCTTGAGCAGCTTGTAGCCCCTGCTTTTTTGCGCATAGACTTCCGCTATGTTTTCACGCCTCCGCATATTCTAGGCCGCGTTTTACTTCCTACCTTCAAGCACATCCAAAATGAGTTTCGCCACTACTTCATCCCCGTACCCGTCATCGTCAAATCCAATTGAAGCAAAAAATTCATCGCGCTTGGCAGACCAGCGCGTTTCATCATAGGAAAGGATAGCATTGAAGAGCTCCTCTTCCGTGTACGCCAATGGGAACGGGCGGGATTCGAGTGGGTAATAAAAGCCGCGCGTACTTTCAAACTGCTTGGCATTGGGAACAAATTGAAAGCCAGGGCGCCCAAGCAGCGCAAAGTCTTCCAGCATGGATGAATAGTCGCTTATCACCACGTCGGTAGCGCAGAGCAGCTCCATGGGGTCGGCGTAGTGCGAAGCATCGATTATGCTGACGGGAGCCGTGCTTGCGTGTGCTGCGCTGGCTTGTGTGGGACCCTGCGTGGCGCTGGGCTGCGCGGAAGAAGTCTGTGGCGCGGTGGTCTGCATTGCATCCGTAACCAAGAGTTCGCTGCTTTGTGCCGCCGCATTAGGGTGCAAGCGCAACACGAAAACGAAGGGCATACCAAAGCGCTGCTGTAGTACACACGCGCATTCGTCCAGGCGAAAACCAAAGCTATTGTTTTCACCATCGTCGCGGAAGGTGGGCGCAAAAAGGCAGATACCTACTTGTTCTGACACCCCAAGTTCTGCGCGCGCCTTTGCCCGTACATCAGGACTTGAGTTTATAAGCACCGTGTTGCGCGGCAAGCCACAGCGCAGGATAGGACCGTCATACCAAAAGCTTGAGCGCATCTTTTCTTCGAAGAAGACGTTATTGCAAATGAAAAGGTCGGCGTCTTTGCTGTCCTGCTTGGCACCGCGAATATAGGTCTGGCTAAGGAGTGGCTCTATATCGGCTTCCAAAGGCTTGGGCGAGAGGCAGCCATGCCAGGTTTGCACGTAAAACTGCCCCGGCTTTTTAGCTACGTGGCGTCGCGTGCGTACATTGTCCACCCATACCCTTGCTGTCGCCCATTCGCGAGCTGCCGCCACACTTCCCCACTTCACTTGGCGAATTTCAGGTGGCATGCTTGGGTCGTGTTCGCGCGTAAGCCATACTAAGTCAAGCTTGTCTTTTGCAAGACGCAAGAGTGCTTCAGCCACGTATTTGGGATTACATCCATAACCGCCCCCGCGGTAGGCCGAAAACACCACCTTATGAGGCTGAATATGCTGCGAAGAAGGTAGCACGCGCGCAAGCAAGCCTGAGCAAGCCATACGCGCTTCCTCAAGGACTTTATGTACCCGAAAACTCATAGTTCAATTATACCGACTCATTACCCCTAAGGTTTTGAGTCGTATATAAAGCAGCATCGAGTGGTCCCCAGCGTTCAACATCAAAGGTCGCCCATGGTGAAACAGCGAGCACTCGAATGCACTGCTGCATCAAAGAAGAGAACCCCCGCCTGTATAGCGGGGGTTCTCTTATAGGTTTGTCCTAGCGGCGTACGCGCCTTGCCGTTGCGAGTGCACCGGCCAGGCCGAGCAGAGCAATCATCCCCAGCACTGCCGTGGGCAGGCCAGCCGTGTCTGACGTCTTGGCAGTCGTGCTGCTACCTGTCTTGTTGGTCGGCGTGTTCGAATTGTCTGGTGTGGTCGGTTTATCGTACATCACGATGCAGGTGTCATACGCCTTCCAGGTATTGCCATCCTTTACTTCTACGGTGTCATCCACATTTACGCGGAATTCAATGTCGCTCGCAAGTGCAAACCCATTCGGTGCTGAAACTTCATGTAGCTTATACAGACCAACTGGCATATCAGATATCACATGCGGATCCTTGCCACTGGTCCATTCCTCCACGACCTTGCCCTGGTAGTCGAGCACCTGAAGCTTCGCACCTTCAAGTCCGTCAACCGAACCTGTCGCGCGCTTGGAGAAGTTGATGTCCATCGAAGTCCGCGGCGTGAACGGATGATTGGTCGCACCCATACCGCTCGTTGACTCAAGATCGACAATCACGATTTCTTCGCCCGGCGTATAGAGCCCAGTGAAGTCAGCCGCGTTAGCCTCAACCGCATAGTACGATGCGGGCTCGCCATCAACGTAGGCGGGAAGCTTCTCGAACGTTGCTGCCCAAACGCCATTTTCGTCGGGCTCGCTAATGGTGACCGTCTTGCCCTCTACGGGCTCGAACGCACCTTCGCCTACCTTGCAGTACAGCTGGAAGGTAACGGGGGCACGATCTTTGTCGTTTCCACCATCGTTCCAGGTCTTGGTAACGGTCGACGCATTGACAGAGAGGTACTGTTCGCCACCGCGTACGTTGTTGAATTCGCCCGCTCCGACCGTGACCAATCTGACCGTAGCGATTTCATTTTCCGTGTCAGCCATCTGGACTTTTCCGTCGTAGGATGCGTAAGTTTCAGCATCCACCACGGCGAGGATGCGCTTGTATTTGGAACCATCATCAATGTCGTCTGCAGTAGCTGGACGGATTGCAAAGGCAAGGTGTGTCGTACCTACCGCACTAATACTAAAGCCTTGGGTCCGACCAGTCGGAATCACGAATTCCGCCACGTAGAACGACCCTGAAAGGACCGTGGTGTCATAGGCCATGTCGGCATCCGTACCGGTCTGTTCAGTGACCGTGTACTTGTATTCACCGGGGCTTACCAAGCCATCAACCTCAAAGCGTGCCACCGTACCACCCGATTCATTGTTGGTAGTGTTCTGCGTAAGGCTGAAGTTATTGGGACCTTCGATGTTCAAGGTAAAGGTAAACGCATTTTCCTCAGGGTCGAGCTCGTTGCCGTTCGTATCCCTAATAAACTTGTTCACTACCACGCCAACATTGGTCGGCTCAGACTTCGGTTTGACCGTCACCGTATTGGATTCGTCATTGTGCCGGTCGACTACTACGCCAGCGCTGTTCTTAACGCCGATTGTGTAGGAGGCCTTGTTCGGAATACCCGTATGGCTCTCGTCGGAAACGACAGGGTCATTACCCACGTTGGGGATACTGCGATTTTCAGGAGTCGTAGCATCGATGTCAATGTATTGCAGGTTCACCAGATCGGCGTCATCGGCCAGTTTCGCGGTGAATGTCACCTTTACCCACTTGTTGCGCAGGCTCGTCGCATCTGGTATTTCAACGATAAGCGGACGACCGCCGTCAATCGTGACATCGTAGCCTTCTATCTTCTCGCCCGAGGATGCTACGGTTGCATCAGCGTTTTCGACGATAGCATTGCCATACACATCGTTGCGCGGAAGATGATTGTCGTCTTCATAAGAAACAGCCGTAATGTCGGCGGATGTGCAAGCAAACTGCAGCTGCTCGTCAAGCACGTCGGTGATTGTCGCGCTGTCGGCGTCGGGCGTGATATAGGCCAGGATGTCGTAGGTGAAGACCTCAGTGTAGTCAATCTCCTTATGAACCGCCTGGTTCACATATTTTTCGATTTCTGGGCCAGTGGCTGTGTTGGTAACCACAAAACCGTTGTCGGCGTCGCCCGTTGCTTCGCCTGTCGTAAATCCAGGTGTCTGCGTGATTTCAGTAATCGTGAACTCAGCACCCGTCAGGCGGTTGAATTCGCGCGTTTCCTGCTTGGGGGCATCAGGCGTCAGTTCGATGACTTCTTCCTGAGTCTCCGTGTCGTTGGCATACACCACCTTCATGCTGACACTCTCAACTCCGTCGGGCCATGGCATGCTAGTACCATCAGCGGCAAGCCATTGCTTTTCAACCGTCGTCTTTACGCGCTTCGGCTTTACGGTAACGGTGTTTGTCTCGTAGTCAGAGCTACCTTCAGTATCCACATACAGCTTGTAGGAAGCTTTGTTCAGCAAGCCCGAGTGGTCTTCGTCGCCCTGCTGGACAGGTGTGTTGTCTTGGATGCGCGCCCAGTTGATATTCTCCTGGGCAGAGACAGGATCTTCGTCGAGCTTCTTGGCAACGTCAGCGTAGGCATCCTTGCAAATCTGGGCCTTGAGGGTTACCTGGACCCACATGCCATCAAATACATAGTTGTCGTTGATGACTGTCACTTCGACAGGCGTGCCTTCGGCTTCGTCCTTCTCACCGACCGTAGCGGTCGCCAGCTTTTCAGCGCCTTCAACATTGACTGGGTCGCCCGCGGCCACGACGGATGCGTCTATGCCTTCAACGCCATCGACCGTGTGGTTGTTCTCGGCCTTGGTAACGGCCGATGCCTCAATCTCTTCAGCGGTCGAAAGCAGGTCAAGCTGCGGGATAAGCGTGTCGGAGATGACGATCTTGGTAGCACCTTCAGGCACGTACGCCATGATGTCGTAGGTGAAGGGCTCGTCAAAGGTTTCAAGCTCGGCATGGACCTTCTGGTTCACATACTTTTCAATCTTCGGCACGGAAGAGCTGTTCGTGATCACATAGGTCGTGCCGTCCTCCGTTTCTACTTGGGCGGTGTTAAACAGCGACGTACCCACGACCTCACCCTCGGTGATGCTGTATTCGTTGTCTTCAAGCACCGGCAGGTTGGTGAAGGTATGCGAAGGCTTCGTGGCCGAAAGGACTTGTGTGGCTACGACGTCGTCGTCGCTATTTAATACGACAGCCTCTATCGTGGCGCCTTCGGGCCAGCTTGTCTTTACGCCGTCTTCGAACCATTCCTTACTTACCGAAAGTTCGACGCTTTGCGGCTTAACGGTAACCGTATTGGACTCGTCAGAGTACTTACCCTCGTTGTCCACTTCAATCTCGTAGTTTGCCTTGTTGCTAATGCCTTCATGATCCTTGTCGGAGACAACTGGCGCATTGCCCACGTTCGGCTTGGCGCGATTTTCTTCGTCTGTTGCCGTAATCGTGGTGTTCTCGAGGTCGTCAAGCGTCTTGGTACCTGCCTTAATAGCATCTTGCAGGCTCTTCTTAATCTGCGCCCGGAAGGTCACCTTAAGCCAATGGCCACGGTACGGCGTTAGGTATTGCTTGCTCGCATCGGTGGCGTCATTGGCGATACTAACGGTAAGGAATTGACCATTAATGTTGATAACAACTGCCTCTGCAGGACTTATGGCCTCCCCTGCTTCGCTGACCGAAGCATCGTCGTTAGTCGCCGTGTATACACCGTTGGTCTTATGGTTGCTCGTACCAATGTCGACCACCGTCACTTCAGTGTTGGCATCGTCTTTGAATTCAAGGTCGCTCACGAGTTCGTCGGTGATAGTCACCTTATCAGCGTCGGATGTCACGTAAGCCAGAATGTCATAGGTAAATACCGTATCCAGGCAGATGTCTGCGTGAACGTCCTGGGCCACGTACTTTTCGATCTCGGGCTTTTCGGGAACGACCGTAACCGTGTTGGACGAGTCGCTGTACTTGCCTTCGTTCGCCACCTTGATGGTGTACTGGGCGTCGTTTTCGATACCGCTATGCTGCGTCTGGGCGTCGGTTACATTCAGCGGATCGTTCGTCGGCTCGTTTTCGCCACCGATTTCAACAACATCGATTTCGCCGTCTGCAATCATTTGCTCGATAGACGATGCGCTGCCCTCAACGGCGGTTACCACGCTGTCGGCAAGCTGTGCCTTGAACTCCACGCGGATGTAGTGGCCGCGATACGGCGTTAGGTCTTCGCTTGAGTAGCTGATGGTACCCGTCGTGTTGTCAATCTCGCGAATGACGTTGGCAAGAGTAACGGTCAGCGTGTTGTTGTCCGTGTTGATAGTGGCCTTGGTAATAGGCGTACCACGATTCGTGACCGTAGCCGTATCGCCCTCTTCGGCCGCCTTGTCGGACGTCATATGGTTGTTGGTGGTGCCCATGTCATAGACCCTGACGTCGGCACCGCTCTTGGCGAACTGCAGCTGTTTGTTAAGTTGGTCGGTAATCTGCAGCTCGTCAGCGTCGTCGGTAACGAAGGCGATGATGTCGTAGGTGAACACTTCGTCCAGACCCACAAACTTGTGCACGTTCTTATTGATGTACTTCTCGAGCTCGGTCTTGCCGTTGGTGATAGTGCCACCGTTGTTGACCGCGTCGCCTACTTCTGTGTCGTCTTCGAACTTCGCACCTTCAGTGTTTGCCTTGCCCGTGTAAGATACTTTGAAGCCCGCTGCTTCGGCCGCAGCAACATCTTCCTGCACTACGTAGCGCACGAGGCCAGCGTCTGGGTTTTCGGGGTTGATGTATTCACAGGGCAGACCTGTCCACTTGGCCGTGTAGGTGCCGTTGGTGTTCTTAGTCACAGCTAGGTTGCTGGCCTGAGCCTGCGTTACGTCTTCCGCAGCCGTGTCCGCGATCTTGATAAGCTTCAGCCACGACTTGAAGGTCTCTTCGTCAACTGCACCCTCTGCAGGATTTGCTGCCGTGCCGTCGCTCCACTTCTTGGTAATCTCGATGTCTTCGGTTACCGGCTTTACCGTAACCGTGTTGGTGTCGTAGTCATACTTGAAGTCGGAGTCGTTGCCCACCTTAACCTTGTAGTCGGCCTTGTTCTTAACGCCTTCATGCACCTTGTCCGAGTCGACAGGAGCATTCGGGTTGGAAGCGTCCTTGAACTGCCTCTGGGTAGTCTTGTCGTCGTCTTCTGCAGCCCAGGTGCCGCTGCCCGTAAGGGCGTCCATGGTGCGATAGCTGTCGCGGATCTGTGCTTTGAAGGTAACCTTCACCCACTTGCCACGCACGCCTGAGCCGTCAGCGATACCCGTCGCGCTCACAGTAAGTTTCTGCACGACGTCCTCGCCCAGCGTTGAAGCGTCTTCGGGATCAATGCTCTTTGTCACCTGAACATTCGCATCCACCTCTGCCAGAGGGGTGCCCTCGGACTTGACGGTGGTCTTGTGGTCGTTGGCGGGCCCAAGCACCTTGATAGTCACGTCATCTGCGGCGCTCACAAACCACAAGGTCTTTTCAAGTGTGTCGGTAATCTCGAACTCGGTTGCGTCACTCGGCACGTAAGCCAGAATGTCGTAGGTGAATATCTCATTGAAGGCCGCGAGGTCTGCATGCACGTCTTGGTTCACGTACTTTTCAACCTGCGGATGCTCTTCCTGGTTGGTGATAGTAGTTACACCGTTCTTGGTGAAGATGCTCGGCATGTAGTGCTTGCAGCCGTCGGGCATGAAGGCCTCATCGATGGTATAGGTCTTGCCTTCAAGCACAGGGAGCCCTTCGAAGGTTACCTTCGACGCTGCGCTTCCGTCGTTAGGTGTGGGAGCCGTCATACTCTTGATTGCCTCGAGGCCAGTAGCTGCCCACCAGTCGTAGGTATTCATTTCCTTACCGTCGAGCAGGAGCTTTATATTGATTGACTCTGGTTCACCGCTTCCCGTGGGCCACTTATAGGATGTCGTCCACTTCGTCGCATCGTCGGGGTCGGCTGACTTGTCCACCCATTGCTTGACCACTTCAAGCTTGGTAGTCTTGGGCTTGACGGTAACCGTGTTGGTGTCTATTTCGCTTGAACCCGTGTTGCCAATGAAGACTTGGTAGCTTGCCTTGTTCAGCAGGCCTGCATGCGAGCCATCGTCTGGGTCAACGTCGGCACCTTCCTTGACGGAGCCATCGTCTTCAACCTTCTTCCACCACAAAGCCGTGGGGTCTGCGTCGGTGTTGATAGTCGAATCGTCACCACTGGTAATCTTTTCGAGCACGTCCGCATAGCTGTCCGGATTGATCTTCGCCTTGAAACTCATCTTCACCCAGAAGCTCTTGTCTTCGGCGTCTTTGACCTTAGCTTCCTTGGTGCGGATTTCATTCAAGAAGCCTTCGTCGAGCGTCAGCCAGACCGTCTTGTCGCTGTCCTTTACTTCAATCTTGTAGTCGCGCTGGTCAACGGGCTTCTCCTTCTGGCGTGTGTTGTTCGCGACCGCTGCAGCACTGCGGATAAAGTTGTCGCCGCTGGTCGTGCTGACCGTACCGCTACCTTTGCCCACATGGTCGTTGGTCTTATACACATGCACTTCGGAAAGCACCTTGCTCGGGTCGGTGTTCACGAACTGCAGGTCCTTGGTCAGCGTGTCTTTCAGAATGACCTTGGTAGCATTCGCGGGCACGTAGGCCATCACACTGTAGGTGAATTCGCTGTCGAAGCCGGTAAGGTCGGTATGCACCTTGTTGTTTACATACTTTTCAACCTGCGGCTTGGTGTTCGTAGCGGTGAAGCCTTCGGTGATCTCCACTACCTCAACCGCAGAATCTGCCGTCTTGTTGAAGATCGACACAGCACGCTTGTAGAGCGCAGCCTCTGCGTCGGTACTCATGTTGGTAGGAGCCTTTACGAGCGTCCACTCGGTGTCAGCCTCGGCGCCCGTCGTGTCGCCCTCGTAAGTAACGTAGAATTTGCCCGACTCCGTCATGGCAAAGAGGCGGTTGTCGGCTTTAGCTCCAAAGAGCGGCATGTCGCCCACACCCGTCTTTTCCGCCAGCTTGGCGAAGCGGGTATCCGTAAGCTTGCTTGCCATAGCGGTAAAGACTGTCGGCACATCGTCAGGTGAACGACCCGTAGTCTTCGCATTGTCGTAGACCACGTCGTTGTCGCCAACCTTAATTTCGCGCGCAATGTAGCGCACGCCCTTCAAGCGCGGCAAGCCGTCAACGGTTTCCTTAAGGTCGGTTGTTGTTTTGGTAACCTCAACCGTCAGCTCTTTAGCGCCTTCGGTACCAGCCGGCACTACCTTGCCATCTTTCATGTACACAGGGGTTTCGGTCGTACCCTTCACCGCATAGATGCCAAAGGTGACCTTGTCCACGTCGTCAGGCCATGCGCCATCGGCCGTTTCCCACTTCTTCGCTACTTCGAGCTCGGTGGTTTCAGGTGCTACCGTTACCGTATTGGTCTTATGATTCGAGTCGTCCCGATTGGCAAACTTGACGGTGTAGTCGGCCTGGTTGGCCATACCCTCATGGCTCTCTTCGGAGATTACGGGCCAATTGGGACTTTCCTTAGGATCAAGCGTAATAGATTCGGTTACCAAATCGAGCATACGCAAGGTAAAGCGGTCATTGCTCAGACGCTTAAGGGCGTTGGAATATACGTTGCCGTCCGCTGCGGTAACTTCATTCCACACCTTGCCCGACTTGTCGTTGTTAGGCGTTGCCCAAATATGCACAGCGCCTTCTGCATCGGTTGTTTGAGCAAACAGACGGTTGGCGCCTTCGGCAGCCTTGTTAACCTTCGAGCCCTTGATCTTGGGCGTCTGCTTAAGAGCATCAAGTTTGGCGTCTTCCAAATCGATTTGCGCCACCGTGTTGTTGGCATGAGGCGCACGGCCATTGTAGCGGTTGTCGGCATTCGTCCAGACGCTTGGACCATAGCCTTGGTCGCCTTGGCCATCGTCCGTTGTGGGGTCAAGAATCTGCCAGGTGTTGCCGCTCTTGTCGTTCATGGGCGTGGCATAGTAATCGCCGCTTGCCGTGCGGGCGAACAGGCGGCTGGGCGCTTCAACGGCCCAGATAACATCGTCGGGTCCTACTGCGCTCTTAAGACTTGCAATAAGAGCGAGGTCGCCATTAGCAGTGGTGTAGACTGAAGCAGGGCTGCCCTGCTTGTCGGTTTCTGTGCCTTCCCAGCTGGTTGTTTCACCAGATGGCTTTTCCACGCCCGAAGCAAGCGCATTCAAGGCATCCAGGTTGCGATACTCATCCTTAATACGCGCGTTGAAGGTAACCTGCACCCACTTGCCACGCAGCACATCGAGCGTGTCGCCTTCGGGAACGCGCACGGTCAGAGTATTTCCATCAACGTTCAACTCGGTGTTGCAAGTAATAGCCTTGCCGCTGGGCAGCGTGTACTTACTTCCCGGCTTCAAATTCAGCACATGGCCCTGGCGGTCTGGTTCGCCATTCAGAGAGACCGAACCGTTCTCTCCAGGCTCGTGGTTGTTTTGCGCCTTCACCACAATGGAACTCACGATGGCATTCGCGTTTGTACTGGGAGCACCATTTGCGTTGGCAAACTCAAGACCATCGACCAGCGTGTCGCTAATGGTGAACTCAGTTGCATCGTAGGGCACGTAGGCCATGATGTCGTAGGTGAATTCTTGGTCGAACTTGACAATGTCAGAATGCACCTGCTTGTTAACGTATTTCTCCGCAATGGGATTGTTGTCGTTTTGGGCTTCAAGCGTCAGGTTGATGCCGAACAGGTGAACCTGGAAGATCTCGACCGGATACACTTCACCGGTATCTGGGTCGGTCTTTTGCCCGTAATAACTCGTGCTCTGCAGTTCGAAGCTCGCTTTACTCAAATCTACCGCTTTACTCGAGAACACATAGTCTCTCGACTTAACAGGCTGGCCGCCATCCATCTTAATGGTCCAAACTCCAGCATCACTGTCATACTCCATTTCATATTCTTCGCAGGTGAACTGCAAATCATCGTTGAAACTCACCGTTAAGGCACGTCGAAGCTCTGCCATGGCGGCTTCTTCGTCTACTTCACCCGTGTCAGGATTGCGATGCTTGTCCTTGATAGATTTAATGGCAGCAGCCAGTTTGGCGCGGCCATCATAAGTCGTGGGATCAATCTTGCCGTCAGTGTCACCTTCTTCGCGATACGCTTCACCCAACACGAGACTGAACACCTTGATCTTTCCTTCAGAACCATTCAGCTCGATAGGCAGCTTGAAGCGCCCATTCCAGGTGTTGCCCGTGGGTGCCAACTCTTCGATGGTGTCAAATTCGGTGACGGGAGCATTTGCTTCGCCGTCAAGCGGAACATCTGCCACGACTGCCACATTTGTTCCCGATTGGGCATTCACACGAATCGCCACAGGCTTCTTAGCTGCAGAAGAAGTCCATGCCTTGCTTACCTGCATGGCAGACTCCATGGTTGCTTGGTCGTCCGCCATACCCAACATAAACGTACCGTCTGCGGCCAAGCCGCCACCACGGCGTGCTACGTTGCCAGAAACTTCAACGAAGGCGTTTTCCATAGTCGTAATTGGGCCGACGTTAACCATGTTTACACGGCCTTCAGAAACGGGGTCGAGGTAGCGCACATTTTCAGATGTGCTGGCATTTTCATCCATCCAGCCCGTATATTCGTCGACGTGCTTGATAATGACCTTGCCCGAGTCGCCCGTGTCGGCATGGATGTCGTTGCCGCCGGTTCTGCCCGTACCCGTTGCAACTGAATTAGCCGTGTTGTAGGCAATGTCCTCGCGAATGGTCTTGCCATCGGAACTAACGCGCACCCAGCGAGGGTACACGCTATTGCTAAGCGGTACTGCACCCGTAGCGTAGTTATCTGCAATGACAACTTGGTCGGTAGCGCCCGCATCAAAGTAGGTAGTGCCATAGGCGCACAACCACACGCCGCCACCCGTGCCATGGGTACCCCAACCGTCATTCATGTCATCGCTATTGGGAGATGCAAACACGTCGCCTAGGATGTCGTCTGGAACATCAGCGCAAGGGTTAGGGGCCTCAAGCTTGGTTTGCAGCGTGTTATTAAGAGCATCAAGCTCCGCGCGCGAATATTTGCTGTCGGGCCCATTGGCCGCCGCTTGGCGAGCATCTGCTATACCCGAAACGGCTGTGTTGTCATGAACGTAGAGCCCCGTCAAGTGCATGGTATAGGTATAGAGCGGATGGTCGCCCATAACGTACACCGCACCACCAAGCATGCGCGACATGTTGTTCTGCAGCTTACCTGCAGTCACATGGACCGCGTCAGAGTCTGCCAGGATGGCACCGCCACGCGTAAGGGCCGTGTTGTTGTTCAATGAGCCGCCCGACATGTTGAACTCGCCGTCAAGGCGGTCGTCAAATTGGGGCGAAAGACCGTCGGCGCCGTTCATGCGTCCCTGCAGCCAGTCGACGCCGTTTTCGGTGGCATACACTGCACCGCCGCCAAACCAGGCGACGTTGTATTCCATTTTGCCGCCCGACATATTGATGACGCCGCCCTGCTCTGCGGTCGAACCACCACCGAATTGAACGCCCACGTTCTTGGAAATTTCGACATCACTAATCGTGACTTCGGTGCCTTCGCCGGACACCATAATGCCGCCCGTGTCGGCGCGGTTGTTGGTAATGGTGCCGCTAGTTATTGTGCCCTGTGCACCGTCCTTGTAAATGACGGCACCCGCCGTAGCGGTAATGCCTGTGCCCGGCACGCCTTCGTCGATAAGCGCGTCTTTATTGCGTGCGCGGTCGAAGCTGTCTTTGTTGGCCTTCTGGGTTGCCGCATTGGGAACGCGCGGTACATTAGGGCCGGCACCCTTCACATACTGTTTGATGCTCTGGGCATCTTGGTTGGCTTTGTTGTCGTCAACAATGTAGCCCACGAGGTTGTTCTTGATTGTGCCGCCGTCAATGTTGAAGGTAGCAGTCTTGCCATTGGCAACAACCGGTGCCACATAGCGCGGCGTGGTTGCCTTGTTGCGGGAAGTAACGAAGTCGGAGAGCGTGCCCTTAAGCGTTGCCGAGCCCTTGTCTACCTGAATGAAGAAGCCCTTGGGGTCGTAGGTCGTGCCGTCCTCACTTAAGGTGCCCGTGAAGTTGTCGGACGTGTACGTGTCGCCGTCGGGGCACATTCCACTTTCGCCCTTCATGCCCGACAAGGTCACGCCCGTGTCGATAGTAAGGTCGCCACCGTTGACGGTAAACATGGTCTGGTACTTGCCATTAGCATCGGGCTCCCCCTGGAAGATTGTGGCGTCACCCGCAATGGTTATAGCTTGCGTAACCGTAATGGGGTTGTTGTTGTCGACCACAAGGTCGCTGCCGAGTGTAATAGTGTCACCGCTTGAAGCGCTCTCGACGGCGCTCTTCAGCTCAGCCCAACTATTCACAGTTGTGTCAGCTGCTTGTGCAAACTGCGCGTTACCTACAAAGGCAAAGGCGGCAGCAGCTGCAAGGCAGAATGCCACGAGCACAGATTGCATGCGTTTGAGAATAGAATGACTACGACTCATGGGTTCACTTCTCCTTTTTACTTCCCTCAAGTAATAAAGTTCACCATATTGGTAGACATTCTATATCATTTAGCTTTTCTACACAAGTTGTTTTCCCAGGTCAACTAAGTTTTATGTGGCCAAATCAGCGAGCAAAAAGGATTCTATATGTAGTGTATGATATGTTTCAAAGCACTACATATAGCGCAGCCTATGAGTAGCTTTTAGAATGCACGCGCAGCGTACGTGACGTATGGTATGTGTGTTCCGCCGGCGGTGAGATATAGGTAGCCGAAGTGTCAGACACTATGGCCTGGCCAGCTGTCAGGCAGACCTCTCTTCTCATGGGCCTTGTGCCATACGCGAGTCTTGGCTGACAATGTTGGTGTCGTAACAACAGGCGC
>JAFUCE010000159.1 GCA_017459805.1 Eggerthellaceae bacterium
AAGCTTCTACCCATATAGAAGGGCTTTACCCTCTGGCTGGCCGCACGGCACTCTTGCTTAATAACATTGCGCAAGCCGAAAGTGACCTCGACCATCAAATCCTTGGTCTTGCAACCGCACAGCGCAACCTTCTTGAGCATGCCACAGTGCTCCCCGTAAGCACCACTACTATTCTTGCTATTTATGGCGACCTGTTTTCCTACCGCGGGCAGAGCAAAAAGAGTAGCTATCGCAAGCGCGACTATATGGACATGCTTATCGACGGTCAAGCCCAAAGAGTCCAGGTAAGCCCTGTTGAAGCCTTCGAAACGCCCCTCTATCTGGGGTCTGCCTGCGATGCGCTCAGTGCTGCCCTGGGCACCCCGCGGGAAGGTTCCGCCCTCGAATGCGACGCTGTGCTTCCCATTGCACAGTTTGCCGTTGACTTCATGTGCATTCATCCCTTTGAAGAAGGCAACGGCCGCATCGTTCGACTGTTTTCCGACTTCCTGGCAGTAAGAAGTGGTATTGATATTGCGCGTTATATGAGTGTGAACCGCATTATCGAAGCGGACGGTATGGCATACTACGAAGCACTTAATGCGTGCACACGCGGCTGGGACACAGGCACGAATACCTACGCTCCCTTTATCGAATACTGGCTCGACGTACTTCACCGTGCGTACGGCCAACTTTTTGCCTTAACCGAAATGACCGATGGTGGCGCCACTAAAAAGCCCGAACGGACCCGTGCGTTTTTCGACAAGCATGCGGGACAGCATTCGAAAAGCGACGTAGCGCAAGCACATCCCGACATCAGTATTTCCACTATCGAAAACGCCTTGCGCGACCTAGTCAACGAAGGCTTTTTGCACAAAACTGGCGCGGGTCGTAGCACACGCTACGAACGCAATCCTGAAGCAGGGCTGCATACCAATGCGTAAAACCAACGGATTTACATCCCTAGCACTTGCCGTCCTGCTCCTCGTACACGTTGTGCATAACCTGACTCGGCTCGGGGCTGGCATAACTTTTGAAGCGCTGCAAAGCCTGTTCCCTGCCCTTGCCTGGATGTGCGTAGTGCTTTCGATTTTGCACATTGGCCTTTCGGGAGGCACCAGTACAACAATGCTCAACGACGTAGAACGTCCGCCAAGTCCCAGAAAAAAGCGACATCTTGTACTCAAGTGGGCAACAGGCATTGCCTTGGCCCTTTCGGCGGGTCTTCATATTGGACATGCCATGGGTTTTGTGGCGCATGGAAGTGCAACGTTTTTCTGGGGAAGCTTGCTCGCCACGCTTGTATTTTTAGGCATGCATATGTATACCGGTGCGCGTTCGCTTCTTAAAGACATTGGCCTTCCCACACCTTGGAAGACAGCCGTGCGTGTGGTGGTGGTTGTTTGCACCTTCGCCGCCTGTGTGGCGCTCTATACTATTGCCACTTAAGGCTGGTATACCGCTCACTCACCAGCGAAAGGGTGCCATACCTCTACTTCACCGGCAAAGGGCTGCTATACCTCTACTTCACCGGCAAGTACACGCTGATAGTCGGCGTAATTCTTGCGAAGCAAGTCGGGAACTTGCAGCTGGTAGGGGCAGCGGTCTAGGCACACGCCGCAGTCTATGCAGTCTTCGATCTTTTTCATTTCTGCCTGCCAATGGTCGTTAAGCCACGCAGCTGAAGAGGCGCGGCGCAGCATGAGCGACATACGCGCACACTGGTTGATGCTAATGTCCACCGAACACGGCATGCAGTAGCCACAGCCGCGGCAGAAGTCACCCGCCAACTCGGCGCGTTCGACTTCAATGAAGGCCGCCAGTTCATCGTTCATCTGTGGCGTATTCTCGTTGAAGGAAAGCCACTCTTCCAGTTCGGACATTTTTTGTATGCCCCAGATGGGCATCACGTCGTACTGTGCCGTAAACGCCATGGCCGCGTCGGCGCGCCGTATCAAGCCGCCCGCCATACCCTTCATAACCACAAAGCCCATGTTGGCCTTGTTGCATGCCTCAACCAGTTCGAATTCGCGGTCGCCCGAAAGATAGCTAAATGGGAACTGAAGCGTTTCGTAAAGCCCCGATTCCACCAGTTCGAAAGCAACGTTGAGCAGGTGGGCCGTCACCCCAATATGGCGAATTTTACCTTGCTCTTTCGCTTCGAGCATGCACTCATACATACCCGTGCCATCGCCCGGCCGCCATGCCTGCGGCACGCAATGGAACTGGTAAATATCGATGTAGTCGGTCTGCAGGGTTTCCAAGGAGGTTTCCAAGTCGGCCCAGAAATCGTCAGGAGTTTTTGCCATAGTCTTGGTAGCTATATAGATCTGGTCGCGCATACCTGCGAAGGCAAGAGCTAGCTTGTGTTCGCTGTCGCTGTAGGCACGCGCTGTGTCGAAATAACGCATGCCGCCATCGAAGGCTGCGCGCAGAATAACAACGGCTTCTTCCTCCGACACACGCTGGATAGGCAGCGCACCAAAGGCATTCTGTATAGTAGTGATACCCGTCGAGCCGAGTGTAATTTCACGCATGATAACCCCCTTGCGTTAGCGCTTCTCGTCTCGTGCCATTATACGCTTGCCCTACGCATGAAAAAACTAGCGCAGCACAAGGTGGATACGACCTGAAAAGGCAGCGCGGCACAGGGTGGATACGATCTGAAAACACTAGCGCGACACAAGGTAGATATGCTCTGCGGGAATGCGAATATAGAATTCATCGCCTACTGCTGGAATTCTTTCGCGCCCTTCATGCAAGGTGCTAATGCGCCAAAACAGACGCTGATGCAAGAAGCGCATTTCTTGGTCGCCCGCTTCAACAAGAGGCTGGGCGTCTTCGGGGCGGTCGAGGGCAGACAACATGATTGCCGCTTCAAAACGCGATTCCGTCACACGGTCTACTCGTACCCGCAAAACGTTTTCTGCTAGTTCCCCTGTACTCTGCACTGTATCCTTGGAACCCTGTCCTTTTTCACCCGGGTCGTCCACGCGCTGCAAATAGAATGCCCTAAAGCCAACAGCTTTTGTTTCAGGCGGCACTTCGTCTGCGGTGGTAAGCGTAATACCCCACTGCGGGCAATAGATCTGATGCGTGCCGGCCACTTCAACTTCGCTCGTGTTCTTCACGCCCGAAAGCTTCATTCCCGCCATGGTTTGCGGCCGGTCGATGAGCGCGCGGGGCTTTGTCTGTTCAGTAACATGGCCGTGTTCCATAACGGCAATGCTGTCGCAGAAACGCAGGGCTTCGTCGATGTCATGGCTCACGTACACGATGGTGCCTGTGAATGCATCAAACAGGCTGGACAAGTTTTGTTCCAAGATGCTCTTCAGGTGTGAGTCAAGGGCGCTGAAAGGTTCGTCCAGCATAAGGATACACGGGTCGGCCGCCAGCATGCGTGCCAAGGCTACGCGTTGCTGTTGCCCACCTGAAAGCTGGGCTGGGTAGCGCTTGGCGAAGGGTTCTACGTCGAAGCGCTTCAGTTCACGCGCAATGGTCTGGGCGCGTTCAGCTGCTGGTGTATTTCGCGGAATCCCCGCCCCTATGTTTTCTTCAACCGTTAAGTTAGGGAAGAGCATATAGTTCTGGAAGAGCAGCGCCGTTTTGCGTTGCTGGGCGCTCAAGTTGATTTTTGCCGCGCTGTCAAAGAAGACCTTACCATTTACTTCAATGCGCCCTTCATCAGGTGTTTCAATACCCGCAATGCAGCGCATGGTCAGGCTCTTTCCGCAACCGCTGGCCCCCAAAAGGCCGACAACTTCGTCATGTGCTTCGAAGGCTACTTCCAGGTTAAAGGACGGGTAGCGCTTTGTAATGTCTACGCGCAAGCTCATTCTGCCGCGCCCATCCTATAGCGCGTGGTGTGCTGGCTCCAGAGGTTAATAAACAGGATCACGAAGAAACTGATGACCAAAATAACCAGCACCCAGAACAGGGCAACATCGGTATTGCCGTTCATCCACTGGAAGTAGATGGCAATGGGAATGGTGCGCGTAACGCCCAGGTAATTGCCCGCCAAAAAGAGGGTCGCGCCGAATTCGCCCAGGGCGCGCGCAAAGGCTAGCACCGTTGCGGCAGCGATGCTATTCCACGAAAGCGGAAGCATGAGCTTGAAGAAGATGCGCCCTTCGCCCCAGCCAAGCGTACGCGCCGCGTCAAGCATGTTGGGGTCGAGGTTTTCAAAGGCCCCGCGCGCACTTCGGTACATGAGCGGGAAAGCCACCACCGTCGCCGCGATAACCGTTGCCGGCCAGCTGAACACGAGCGGGAAGCCAATTTCGGCAAACCAGCGACCAAGCGCCGTGTTGTTGCCGAGCAAAAGCAGGAGCAGAAAGCCGCATACCGTGGGAGGAAGCACCATGGGAATGGTGAAAATAGTGTCCAGAATGTCGCGTATGCGGGGGCTTGCATGGAGGGTGGTGTAGGCAGCCGCCAGCCCTAGAACGAAAATGAAAACAATGGCGGTAAGCGTGGTCTTGAGCGTTACCCACAAAGGGCTCCAGTCAAGCGTGCTAAGGAACGACTGGAGTTTTTCTAATTCAGAGGGCGGCGCGACAATGTCAGCGTTTTCACTGGGAACCAGGCTCGCAAAACACGCATGCGAAAGCTGAGTGTAGTTGGGGCTCGAAGAATCGGTAACGTCCAACCCATCGCGTCCAATGACGCAGTTGTACGAACGGTCTTCGGCAAGCTTTTGGTTAAAGCTATAGACCACCTGGTCGATTTCAACTGCCTCTTCGATGGTGTAGTGCCAGGTGGCATTGGCGGCAATGCCTGTATTACCGTTTTCGTTGGCCTTGTCGAGCAGTTCGATGGAGCGCTGAAGAAAAGTAAGGTCTGCTTCCGACTGCGGGTTAAGGCCAGCGCTTGCAGCGGCGGCCTTGTCAATGAACACAACTACTTGCTCACTGGTCACGATATACATAAGATCGCTTGCCTGGGTACCAATAAGGTAGGTGTAGCCATAATAGCTTTCGTTGACTTCGCGGTTGCTTCCTTTGCTTGCGCGGGAAAAATCGTTCAGAGCAAATGAGCAGCCTTCGATAGTGGCGGAGCGATTATCGTGGGAAAGCACTGCCCCTTCGTCTGCCCATGCTGAAACTGGCGCCATAAGCGCCAGAATCAATAAGAAGCATATTGCCTTTATTCTCATATGTATATTATATCTAATTGAGAATTATTTTGTACATAGGCAGGCGTACGAAGACCTATGCGAGTTCAAAACCCCACTTCTGCCAAATTTCTTGAGCACCGGTATCTGTCATGCACCAGTCAAGGAACGCGGCTGCTTCTTCGGGATAATTACTCTGCGCACATACTGCACCTGGATATTGAATATTCTTGTGGGTGTCGCCCGGGACGGTGCCAACAATCTTCACGCCCCCAAAGCGATAGACGTCGGACGAGTACACAAAGGCAATATCCACATCGCCAGATTCGGCATGCTTGCACACATTGCCTACGGACGTGTCGGTAACAACCTTACCTTCAATGGGAGTGCCGACATAGGCATCGGTGCCTTCGGCCTTGCCAGCACTTTCAGAGCCGGTCTTGCCTTCGGGGTCGGTAAAGCAACCAACAGTCGAAAGGGATTGGTTGGCGTAATTGCCTGCAGGCACGCTGTCGTCGCCCACGCAAATCTTATATTTGCCTGACGCGATGTCTTCAAGTGTCACTTCGGTAATTTCGCTATTGCTTTCGGAAGTCACCATGACCAGGTCATTCACAAACATGGTCGTGCGTGTATTTGGATCGACGAAACCTTTTTCTTCAGCGGTGTCCATGGTCTTCTTGGATGCCGTTATTTCAAGGTCGGCGTAGGCTCCGCCTTCAAGTTCGGCGTTAAGATCGCCCGAAGAAAGGTACTGAGTGTCGGCGAAGGTGACGCCGGCCTGTTCGGTATAAAGGGCCTGGGCTTCATCCATGGCCTTTGAAAGACTGTTAGCGGCAAACACTTGCAGCTGAACGTCGCTTGCTGGCTCAGCTGCGGCACTGCTTTCTTCAGCAGCTTCGCTTGTTGCTTCTTCTTCAGCACTGGCGCTCGCTTCTGCTTCAGTACTAGCACTCGCTTCAGCGTCGGCGCTGGCACTAGCGGATGTCGCATTTGTTGCCCCACCAGAGCAAGCAGCAAGTGCAAATATGCTTACAAGACCAAGGCAGGCAAGCAGTGTTATAAGCCATTTCGTATTCTTTTTCATAACTGACCCTTCCCTTTTAATACTTCTAAGGAATTATCCTCATATGAGAATATTGAGGAAATATTAGCCTTAAACAAGAATATAGTCAAACAGAAATAATTAGTGTGGCACTTTGTGTCTACGCGCAAAAAAAGAAGGATTGCAGCCTAGGAAAGCTCTGCTTCAACCACGGCAGCGATTGCTTGAGCGTGCGCAAGAGCATCTTCGGCGCTGGCCGCTTCCACCATCACGCGGATGAGCGGCTCGGTACCCGAAGCACGCACGAGTACGCGTCCCGTTTCCCCCATGGCAGCCTCGGCCGTTTCAATGGCATCGCGAATAGCCTGGTTTTCAGCCCAGGTGCTATTGTCGGCTACGCGCACGTTAATAAGTTCCTGCGGGAAGCGTTCCATAACCTGAACAGCTTGTGCAGGCGTCTTTCCGCTGCGCACTACAGCCGCCAAGAACTGACAAGCTGTCATAAGGCCGTCGCCCGTGGAATTGTAGTCGAGTAAGATCATGTGGCCCGACTGTTCCCCACCAATGCTATAGCCCTGGGCGCGCATTTCTTCGAGCACGTAGCGGTCGCCCACCTTGGTTTGAACCACGGAAATACCATCGCGCTCCATAGCGCGCACGAAGCCAAGGTTGCACATGACCGTCGAAACAGCCGTTTCACCTGCTAAAACGCCACGCTGCTTCATGTCGATAGCGAGCACGGCTTCCACAAAGTCACCGTCGATTTCAAAGCCATCGGGCGTCATAAGCATCACGCGGTCGGCGTCGCCATCATGTGCCACACCCACATCGGCGCCGGATTCAGCCATAAGGGCCTTCAAGGGACCAAGACAGGTTGAGCCGCAATCAACATTAATGTCGGTGCCATTGAAGTCCTCGTTGATAGCCGTCACCTTCGCACCTAAACGCTCAAAGGCTTCGCGGCTTGTAAGAGCCGATGCCCCATGACCAGCGTCAAGTGCAATATGCAGCCCACTGAAGTCCACACCCTGAGCCTTCACGCTTTCAACCGCATGCTTTATATAGATTTCGCATGCCTCTTCAACGAGAAGAGCCACACCCACGGCGTCACCCGCAGGCATGCCGTCGGCGCCGTCAGCATTACCTGCTTCGGTAGCTTGTGCGGCTGCGGCCTCGGCACCACCCGTCGCAATAAAAGCTTCGATTTCATCTTCCACTTCGTCGGGAAGCTTGAAACCCTGCGCGTCGAAAAGCTTGATGCCGTTATACTCGGGCGGGTTATGGGAAGCAGAAATAACCAAGCCGCCGTCGGCATGCAGTTCGTTCACCAACAGGGCCACGCCAGGAGTAGGAATAATGCCCGCCAGAAGTGCCGTACCGCCTGCACTCATAATGCCCGCAGAAGCTGCAGCTTCCAGCATGTCGCCCGAAAGACGGGTGTCCTTGCCAATCACGATATTGGGGCCCATGAAGGTGGCTGCGGCCTGCCCCAAGCGGTAAGCCAGTTCATTCGTAAGTTCCGTGTTCGCAACTCCACGAACCCCGTCAGTTCCAAATAAACGAGACATCTACTTTCCCTTTCTGTAAATAACAATCGCCACACAATGACAACCATTGACAGCTGGCCTTCAGTCATACTCTTTCTTTTCTTCTTATTTTCCTTCATATCGCGTTTTTTATTAAGCCCATTGCCCTTTTTTGGCTTTTTCTGCATCAAATTGGGATTTGTGAGTGCCATTTTTGCATTTAAAAACGGGCGTCTGATTATGTGAAATCTAAAACCCCAGGTCAAAGAGTTGGGGCAAATTTTGGCATCATGCGAAATGCCAAAATTGGCCCAAACAGGTACTCACAAATCCCAATTTGATGCACATCGGACGGTTTTTGGACCATCGGGAAAAACATGCAAGTCGATAAGTATGGGCTATTTGACAAAGCGATTCCTGTGCCCTTGGCTGAATAACAAAAGAGCCGCAGTTTTTGCTGCGGCTCTTTTCATAACGAAGCATGGCTTGCGCTGATATCTGCTCCTAGCCCTCGTCTTCTTCCGAAGCACCAAGCAGCTGGCTGCCTTCGTCGTCTTCGTCGGCGATTACCTCAGCCGCAGACTGTTCGTCTTCCGAATGGAAGCCTGCAAGCCCAAGGTCGAAGTTGCCGCCACCGAGCAGAGCGTCCAGCTCTTCCAGGTTGCGCTGATAGCTGCGTGGCGGAAGTGCCTCGCCGAGCATGTCTTCGCCTTCCGTATTGAAGGTTGCCGGTTCGTCGCCACCAATAAGGATGGTGTCGTCGGGGCTAAAGACCATATCGAGCAAAGCACTCATGTCGTCACTTGTGGCGCTCAGGTCGTCTTCGATAACACGCATGAGGTCGCGCTCTTCCAAGCCAGCCTTCAGCTCTTCGATAGCCTTGCCGCCAATACCCTCGATCTTCATGAGTTCGTCTTCGGTATAGCCTACCAAGTCGGCAACGGTTTCGATGCCAGCCTCGCTAAACTTGTTAGCCCAACGCTGAGAAACGCCCAGGTCATCATAGATGTAGAGGCGCGCTTCTTCGTCGGAAAGCTGCGTCATGCGACCACCTGCACCAAGGCTCGAGAAGTAGCTGGAATAGCTGCCGCCAAGGCCCATGTAGCCGTCACCGTCAAGCGACCAATCCTGGGGCTGCGGAAGCAATTCTTCCACTTCGCGCAGTTCTTCTGGCGCATAGTCGGGCAAGGTGTCGCCTGTCGACTTCACCACGGGAACGCCCTTGTAGGTAAGACCAAGCGTGCGATAACGCGAAAGGCCCGTGCCCGCCGGAATCGGCTTGCCGATGATAACGTTTTCCTTCAGACCCACGAGGCTGTCCGTCTTGCCTTCGATGGCAGCGTCGGTCAGAACCTTGGTGGTTTCCTGGAAGGATGCCGCGGAAAGCCAGCTGTCGGTAGCCAAGGATGCCTTGGTAATACCCAGCAGCAGCGGCTGACCCGTTGGCGCTTCCTTGCCTTCTTCCTTCAGCTGCTTGGCAACCGCTTCGAATTCGAAACGATTCACCTGGCGACCAGGCAGGTAGTCGGAATCGCCCGCGTCAAGAACGGCAAGCTTGCGCAACATCTGGCGCGCGATAACTTCTATGTGCTTGTCGTTGATGTCTACACCTTGGCTCACATACACGTCCTGGACCTGGCCCACGATGTAGCGCAGCGTGGTATTCGGGTCGGTCAGGCGCAGCAGGTCGTGCGGGTTCAGCGAACCCTTGGTCAGCTGCTGGCCCACTTCAACCTTCATGCCGTCTTCCACGCCAGGCATCAGGCTGACGCGTGCAGGAACACTGTATTCGCGGAAGTTGCCTTCTTTGTCGTGAATGGTGAGCGTGCGCGTGTTCTTGTCGCCGCCAATTTGCAGGGTGCCCGCAATTTCTGCCAGGACAGCTTGGCCCTTGGGCTTGCGCGCTTCGAAAAGTTCGGTAACACGCGGCAGACCCATGGTGATGTCTTCACCTGCAACACCGCCGGTGTGGAAGGTACGCATCGTCAGCTGGGTGCCCGGCTCGCCAATGGACTGGGCGGCAATAATGCCAACCGCCGTGCCGATGTTGACAGGACGACCCGTTGCCAAGTCCCAACCGTAGCATTTCTGACACACACCATGTTCGGCATGGCAGGTCATGATGCTGCGGATGGTAACGCTTGTCACGCCACCTTCGAGCCATTCACGGATCTGGTCAACGCTTTCAATGTAGTTTTCGGCTTCAACGTAGAGCTTGCCGCGCGGGCCCTTGACGTCTTCTGCCAAGCAGCGCCCTACCAGATTGACATCGATTTCGCCCTTTTCGGTGAGCAGCGGATAGGTCACACCCTCTTCAGAACCGCAGTCGAGTTCGCGCACGATAACATCCTGCGCAACGTCAACCAGGCGGCGCGTCAGGTAACCCGAGTCGGCCGTACGCAGCGCGGTGTCAGCCAAACCCTTACGGGCACCGTGGCTGGAAATAAAGTATTCCAGTACGGACAGGCCTTCGCGGAAGTTTGCCTTAATCGGAATTTCGATGTATTCGCCCTTCGGGTCGGCCATCAAGCCACGCATACCGGCCAGCTGGCGAATCTGCTTGATGTTACCGCGAGCACCCGAGAAAGCCATCATGTAGATGGGATTGAACTTGTCGAAGTTGTCCGCCATGGCGTTACCAACTTCTTCGTTGGTTTCCGTCCACACGTCAATGACCTGCTTGTAGCGTTCGTCATCAGACATCAAGCCAAGCTGATAGTCGTCTTCGATGGCCTGAACGCGCTTGTCGGCTTCTGCCAGGATCTCATCCTTTTGTGGCGGCACGGTGGCGTCGTAAACCGAAACGGTAACGCCAGCGCGCGTCGCATAGTGGAAGCCCGCGTCCTTCAAGCCGTCCAGGATGGGCTCCATCTGGCTGGTGGTGTAGCGGTTCGTGCAGTCTTCAATCAGACGGCTCACTTCGGTCTTATTCAGTTCATAGTTCAGGTACGGATAGTCTTCCGGCAGCTGCATGTTCAGAGTAATGCGACCCACCGTCGTTTCGATGCGCGTGCCTGCCTTCACTTCTTCGATTTCGCCAAAGGCAGAAGCAACCTGCGTGTCCTGCGACAGGCGCACGTAGATGCGAGCCTGAAGGTCGAGGTCGGCGCGGGCGTCATAGGCGTTCATGGCGTCGTCAAAGTCGATGAAGGCGCGGCCTTCGCCCGGGAAGCCTTCGCGCATGGCGGTCAGGTAATACAGGCCGATAATCATGTCCTGCGTCGGGATGGTCAAGGGGCGGCCATGTGCTGGCGACTTGATGTTGTTGGAGGACAGCATCAGTACGCGCGCTTCGGCCTGGGCTTCGTTGGACAGGGGCACGTGTACAGCCATCTGGTCGCCGTCGAAGTCGGCATTGAAGGCGGTACAAACGAGCGGATGCAAACGAATTGCTTTACCTTCCACAAGCACGGGCTCGAAGGCCTGAATGCCCAAGCGGTGCAGGGTAGGTGCACGGTTCAAGAGCACCGGATGTTCAGTGATGACTTCTTCAAGCACGTCCCACACATAGCTGGCGCCACGGTCGACGGCACGCTTTGCAGCCTTGATATTGGCAGCGTATTCGAGCTCTACCAGGCGCTTCATAACGAAGGGCTTGAAGAGTTCGAGGGCCATGGTGGACGGCAGACCGCACTGGTGCAGCTTGAGCTGCGGGCCCACCACGATAACCGAACGACCCGAATAGTCGACGCGCTTGCCGAGCAGGTTCTGGCGGAAGCGACCCTGCTTGCCCTTCAACATGTCAGAGAGGGACTTCAGCGGGCGGTTGCCAGGACCCGTTACGGGGCGGCCACGGCGGCCGTTGTCAAAGAGGCTGTCGACCGCTTCCTGTAGCATGCGCTTTTCGTTGTGCACGATGATTTCGGGTGCACCCAAGTCAAGCAGACGCTTCAGGCGGTTGTTGCGGTTGATAACACGACGGTAAAGGTCGTTGAGGTCGCTTGTTGCGAAGCGGCCACCATCGAGCTGCACCATCGGGCGCAGATCCGGCGGAATAACTGGGATAACGTCCAGAATCATGTCGGTCGGGCGGTTGCCAGACTTCAGGAAAGCGTCAACCACCTTCAGGCGCTTTACCGCCTTGGCGCGCTTTTGGCCCTTGCCCGTTGCAATAATGTCGCGCAGCTCTTCAGCGGTTTCTTCCAAGTTGATGGCTGCCAGCAAGTCGCGCACGGCTTCGGCACCCATGCCGCCACGGAAATATTCGCTGTAGTTCATGCGCATTTCGCGGTAGAGGGCTTCATCAGCAATCAACTGCTTGGCTTCCACTTTCATGAAAGCGTCAAAAGCTTCGCTGCGCAGGGCTTTGCGCTCGTTGAATTCTTCGTAGATGTCAGCCAGTTCGTCTTCGACCTCTTCGGGCGTCATGCGTTCTTCGTCTTCAATGTCGTCGATGATTTCGTCCTCTTCGGGAACGTAATCGGTCGACAGACGGCGCACGCTTGCCACGAGGCGGTCGCGTTCGGCATCGAGTTCTTCCAGGTCAGCGGCTAATTCGTCGCGCAGTTCCGCTTCGTCTTCTTCACGGGCTTCCGTGTCCACGAAGGTTACGATAGAGCTTGCGAAGTAGAGCACCTTTTCCAGGTCCTTCGGCGGAATGTCGAGCAGGTAACCCAAACGGGACGGGCTGCCCTTGAAGTACCAGATGTGGCTGACGGGTGCGGCCAGTTCAATGTGGCCCATGCGTTCGCGGCGCACCTTGGCGCGCGTCACTTCAACGCCGCAGCGTTCGCACACAATGCCCTTGAAACGGATACGCTTGTACTTACCGCAAGAGCATTCCCAGTCCTTCGTGGGACCAAAAATCTTTTCGCAGAACAAGCCATCCTTTTCAGGCTTTAAGGTACGGTAGTTAATGGTCTCGGGCTTCTTGACTTCTCCGCGCGACCAGCTGCGGATGTCTTCAGCACTTGCAAGAGAGATGCGCAGTGCGTCGAAGTTGTTTACATCGAATTCGCTCATTTACTGCTCCTCTCCGCCACCGATGAGTTCATTTTCTACATCGCCACCAATCAGGTCGCTTTCGATTAGGTCTGCTAGGTCGGCTGCAATGCTGGTGAGGGCATCCTCTTCTTCAGCTTCAGTCTTTGCAGCATCGGCCTGAAGTGTTGCAATCAGGTCTGCCGTGCCGTCTTCGTCTTCGGACGCTTCAGCTGTTACGTCGACGTAGCGACCCTGGCCTTCCAGTTCAACGTTGAGGCCCAAGGACTTCATTTCCTTAACCAGCACCTTGAAGGATTCAGGCACTTCTGCGGCCGGAAGGTTTTCGCCCTTGACGATGGACTCGTAAGACTTCACGCGTCCAACCGTGTCGTCGGACGTGACGGTCAGGATGTCCTGGAGCACATTGGATGCACCGTAGGCATAGAGCGCCCACACTTCCATTTCGCCGAAGCGCTGGCCACCAAACTGCGCCTTACCGCCGAGCGGCTGCTGGGTAATAAGGCTGTAGGGACCCGTCGAGCGGGCGTGAATCTTGTCATCAACCAAGTGGCCCAACTTCAAGATGTAGCTGGCGCCCACGGTTACGGGCTCACGGAAGGGTTCGCCCGTGCGGCCGTCGTAGAGCGTGGTCTTGCCCGTGGCAGAAAGCTGCGGCACAAATTCGTCGCGCGCCTTGCTGCCGTACTTGGCATGGTTGATATTAATAAGGTTGCGGTTGGCCTTCATGATAACGTCGGAAATTTCTTCTTCCGTTGCGCCGTCGAACACGGGGCTCGAAACGAACATGGGGCCTTCAATCACCTTGTCAGAATTGGGGTCGTCATCCCAACCGAACTTGGCTGCCCAGCCCAGGTGGCATTCGAGCAGCTGGCCAACGTTCATACGGGAAGGTACGCCCAGGGGGTTCAAAATGATGTCGATTGGCGTGCCGTCTGCCAGGAAAGGCATGTCTTCAACAGGCAAAATGCGGCTGATAACACCCTTGTTACCATGACGACCGGAAAGCTTGTCGCCCTGCTGGATCTTGCGCTTCTGAGCAACGTAGACACGCACGAGTTCGTTTACACCTGGGGCGAGGTCGTCACCTTCGGCGCGGCTCTGGCGTGAAATACCGATAACGCGGCCGCCGGCACCATGGGGCACCTTAAGGCTGGTGTCGCGCACTTCGCGCGCCTTTTCGCCAAAGATGGCACGGAGCAGGCGCTCTTCGGCAGTCAGTTCGGTTTCACCCTTGGGGGTAACCTTGCCCACGAGCACGTCGCCCGGGAAGACTTCGGCACCGATGCGAATAATGCCGTCGGCGTCGAGGTCGGCAATCATGTCGTCGGAAATGTTGGGGATTTCGCGGGTGATTTCTTCAGGACCCAGCTTGGTGTCGCGCGCATCGATTTCGTATTCAGAAATATGGATGGACGTGAGCAGGTCTTCGGACACAACGCGTTCGCTGATGATGATAGCGTCCTCGTAGTTGTAGCCTTCCCAGGGCATGTAGGCAAGCATCAGGTTTTGGCCAAGCGCCAGTTCGGCATGGTCACAAGACGGACCGTCGGCCAGCACGTCGCCCGCGTAGACCTTGTCGCCCTTGCGAACGATGGGCTTGTGATTGATGCAGCCGCTCTGGTTGGAGCGCTGGAACTTCGGGATGAGGTATTCGTCGTATTCGCCGTCGTCGCGCTGAATCACGATAACTTCGCCGTCGACGTAGTCCACCACACCCGTGTTCTGGGCAATCATGATTTCGCCCGAGTCAACCGCAATGCGGTGTTCAATACCCGTACCAACAAGCGGCGCCGTGGGCTTGAGCAGCGGCACGGCCTGGCGCTGCATGTTCGAACCCATGAGCGCGCGGTTGGCGTCGTCGTGTTCGAGGAAGGGAATGAGCGATGTGGCAACCGATACCATCTGACGCGGGCTTACGTCCATGTAGTCAACAAGCTTCACGTCCACTTCGTCAGGGTCGCCAAATTCGCCCTTTGAATTCTTGGTACGGCACAGCACGCGGCTCTTCTTCTTGAACTTACCGTTAACAAATTCGCCGAACTGCCTGCTTTCGGGATCGAAGGTTTCGTTCGCCTGAGCGATAACGTGCTTTTCTTCTTCGTCGGCCGTCAGGTAGTCGACGTCATCGGTCACCTTGCCGCCAACCACGCGACGGTACGGTGTTTCGATAAAGCCATACTTGTTTACACGCGCATAGCTTGCCAGCGAACCGATAAGGCCGATGTTGGGGCCTTCTGGCGTTTCGATGGGGCACATGCGACCGTAGTGGCTGGTGTGAACGTCGCGCACTTCGAAGCCGGCGCGTTCGCGGGACAGACCACCCGGGCCAAGGGCCGACAGGCGGCGCTTGTGCGTAATGCCAGCAGCTGGGTTGGACTGGTCCATGAACTGGGACAACTGGCTGGAACCGTAGAATTCCTTGATAGCTGCCACAATGGGACGAATGTTGATCAGGCTCTGCGGAGTGATTTCGTCAGGCTCCTGCATGCTCATGCGTTCGCGCACCACGCGTTCCATACGGGATAGGCCGATACGGAACTGGTTTTGGATAAGTTCGCCCACCGTGCGGATGCGGCGGTTACCAAAGTGGTCGATGTCGTCGAGCGTGTAGCCTTCGACTCCATCATGCAAAGCGATGATGTAGCGAATGGTTGCAACAATGTCGTCCTTGGTCAGCGTGGAGTTTTCGGATATCTCTTCTTCGTCGAAGCCCAGCTTCTTGTTCATCTTGTAGCGACCAACCGTTGCGAGGTTGTAGCGCTGCTGATTGAAGAACAAGCCGTCGAGCAAGGTGCGGGCCGAATCAATCGTAGGCGGCTCACCTGGGCGGAAGCGCTTATACAGCTCAATAAGGCTTTCGTCGCGCGTGGTGGCTGGGTCGCGGTCGAGCGTGCGCAGCACCATTTCGCTGTCGCCCAAAAGCTCGATGATTTCTTCGCGCGTTTCAGCCAAACCGAGGGCGCGCACCAGCAAGGTTGCCGGCTGCTTGCGCTTACGGTCGATGCGCACTGAAAGCACGTCGCGCTTGTCAGTTTCAAATTCCAACCATGCGCCACGGCTCGGAATAATCTTTGCGTTAAAAATGATGCGATCGGACGTTTTGTCACGTTCGCTCCCAAAGTACACGCCAGGACTGCGCACCAGCTGGCTTACCACCACGCGCTCCGTACCATTAATAATGAAGGTACCGCGCGGAGTCATGAGCGGGAAGTCGCCCATAAAGACGTCCTGCTCCTTGATTTCGCCCGTTTCAAGATTGGTAAAACGGACTTCGGCAAACAGCGGTGCCTGGTAGGACATGTCCTTTTCCTTGCACTCGTCTACCGTGTACTTTGGCTCGCCGAATTCGTGCTTGCCGATTTCGACGCGCATGTCCTTGGTATTGGACTCGATGGGACAGATGTCCGCGAATGCCTGCGTCAGACCTTCCGTTTGGAACCAAGCGAAACTTTCCTTCTGAATCGCAATAAGGTTTGGAACGTCCATGACGTCAGGGATTTTCGCGAAGCTTCTGCGGCTCCTATATTTGCTGGTAGAAGCCTGTTTTTTTGTCTTCGCCACGGGTCTTTTCCTCCTATCAAGAAAAGCTCAAACTGCGAAAAAGTCGCAACGCACTACAATACGCGCGCGTATAGGCAAAGTCAAGAAAAATTTTCTTAAAGCATGTATTTTTAATGTTAAATTGCCTTAGCGAACAGGCACTTTAGGCTTATGGATTTTGCGGCCGCGGGGGCTTGCGCGCGCTTCGTCACATGCTTCGTCGCATGCTTCATCGCATACCTCGCCCCATACCTCACCCCATGCCTCACCCCCCCCCTGTCGGGCAAAGCTCAGGTATTGGACTTTTGAAAACCCAGCAACTTGACCGTCCCCTCTCCTTCCCTGCTTGGAGAAATAATAGGTAATCAATGCGTAACAATTGGGTCGTTCATCTGGTATGCGGTTCTACAGATGGATATACAATACTAAGCAATGCTTCTGAAAAGAAGTGCGCAACACATACAAACCAACGCATAGGAGGAAACCATGCAACCGACAGGATCACAAACAGGGCTCAAAGTAATATCAATCCTCGACATTATCGGTGGCATTTTTTTGGCACTTACTGGTTTTGTGCTCTTTGCGGGCGGTGCTGTTATAGGTGCTGACCCTTCCGTCGCTTCAGAAGCTACAGCGGGAACTGGCATGGATAGCTCTACCGTGGTAGGTCTTGCCACAGGCATCGGCCTCGTCCTAGTTGTTTCGGCCATCATTACCCTGGTGATGGGCATTTTGGGTTTGCGTGCCGCCAAAGACAACCAAAAGGTTAAGCCAGTATGGTTCTTGGCCATTATCGCGCTTGTTGTTTCGGTAATATCCTTTATTTCAAACATCATTGGTGGAGCAGATACAAGCACCATTGGTTCGTCACTTGGTGGTTTGATTATGCCAGCGCTTACCTTCTGGCTTGCCAACAATGTCAAGAAGGAAGCCGGCCTTTAGGCCCTGCTGTACCCTCGGGTTTCCCACATATGCAAAAGCGGGCGTCTCACCAGGCACCCTTTTTCGCTCCAACTGTACCGTAATCTTATTGTAAACACAGACCCTTCACGAACCAACCAGTTAAGCAAATGCAACTATAATCTGACTGCACCACTCTCAGCTCTAGACTGACTGCACCACTCTCATCGCAATACTGACTGCACCACTCTCATCGCAATACTGACTGCACCACTCTCATCGCAATACTGACTGCACCACTCTCGGTTCTAGGCTGACTGCACCACTCTCCGTATTACGCATC
>JAFUCE010000160.1 GCA_017459805.1 Eggerthellaceae bacterium
CATGTTCGAGCGTTGTTATCTGAGCCATTTGATCAGGCGAAGCGATAATGGTTTCGCTCGCGCCTGCCGCGCGATGCCTAAAGGAATCTTTTCCGGGAATGTCGATGTCAAAGCTGGCGTGACTGTGATGCTTAATGCTGCCCACATCTAGCCCACGCGCGCACAACTCTTCAATGAGAGCAACCATGAGCGTCGTTTTCCCGGAATTATGACGCCCCACTATGGCCACAGCAGGGCTTGGCAGTAGCGACTTCATACAAGCTCCAGCGCTCGATGTTACTCAGCTTTTTTCTTCGCTACCTTTTTGGCTGTTTTCTTAGATGCAGGGGCTGGCTGTGCCTCAGGTTCCTCTTCGGCTTCAGCAACAGCTTCTTCTGCTTCTTCCTCCGCTTCTTCAAGCGCAAGGATTTCGGCAGATTCTTCAGTCGAAGCTTCTTCGTCGTCGGCAAACTTTTCGTCAACCTTTTCCTGGACGGTCCCCATGCCATCACGTAAATTCTTTACTGTTTTGCCCAGGGCACTGCCCAATTTAGGAAGGTTCTTCGGGCCAAAAATAAGCAGAGCAACAATAAGAATAATAACGAGTTCGGGAACACCCATACCAAGAATTTTCATGCCAACTCCTCGCGTTTTTTGTATTACCAATGCACAATAACGGCATTGCCAACCTGAATAACATTGTACAAGCTTTCTGCTGCACTGTAGGGCAGATTTATACAACCGTGCGACCCGTAACCAATGGCATAGCTATTGCCGCCAAAAGCCCATTGCCAGGTTGCATCGTGGAAACCATGGCCCTGATAGGTAAAAGGCATCCAATACTGAACTTTTGTCTCGTATTCAGGCGTATTCGTCCCCGCCATGATTTCGCCCTTCAAAGTTGCCGGGCTTTCCCTGTTCAGAACGCGCCACACACCAACGGGGGTATCGTGTTTGCCATCAGGGATACCCGAAATGAAAGCGGATTCCCACAGTATATTTCCATCTACGTCAAAGTAACGCGCATATTGCTCGCTCAAATCGACGTCCATTACCGCACCCCAGTCGGGCTGACCATAGCCATTCCAAGTGTAGCCCTCTGTGAAGGTTGGTACGGTAATAACGCCCTGGAAGCCGTTCCTGATTCCTTCGCTCACCTGGGAAATCAAGCTTTCGTTGTCAATTTCCCAACCGTAAATGCCGCCAGAAACCATGTATTCGGCACCGTCAGAAGGACGAACATAGGGGCGTTCCGTACCAACGGTATTGAGACTATTCGCCAGGTCTTCGACCCATCTGTTCATCGCTTCTTCGTCAAACTGGACTTTGTAGTCTTCGTCAATGCTGACCCATTGTGAGATTTGCGCAGAGTCAACGTTTGTTGCATGGATAGACGTGTCGCCCAGGACGAGGTCAAGGTTGGCCTTGCAGTAGTTATTCGCTTCATTTACCGCATTATTCAACTTCTCATCCGTAGACAGGATTTCTGCCGGCACCAGCGAACCTTCCGGAATAGTGGCCTCAGTCTCCATATTCACCAGGGCTTTCTGAGCAGCTTCCACTATGGGTTCAACCTTGAGTTTGGTTCCTGGTGTTTCGGGATGGACTGCATATAGTTTTGCTTCCGCATCGAACTCAATAAAGGCATTTTCAGGAGCTTTCGCTGTTTCGTTATACGCCTCAACCTGTTTGCGGAGGTCGGCCTCGAAGTCGCCCGTGTCAAATTCATCGAGCAAAATCTGAGAAATGTCATGTTCTTCGGTTAGTTCGAGCGGCCAACGCAGAGCAGCGTCATTGGTTATCACCTTGGCAGCAACCGCCTTACCGTCAATTCCCGCCGCAACATCCTTGGCAGCAACGGTGAAACTGACACCCTCGCCTTTTACCACCATGGTGTAATTGCTACCGATTGAATCGGCAATTTGGACGAGCTCGTCGTTGGTTTTATACGACAAGTCATTGCCTGCAAGTGTGGTATTGGGGAATAAGTGATTGCTAAAATACCACCATCCACCAGCGTAAACAGCACCAACCAGCGCAATGAGCGACAGAAGAACAATAGCAACGATACGCCACGGATGACGCTTCTTTTTCAAAACAACCGGAGTCCAGGTGCCGTCAGATTCGGCGGTCCAAACTACCGTATTGCCATTGGCGTCCTTGCCAATACCTTCGGTATTGGGCACGCCTTCCTGAGGAGCTTCGACTTGTGCTCCTGCAGCATGTTTACCTTGTACTTTGTTTGCCATTCTTTCTTGCTTCTTTTCTTTTACGTTTCACATCCGCATATTATGCGCAATGGCTTTATGTATATTCTAACACCACGGTAGAAAATCGCCCCTGCTTGTCAATCTGGTGCCCGGGGTGGGAGTCCCGCACTCACTGCGTTCGTGCTCAACCCCTCCCTCGCAAGCTCGGTCGGGCGAATTGCTACAAACGTGCCACTGGCACGTTTGCTTCACGCAATTCCACCTCATCGGTTCGACTCCCACCCCGATGCTCGCTTAGCGCACCAACACCACGGTAGAAAATCGCCCCTGCTTGTCAATCTGGTGCCCGGGGTGGGAGTCGAACCCACACGGGTCGCCCCAAAGGTTTTTGAGACCTCCGCGTCTGCCATTCCGCCACCCGGGCACGTAGCCAAGAATTATAGCTGAATCGTGCCTGTTTAGTACACATAAACTCGTATTAGGAAAAAAAGCTACGTATCCTGCAAATAACGCTTACAAATTACGCAAGGGGAAGGTTTACGGTAAAGCTTGTCCCCTCGAGGGCATTGCTGGTGACAGCAATAGACCCCTTGTGTTCATCAACAATGTTTTTTGCAATAGCCAGCCCCAGCCCAACGCCACCTTCGGAACGCGTACGAGCCTTGTCGGAACGATAAAAGCGATCGAACACATGGTTTAGGTCCTCTTCGGCAATGGGTTCGCCCGTATTGTTTACGCGCAAGGAGCACTGCGTGCCAAATGATTTAAGCTCAACTGTGATGGTTCCGCCCTCTTGCGCATACTTACAGGCGTTGTCGATAAGCGTGCCAACCAAGCGGTGAAGACCCTTTTCTTCCCCGTTTACCTGGATATTTTGCGCAATGGAAGAATCGAGGATAACGCCGCGCTCGAAAGCAACCGACTCGAATTGCAACACACTCCCCTGCACAATGTCGCTTAAGTTTACCGGCACGAAAACCGTCTCGTTTTGCGTGTTTTCCGACTGTGCCAGCGTAAGCATGTCGTTCACCAAATCCTGCATGAGCGTCGCTTCGAGTTCGTTGCTTTCAATCCATTGCATTTGCGAAGCAACCGAAGCTTCCGGGTTGGCCATGATAAGCGAATTGTTCGCACGCATGACCGAAAGCGGTGTTTTCAACTCATGGCTCGCGTCGGCCACAAATTGACGCTGCTGTTCCCAGGCACGTTCAACGGGACCCACAACCCAGCGCGAAAGCACAATAGAAATGCCCAGCAAAAGCAAGAATGCAATGGTTTCGATTATTCCAAGGGTACTCATGAGCGAGTTAAGGGCACGCTCAACATAGTTGGCAGAAGCGAGCGCCACACTATAACCATTCTCGTAATCGCGCAGCTGATAGTACAAATTAAGCGTTTGAATTTTGCCAAACTCAACGTTTTCCGCATCGAGTTGTAAGTGGCTGCGAATATCGTCAAGCGCCTCTTCGACGGTTGCCGTGTCAAGGTCAAGCGCATTTGATACCGTCATTTGAATATCGCCATGTTCGTCCAAAAGGAATGCTGACGTGGCAACCAGGGGGTCATCGACGGCATTACGTGGCTCGCCGCGGTCGCGCTGTGCGCCGGGGCCACCATCGCCAAAGAATTCCGCATCGATATCCATGCCGTACTGGTTCATGTATTGCCGATTATCCAGCATAAGCTCGATAGGCATTTGATGCATACGGTCCGAACGTATATCAAGCGCATTGCGCACGTCGGCTTCACGCTGTGCAAAGGTCATGGAACTTGCAACCACGAATACCGCAATAAGGATTACGGCAACAAAAGCCATAATGACCAAAATAAACTGGCGCTGGAACCTCCGCAGGACGGAATCGGCATCTTTACCGAGCAGCACGGTTGACCTACTCCCCTTCGTCAAGGCGATAGCCAACCTTGCGCAAGGTTGTTATCTTCACCTTTGAACCAACGAATTCGAACTTCTTACGCAAAAATGAAATATAGGCTTCAACGTTGTTGTCTTCCACTTCGGAATCGTAGCCCCAAACCTTTTCAATTAAGGTTTCTTTGGACACCACACGCCCCGCGTTGGCTATCAAAATCTTGGCAATGGAAAACTCTTTAAAGCCCAGGTGAATGCTTTTTTCACCACAAATAAGGTCGCAGCTTTCCAGGTCGAGCTTAATATCGCCAAACTCTGCCGTTTCAAAAACTACTTCGCCCTGGCGCCGCGTAAGAGAACGCAGGCGTGCCATCAATTCAGCTGGCGCGAAGGGCTTGGTCATGTAGTCGTCGGCGCCACTGTCCAAGCCACCCACTTTGTCACCTAAGGCATCACGTGCAGTCAGCATAATGACAGGCGTTGCCACCTTACGACGGCGAAGTTCTGCTACTACTTCAAAGCCATTCATTTTGGGCAACATGACATCGAGCACGATGGCATCATATATTCCTGCTTCGCCATACGAAAGCCCGTCGGCACCGTCGTGCACTACGTCAACTTGATAGTCGTTATTGCGCAATATTTGGGCCACCGCGTCGGCCAGGCGAACATCATCTTCAACAATTAATACGTACATAGCTTTCCTTCCATGAAGCTTGAACGGTTTTCATTCTACCAACTTAGCTTAAAGAATCCTTAAACTCTTTCTTTAAGTACAGAAGCTGTCCTGCCACGCTCACGCCGCTTTTGTTTGCAGCCCGTGTTTAGCTCTTGGCGAAATCTTAAAGCAAGCTTAAAGCCGCACGCGCTTTTCAGATTTCTTTAAGAAATGAATCTTAAAGTACACAGGCGTTGGAAGGAAAGAAGGCAGTTATGCAAACAACAATTCATAACAATGAGCTTCTGGGTGCGCAGGATAATGACGCATCTGAACAGACAGAGACGCAAGAGAGGCACGAAGGGCAAGAGGCACAAGAAGAGCACGAAGGGCAAGCTGGTAGCACAGCAACTCAAACTCATCATGCTCATGCAAACTTTAAGCGTAAGGAAAAGAAATATGTGCTGAACCAGGGTGACTATCTCGCGCTTATGGCAATCATTGGCGACAAGCTTGAAGAAGACGAATACCCCTATAGCCATATTGAAAGCTTGTATTACGACACGCCCGACTGGCGCATGATTAACCGATCGATGGAAAAACCCCTGTATAAAGAAAAACTGCGGGTACGTGTCTATGGCGATGCAAAAAGCTCCCAGGTTGCTTTTGCAGAATTGAAAAAGAAATTCAAGGGCATTGTCTACAAACGCCGGGTGGCTATGAGCCCGCAGGGAGCACTCGCCTTTATGGATGGCATGGACTTCGACGAAGCCATGAGGCTCTATCCGCCTGCATCAGACGAACTTTCGCTCGAGCCCACCTGGCGTGACCGTCAAATTGCTGCAGAAATTCGCGCGTGTATTGACCGTTGGCAGCCCCTTGCACCATCCATGATTATTTCGGTTGACCGCACGAGCCTGCGCACCAATGACGGAAGCGGCGTGCGTATGACCTTTGACTTCAATGCGCGCTGGCGCACCGCTCCCCTTGGCTTTGGTGAGGCGGAAGGCGAAGCACTCATGGACAATGAGCAAATTATCATGGAGATAAAAGCCCAGAAAGCTTACCCCCTATGGCTTGTCCACGCACTCGACCAAGCAAAAATATATCCCGTTTCAAATACCAAATACGGACGCGCCTACCGCGCCGCTTTCCCCATACAAGCAGCCCATCAGGCAAGTGCCTAAGTTAGGAGATAATCATGTTTGACGCAATCTTTTCTACAATACTTAGCGGCTCCGAAACAAGCGTAGCCATTTCGAGCAGTGCCTTTTTGCTCTGCTCGCTTACCTCCCTCGTGCTTGGTGTCGCCATTGCTTTTATTTATATGTTTAGGCAAGAACACACGAAAAACTTTGTGGTTACCCTGGCGCTTTTACCCATTATTGTTCAAATGGTAATTGCACTTGTGAATGGAAACATTGGTGCAGGCGTTGCCGTCATGGGCGTTTTTAATCTAGTGCGCTTCCGTTCCATTCCAGGTTCTGCAAAAGACATTGGGGCTGTATTTTTGGCGATGGCTGTGGGTCTAGCTACCGGCATGGGCTACTTAGGGCTAGCGGTTGTGTTCACGTTAATCGTTGGTATTGCCAATATGATCTTTGTGCTTTCACCCCTGGGTGGCAAAGCAACACAGCAAGCCGACAAGACCTTGAAGGTAACCATTCCTGAAGACCTGGACTACTGCGGTACCTTCGACGACCTGTTTGACCAATACACCAGCAAGGCTGAACTCTCCGAAGCCAAAACCACCAATATGGGTGCGCTTTACCAGCTTACCTACGACATTACCCTTAAAGATGTAACACAGGAAAAAAGTTTGCTTGACGCCCTGCGCACGCGCAACGGCAACCTGACGGTTTCTTGTGGCCGCCCCGTAGTGGCAAAGGAGCGCCTATAGGCCTGTAGGGCACTCGGGCCGCTAAGTCTGTTAGAATGACTACATCGTAAATGTAGTTCCAAGGATTAAGCCCCAAGGAGGATGCTATGCCTACCATCACACGCGACGATGTAAAAGTCCCCGCTGACGTGCTGCCTGAGGCGCGCGAAGAGTACATCAACAATTATCTGAAGGCTACTCGTGGCACCGGCCGCCTGATGCTTTTTGCCTGCGATCAGAAGATGGAACACTTAAATGGCGACGCCCATCGGCGAAGGCTTGGCGGCCTCTCCCGGAGCGGCCTGCGGCCAGGTGGTGTTCTCCGCCGAGGATGCCAAGCGCTGGGCCGAGCACGGCC
>JAFUCE010000161.1 GCA_017459805.1 Eggerthellaceae bacterium
ACTGGGCGCAACGCTTAAAAAAGAAAGCCTGCTGGAGTGTTGCGTGACTCCAGCAGGCCAACTTTATTAAAAAGCGTTGCGCCTACCTCGAAAGATGTGTTTTATCAAAAAGTGTTGCGGTTACTTTGCAACGTTAGCAAAAGCAGCCATAGAACTAAGAATCGTCCTCAATAATGCAAGTTTGGTCACAAATAGTGAAAAAACCTTCCTGCTCAAGCTGGCGCAAGATTCTATATACCGAAGCAGAATCGAGCCCTTCCCTTCCCGCGGTACGCTCCTCTGCATTGAGCAAGTCGACGAGCGCTTCGCAGGAAATACCCGGATTGGCTAATACTTCACGTACAATGAAGGAGCGCTTTTGACGCACACTGCCCTCAAAGGCACTCTGCCGCGAATAAGCTGTAGCGCGGCGTGTTGGATTAGGGACGGTTTTCTTTAGATAGGCACCATAATCAAGCAGGGCGTAATACCATGCCCGGGGGTCCTCCCTGCTGTAGGTCGCTTCAACAAGAGGCACTATCTGCTTGTCGCTTACCGTATCGGCGCCTTCGGAAAAGAAGTGATGGATATAAACCGCACGCACATTGGTTTCAATATAGATTGCTGGCAACTGGTAAGCAAATACCCTAATTCCTGCCGCCGTTGCAGGCCCTATGCCTGGAAGTGCTTCAAGTTCTTGCTGACTTTGCGGCAGCGTACCCGCGTATTTGGCAGAGCAGATTTCAGCGGCACGCTTTAAGCTCAGAGCCCGACGGTTATATCCAAGGCCCTGCCAGCGTTCAAGAACATCTGAAACACTTGCTGCCGCCAAGGCATCGATAGTTGGGAAAGCCTTCATCCAATCAGGCCAGAACTTCAGTACGCGGGCTACTTGAGTCTGCTGAAGCATGACTTCAGATATATATACGGCGTAGGCATCGTCGATATTGCGCCAAGGAAGATTAATGCGACCATGGACCTTACCCATGTTCCACACATGGGTAATAAAGTCCTTCTGTGCCTGAGGGGTAAGATGCAAGGTCAGCTAAAGCTATTCTTCAGTTGAAAGTTGTGGAGACGTATTTTGCCCACAGCTTATAGGCGCATTTCCAGAAAGGATTTCTTCAACGCTAGCAAAAACTTGAGCATTGGTGTTGTCGCGTGCGTCGGACAAGAAGGAACCGTCGGGCGTTCCGTCAAATACGTCTTGTAGGGTAATAGATCCGAACAAGGTTTCAAGGGCATTGTCAGCCGCGAGCCAAACACGATTAAAGGTGCATCCGTCCACAAGTGAACAGCTATCAGGATCAACCGCGCAGGGAGCAACCGTTACAGGGCCCTGAAGTGCGCGCAACACATCAAGAACCGTAGTGTCGGCGGGATCAACCGAAAGGATAAGGCCACCATGGGCACCACGCACCGTTTTAACATAGCCAGCTGTCGCGAGGTCGTGCTGGATAGTGCGCGCGAAGGCATAAGGTATTTCTTCTTCTTCGGCAACATCAGCAATAGATACGTAATTGTCCTGATGCCTATAGGCAGCCCTTAAAATGCGACAGGCGTAGTCACAGCGGCGGGTTAGTTCCATTTATTCGTTTCCTTTCAAAAGGTCATCAATGGTGTCGGTGTCGAGGTCAAGACGAAGCGTCTCGATTGCCGTTTCTTCGAGTTCTTGATATTCCTTTGAATCAAGAGCCTGGAAAGAAGATATCTTGTTGTAAAGGTTGTCGCGCGTGACGGGAATAAAGCGGCGCGCCTCCACGCTTTCCTTAAAGGCCTGGTCGACCGCTTCACGAGCGGCAAGATAAATATCAAAACGTGACAGGTTAGCAGAAAGACGAATAATGTCGTCGCTCTTAAGATCTGCAACGGATGGATAGAGATGATACACATCCTGCCAAATGCTTTCACGCTCTTCGACATTGGGAAGATCGAGCTCGAATTCGCTTATTGGTTCTAAAAGATTAAGGAAGAATTCGTCAAGCTCAAAGTCATGCGAAGCGCTTGCAATAACTTGGACGTCAGGGTTGTCTACTGCCGAGCGTATAAACATGAGTGCATCACGGGCACCCCGTGTGAGCTGCATATAATAGGGCGTTCCATCCATGTCGTCATAAGAAGAGAAAGGCTCACCCCACATATCGATATCTTCAAGCAAAAGAACGCCAGGGCCAGTAAAACCGCCGCGGGCTGGATTCATTTTGAATTCCGGAGTCGCAAGTATACAAAGGACGGGAAAGCCCATAGGTGTCTCTTCCACAAACATGCGAACACCAGGAACACCAAGTTCTTTTGCCGTAGCCAGCAAGAATTGGTTAGCATCCTCGCGGGAAAGCGAACGAATCAAAAGCGTTTCATTTGCAGGCAGAGAATGTATGCCATGTCTTTTACTGAGCGCATCCATAAAACTGGTAAATGATTCATCGTGGGCAAGGCCAATACCACGCTTGTTCATTTCAGAAATTGCGCGATCAAAACCAACGAGGTCGGCATAGGTGCATTCTTCGGGAGCCTTTTGGCCTATTTGCTCATCCGTTTTTTCGGGAGCGCCCTTTTCTGTAGGTGGGGGCCATGATAAAACGCCTTTTGAAACTCGACCAGCTTTACTATCAACTGAAAGAACGTGAGCAAAGGTCGAATCGGGCGATTGGGCATCCTTGGCAGCGTTAATAAAGTCTTCGGAAACCATGTCGGCCATGTCTTGCAAGTCTTCGCGAGAAAAGCCGAACTCTTCGAGCTTGTCGAGTGCGAGCCGCTGCAATGCTTCTGCGTTTTCTGCAACTTCATCGGAACTCGAAAAGTCTTCGAGCTTTTCGAAAATATGTTCTGCGAGCGCGCGATCTTTAAGCTGCAGAGCGGCCTTCCATGCTTTACGCAGGCCGTCAATAGCTGGCTGATACGCAGAACTGCTAAGCGTTGCCGAGGCGTCAAATGCCGCAAGATACAAGTGTGCGGCCTGGGCTAAGTCACCATGCAAAAAGGCCTCGTCAGCAAGTTCGAGCAAATTTGCGGAAGAGTTTTGAGTGTTGTCGCCGGCGCTTGGTGGGCCAAACGAACCACGGTCTTTACCAAACATGCAGCCCACCTTCCTTTCATTACGTTGTTTGATACGCTACAAGTATCATTTTACTCAATACTGTGGAATCGTAAGAGCAATTTGCGAATTCTCTCCAATTCGTCACTACATTGTAACGCGTTACGAGCGGGATTTCGCTTCCCAATCGAGTATGGGCCAATTGCGCGAGCGAGCGGCTCGTGCAAGCGGCTTATCGGGAGTAACGGCAAAAGGATTTTTTGCAGCTTCCAATAGGGGCTTGTCAGAGTGGTGGTCGCCATAGGCATACGTTAGTTCCCAGGCCCCTTCGCCAAAATGCTCATTGGCAAAACGTTCAACCACGCGAAGCTTTTCCTTCCCTTCAACAGGCAGACCATCAACTTCGCATAGATAATTACCCTGCTCATCTACCTTCATATTGGTTGCTAGGGCATAATCGAAAGGATGGCTCTGTGCTGCACGGTCGGCAATTGCTTGCCACGTTGCAGAGACCACCATTACCACGCAACCCTCCGCTGAACGCTCGCGCATGCTTTCATCGGCGGTTGGGCGCCATCTTTGAGCAACCACTTCATCATAAAAGAGCTGCAAGTATTCATCTACTTCTGCCTTTGGTTTGCCCTCGAAAGGACGGAAGACCTTTTTACGTACCGAGCTTTCATTTTGCGGCAGGCGGAATTTATAGCGAAAGGCCCACAGACCAATGTCTATGCCTTGCTTGAGCGAAAGAAGGCCATCGCGCAGAAGGTGACCGACAAGCATGACGGGAGAATTGCCCGTAATGCAGGTCCCGTCAAAGTCATATACCGCTAAACGAACTTTGTTGTTTTGCGACACGTAGCTCTTCTGTATTGTTTCATCTGCCATTTCTGGCGCCATGAATAGTTCCTTATACATTCTTAACTGTTGAATTGTGCATTATACAATTCAGCATAGAAGCCGCCAAGGGCTAATAACAGATCGTGAGTTCCCTGCTCAACAATGTCGCCGTCCTTCATGCAAAGAATGAGGTCGGCATTGCGAATGGTAGACAGGCGATGAGCTATTACAAAACTTGTGCGCCCCCGCATGAGATTGTCCATCGCCTGCTGAATAAGTTCTTCAGTGCGCGTGTCAACCTAACTGGTTGCTTCGTCTAAATTGAGCATGCTTCTGTTAGACAGACTAGCTCGTGCAATAGTTATAAGCTGACGCTGACCAGCGCTTATGTTAGTAGCATCTTCGTTTATTTCAAAATCATAGGCGCCAGGAAGCGTGCTTATAAACCAATGCGCACGTGCCGCCTTTGCTGCTTCTTCCACCTCTTCGTCGGTCGCGTCAAGCTTTCCATAGCGAATGTTTTCGCGGATACTGCCGCTGAATAGCCAGGTCTCTTGCAAAACCATGGCAAACTGTTCGCGAAGAGTACTGCGATCGATTTCACGAATATCACATCCGTCAAGAACAATGGCCCCACCATCTACATCGTAGAAACGCATGAGCAATTTAACCATCGTCGTTTTGCCGGCACCCGTAAGGCCCACAAGCGCAACCGTTTGTCCGGGCTCAATAGTGGCGTTAAAGTCCTTAATAACGGGCTTGTCCTTTTCGTAGCTAAATTGAACATGCCTGAATTCAACCTTACCACGGACCCTACCAAGCTCTTTACTTTCTTTAGCGTCGCTTATCTCTTCTTCATCGAGGAATGCAAACACGCGCTCGGCAGCGGCAGCCATCGATTGCAATACATTTGCTACCTGGCTTAGCTGCTGAATGGGACGCGTAAATTCGCGGACATATTGAACAAAGGCTTGAATATCGCCGACGGTAATAACACGCTGAAGCGCCAACATGCCACCAAGAATAGCAACAAGAACATAGCCCGCGTTTGAAACAAAATTCATGATGGGCATCATCAAAGAGGTGATGAATTGGGATTTCCAGGCAGCCTGATAGAGCGTACTATTGCTGCTATCAAAGCCTTCGATGGTGCGCTCTTCCTGGCTAAAAGCGCGTACCACAAGATGCCCCGAAAACGTTTCCTCTACCGTTGCGTTTATAGTCCCAAGCAATTCCTGCTGTGCGCGATAATATTTCTGACTTTTCGAAACCACAAAGCGGACAAGAAGAGCGGCAATAGGAACCATCACCAGGCTTACCAAGGTAAGCAAGGGCGAAATATAAAGCATCATAGCAAGCACACCAAAGAAGGTAATGAGTGACGTAATGAGTGTCGTAATACCCTGGGAAAGGGTTTGGCCGAGAGTGTCGATGTCGTTGGTTATGCGCGACAAAACATCACCCGTTGAATTGCGCTCGAAGTACGAGAAAGGCATACGGTCAATCTTGGCTTCAATGTCGCGGCGCAGCGAATACGAAATATCCTGGGACACCCCTGCCATAATCCAAGACTGAATGAAACCGCAGGCAGATGAACATAAATACAAGGCGAGGGTCGCCAAAAGAATATTGGCTACAACGCTAAAATCGATGCCCCCCGTCCCCGCAAGACGTGCCGCACTGCCTTCAAATATTTCAGTAGTAGCAAGTGAGAGGACCTTAGGTCCAAATACATTGAAGAGCGTTGAAGCAATTGCAAATATACCTACGAAAACAAGATGTGGGCGGTAGGGCTTTAGATAGCGCAGTACCTTAGCAATAGTTCCCTTGAAGTCTTGGGGCTTGTCGAGCCCCATGCGAACACTTTGTGGGGAATGCCCACCCATACGTGCGCGCGGTACTTGTTGAGCTGCACTCATGCTGCACCACCACCAAGCTCCGCTTCGCTTAACTGCGATTTAGCAATTTCCTTATAGACATCACAGGACTGGAGAAGCTGGGCGTGTGTCCCCTGCCCCACAATGCGGCCGCCATCTAAAACGATAATGTTGTCGCAATCGCGTATTGTTGCAATACGCTGCGCCACGATGATTTTTGTCTTATCAGACAGTTTTTCCGCAAGCGCTGACCGAAGAGCAGCGTCAGTTGCATAGTCTAAAGCGCTAAAACTATCGTCAAACAAAAAGGCACGGGCCGACCTTTGTGCAAGAGCGCGAGCGATGGCAAGACGTTGGCGCTGGCCACCTGAAACATTTGTGCCTCCCTGGCTCAACTCAAAGGCATAGCCTTCTTCTTTTTGAGCTATAAAGCTGTTAGCCTGGGCAATAGCACTTACGGCATGGAGGGTATCCTCGTCTAAATCCGAAGAAGCATACGAAATATTGTCTTCGATGCTCCCGTTAAATAAAAAGGAGTTTTGAGGCACGAAGCCAAATTGCTTCCGTAAGGTCGCTTGGCTCAGATTCCGCACATCTATGCCATCGATACTGATAACGCCTTCATTTACGTCGTAGAAGCGCATGAGAAGCTTCAGAATGGTCGATTTACCCGAACCGGTAGCACCTACAATGGCTGTTGTAGAACCAGTAGGTACAACAAAACTAATATCTTGCAGTACTGGTTCAGAATCTTCGTCATAAGAAAAAGTCACATCTTCAAAGGAGATAGCAGCGCCACCCGTACTTGATAGCTGATCGTCAAGGGGACATTCGGGGTCAACAATAGAGGGATCGGTTGCAAGAACTTCATCGATACGCGCTGCCGCCACTTCAGCGCGAGGAAGCATGATGGCAACCATAGACATCATCATAAAACTCGTGATAATGACCATGGCGTAATTGATAAAGGCAATCATTTGCCCCGTTTGCAAGCTTCCGGCATCAATAAATCCGGCGGCTGTCCACACGATAAGAATGGATGTTCCGTTCATCGCAAGCTGAACAACGGGCTGCATAAAAGCCATGGCCCTATTGGTGAAAAGCTGAGTACGCCTCAGCGTTTCATTGGCATCGTCAAAGCGTTCCTTTTCGAAGCTTTGCCTGTTAAAGGCACGTATGACAGGCAGGCCAGTAATTATTTCGCGGGCGACTAAATTAACGCGATCTATCAAGGTTTGCATGATTTTGAACTTCGGCATGGCCACGGCCATCAATACCGCGATAGAGCTTATAACCACCACGATTGCCAGCACAATAATCCAGCTCATGGATACGTCAGTGGAAAGCACCATGATAATGCCGCCAATAGCCATAATGGGCGCGAAAAGCACCATACGCATGGCAATAAAACAGGTCATTTGAATTTGCTGCACATCGTTGGTTGAGCGCGTAATGAGCGAAGCCGCTGAAAAGTGCTGCACTTCGGCGTCAGAAAAGGATACGACGCGCTCGAAAAGACGCTGGCGAAGGTCGCGCGCGATTGTAGCTGCTGTACGCGATGCTAAAAAGGAAATGGCTATAGCAACAAGCGCGCCAACGGCAGTAATGCCCAGCATCTGCGCCCCTACAAACAAAAGGTAGGAAAGCTGCGTTTCCTGTGGGTCGAAGCCGAGACCGGAAAAATCCTGGGTAGAAATAGCACGTGCAAATTGTTCAAGCTGACCGTCGCTTGGGTTTTCAATACCAAATTGCAAAATGCCCACATCGACAATGCCAGCGGTATAACGCGGTAGAGCCAGGTCGCAAAAGGCTTGGATGAGCAAAAGCAGGATAATCACCAAGATTACCCGCCAATGTGCTACTAGGTACTTAAAAACTCTCATAACGTAGCTATTTTACTGCTCATGTGTGTGCTCATTAGCGCGCGGGTGAGCATTTAGGTATTCTTCACGAATATGGCTCCGCTGCACATGGGTATATATTTGCGTGGTTGAAATATCTGAGTGACCCAGCATGTCTTGAATAATGCGCAGGTCAGCGCCCCCTTCAAGCATATGCGTTGCACAGGAATGGCGCAGGGTGTGGGGGTGTAGATTCTTAATACCTGCCGCAAGCCCAGCTTTCTGGACCATCTTAAACACACTTTGCCTTGAAAGGCGGCCACCACGTGCATTTAGAAACAGGGCTAAACTTGCTTGCCCCTTTGCAAGCTTCGGACGCCCATCCTGCAAATAGCTTTTACAGCAACGCGCTGCGGCGCCCGAAAAAGGAACGATACGCTCCTTTCCCCCTTTGCCAAAAACAACAATAAAGCCATCGTCGTTAGCAATGCGGTCAAGGTCAAGGGCGCATAGCTCACTCACCCGCAATCCGCAACCATAAAGCATTTCCAAAATAGCTCGGTCGCGTAAATCACGCGGGCTGTCCCCCGATACGCTTTCTATAATCTTGGCGACATCGTCAACCGAAAGCACATCGGGAAGCTTATTCGCTTTTCTGGGCAGGGTAAGCGAAGAAGTAGGGTTTTCAGTACAGTAGTTTTCGCGCACCAAAAACTTATGAAAGCTCTTCAAGCAGGACAGGCTCCGAGCAAGGCTAGACGGCGCATACTGCTTTTCGTTAAGCAAGTAGTCTTCGAATTCAATAATATCGCTTCGGGTAACAGCGCAAAAGGAACTGAGGGGCGAGCGCGAAAAACCTGAGTGCGGATTGCTAAGAAATTCGTAATACAGCCCTAGATCGTGGCTATAGGCAGAAACGGTAAGCGGCGAAGAGCCACGTTCGACACTCAGATGGGACAGGTATTCTTGCATCATATCGTTCATGCAAACATTGTACTTGCAACTGATTGGCAAAATTATTCACAAAGAAGAAACAACTTGAAGAGCATATTGCGGCTATAATCAAGAAGGGCAGCTAAAAAGCCCCCGAAAGCAGGCAATGACTAGAGGGGTACGCACGCATGAAGCTCGGTTTCGACAACGCAAAATACATCGAATTACAAGCAGCCCATATTCAGCAACGCATCGAACAATTTGGGGGCAAACTCTACCTCGAAATCGGCGGAAAAATCTTTGACGACTACCACGCCGCTCGTGTACTTCCTGGCTTTGAACCTGACTCAAAAATACGTATGCTCCAAAGCATTGCTGAAGATGTTGAAATACTTGTTGTTGTTAATGCAAACCATATTGAAAAGAATAAGA
>JAFUCE010000028.1 GCA_017459805.1 Eggerthellaceae bacterium
AGGCAGAGAGAAGTGTTTGGGAAGTATATAGAACTATCAATCCTGATTAAGGTTGTGCATTATGGAAAAAGGACAACAGTTAGACTTATTTGAACTTGAAGAATCCATTATTCATGAAGATATCTCTCGGCAATATGAGATTCTTCATTCCGCTTTTTTAGTTGATTGCAGTGATGAAACTATTCAAAAAATTCTTGTAATGGTTGAAAAGCATCTAAACGTAGACTATGGCGTTCCTGGTCCAATTGTTTTTTTTATTGAGGATTGTTATAAAGAGATTCCACTAAAGAAGTACGAGCAGTTTGTTATCAATGCTCTATTTCTTCATCCTTCACCAGTAGTTATTTCTTTGCTAGGTAGGCTTATAAATAAAAGCTACTATGAAGGTATTACATTAGACCGCGAAATCACCGATGCAATTAAGTTGGTTTTATCGAAAGGGGTACTGCATGGCAGTCTAGATAATGAGTTGCGCAATCTTCTCCATCAAGCAGAAATAAGGCGGATGTTTGATGCTTCACAAGAAGAGTAAAAGTGAAAGTTTTATATGAGATTCTGCAAGTTGGTGAGGAAATATATCTTTCCATGGGAGGAGCCTCAATATGATGTTTGCTTCATCCTCCGAAGATTACTACTCTAAAATGCGTAAGAGCGCCATTGCGAAAGCGACGACTGGGCAAAAAGAGTTACTGCGCAATCTTGGCGATGTTCCCGAGCGCAAGAAGTCTCTTCGGGTTTTGCAGAGGAATAAACAGTATTTGCCTAATAAAGGTGACATTTTTACACTTTCGCCGCGACCTGATGCTTATCTATTCGGACAAGTTCTTGAATACCCAATTTCTTTAGATAAGAAAGACTATTTTTTCTATAAGCGCATATTAGTTGTGATTTTTGATTCACTTCATCTGAATCATGGTATCGATGAGTGGGAAAAAGTGAATACCAAGAACCTGTTAACGCCACCGTTGATAGTGGGTAAGACGTGTTGGGAAGAGGGGGTTTTTCAAACAATTGGGAACCGCACGGCCCCCTCCACTTGTAGTCTGGGAGTCGGTTTCGGTATAGAAGACAGACAAGGTTTCGTTGATGTCTTTGGGGAGCCAATAGCATTCGTTCCTCAATTTGTTGGGCTGAGAGCGCTAACAACTCCTGCAGGAGTATCCTATGAAGTTGAAAGGGCTTTTATTCTTAATCCGTCCTTGCTGAAGACCAAACAGGGGCAATTTCCTGTGTGGGGAACAACAGATTATTTTGCGCAGCGTGAGCGAGAAGAAAATGGATATGACGTGTCTGAGGCAAAGGACGGAACAGAACCATTTTTACTTCATGAAATGGGCGATAGATTTGTGCTCACTTTACACGTAGAAGATCTGACTGACTATCTGAAAGAGAAGGGGACTGGGGATGACCTATCTTTGAATGGATATGATATTGAATCCTGTGCAGAACGCTTCATTATTGAACATAGTGAGTATTCTCAGGACTTTTTATTTGATTCAGAGGCCGATTCCTTTTGTGTTGCGTCAAATGACGTTAACGGCCTTAAAAGACTCGCTAAAGGCGTGCTTGGGGTTTTAAATGCGGGGTCTGTTTGAAAAAAGAGAAACGCCGCTTGCTCAGGCCAATAGGCCCTCACAAACGGCGGGGCTTGCGCCCAATATAATTGCAAGGCTAACTTGGACAGATGTCCAGATTACAAATTCAATCAAAGTTTTTCTCATAATTAAAAATGCTTGCTATAGTCACAAATATATGTGATAAAATATCACATATAAATATGAGAGGAGTAGCTTATGGTAGCCCCCGAAATGCTCCTTGAGCAAACAAATGACATTCGCACTCGTGTTGCGCCTCAGACTCGCGTCTCCGTGACTGACCTGGCGCGTTCGACAGCTTGGCGTAAGTCCCTGAAGAAAGATAAGGTAATGGAAGTAATCGACCGAGGGAATCAAGTGGGTTGGTTGCTTTCATCTGAAGGGATGCAGGCCATGCTTGACACCATGGATTACTTTGAAACTGAACTAGAGCGCGTTCAAGTGGCCTATATCTGCGCACTGCGTAATAGGCAGGACGACTGGGCCAGCGGAGTCGAACTCTCCGCAAGTGCGCTTACGTATTTGGACAACAATTATGACGACATTCAAGCGGTCATTGATGTCCATTAGTAAGGAGCTCATTGCATACGCCATCCAGGCTATTGCAGCGATGCCGTGTGTGCAAATGTCGCCGCAAAGCCTTGCTGAGGACGCGATTCTGCTCTCATACGCTTTTACCATGGAAGAAGATTACTTGGCGGCAGTTGCAAGCACATGCAGGGCACTCTCTCAGATTGAGCAAAAGCTTGTAACAACGGTTGATTTGAAATATCAATTTGCTACCTGGCAGTGCTATCACTATCAGCATAAGGTAGCGCAAGGGCAGCGTGCAAATATGCGCATTGTTTTTAGGCGGACTAAAGAAGGTATTCAAGTACGAGCGTTTGGTCACCGTAGGCTCCCACATGATTTTTATGACCTGCTCGTGTCGAGGTAATGCGTATCACTTTAGGGGTTGCATGTCGGGGTGAGCGCTTTCGAGTTCTTGCTCTTTTTTGCGGATAGCTTCGTTGAAACCTTTGAGGGGCTCAAAAGGAATGAAAATTTTTGCGCGCTGTTCGAGCGGCATGCGCCCGCAGGGTGGCACAGGTGGCCAATTACCACCGCGCGTGTAGGGGACAAAGTCCTTACTCTCCACTTTTGTGCCCTCCAATCTGGCGGTTGCGTTCCATCTGCGTGGCTTCGGGAAGAAGGTCGATCCCGCGCACCAAGGCATTTTTCCCGAAGCGCTTTTTCACGTCTAGAACAGCACCTTCGCGCGCGCTTTCTGCCTGAACCTGCGCTTGCTCCATACCGGCAGGAACATCGAAGAGGCTCATTTGGCCCATCCCTTCTTCTTGCACGTTGTTGGCAGAAATTCGCATGCGGCGCAGCTTAAGGTCCCTTTCAACGCAGCGGTCATAGATTTCAAGCGCTGCCATTTCCAGGGCGTGTTTTGAATTGGTGAGTGTTCCGCAGTGGGCGCTGCCGTGGGCATGACCGGGCACAAAGCCGTATTCATCTTTTTCATAGCCTACGGTCAGCGTAATGCTTTCGCAGACCAGATGCCGATCGAGCAAGTCCAGATGGACGGCGTCTGCCATTTCACGTGCGATAACGCGCCCTTCAGCGTAGCTGTAAGCGCGGGGGAGCACCTGGGCGGTTGAAACCGAATGAGCCGCAGATTTGTATGCCTTTATATGGTGCATTTCCACGGGTTCTATGCTCCAGGCGTGGTCGATAAGTATTTCTGCATCGATGCCGAATTCTGCATAGAGTTTTTCGGGGTAGGGGTAAAGCGCCAACTGGGCAAGCGTTTCAATACCGTATTTTGCAAGCCGGGCTTGGGTACGCCGCCCAATACGCCAGAAGTCGCTTAAGGGTTGGTGGTTCCAGAGTGTTTCCTTGAAGCTTTCCTCATCCAATTCGCCAAAAAAGTCTGCCGAATGTTTGGCGCTAATGTCGAGCGCGACTTTTGCCAAAAACATATTGGTTCCCACGCCGCAGCTGGCAGGGATGCCCGTGCTTTCCAGCACGTCGTTGCGGATGCGTTCACCCAATTCGCGCGCACTGCACTGGTAAAGGGGGAAGTAGCTGCTGACGTCCATAAACACTTCGTCGATAGAGTAGACGTGAATGTCTTCTTTGGCCACATACTTTAAATAGATGGCGTAGATGTCGGCCGAATAGTCTATGTAGCGTTGCATGCGGGGTGGCGCCATAATGTAGTTCAGGTCTTTGGGGATTTCAAACACGCGGCAGCGGTTGCGCACCCCCTTGGCCTTCATGCTCGGGGACACGGCCAGGCAAATGGTTTTTTCGCTGCGTTCAGGGTCGGCCACTACAAGGTCTGTTGTCATAGGGTCAAGGCCGCGGTCGACGCATTCCACGGACGCGTAAAAGGATTTCAGGTCTATGCACAGGTAGTGTTTTTCCATGCTGCTAGTATAGCGTACAAATGTTTGTATTTCCGAGAAAACTTCAATTAAGAAAAGCATGGTAGTATAAGCAGGATACAAAACACACAGGAGGCAAAGCGAAATGGATAAAACGCAGACTGAAAGTATTGTTGCGGGCATAGCTGAAAACTACCAGGTCCGTGAACTGTGCTTTGACTGCATAGACCGGCATTTTCCGAGCAGGGGGGAAATCATTGGCCTTATCAAGGATATGCGTGCGCTCATGTTTCCCCGCTATTTTAGCGAGGCCCTGGTTGCAGCCACAAAACCTGAGTATTTCATCGGGCAATTGGTGACCGAAATTGAAGACAGCCTGCGTCGGCAGGTGCGCGAAGCCCTTCTGTTTCGCGAACCAATCATTGTGGCCGATACCCTGAATGCGCAGGTTGAACACATAGTCGACACCTTCCTTACCAAGCTGCCAGAAATCCAGCGCGTTTTGCTGACCGACGTGCAGGCTGCGTTTGACGGCGACCCAGCCGCGCAAAGCAAGGAAGAGATTATCTTTAGTTACCCAGGCTTCTTTGCCATTTTTGTCTACCGTTTGGCACACGAACTGTACTTGCTTGACGTGCCGCTGATTCCGCGCATCATGAGCGAGTATGCTCACGTACATTCGGGGGTCGACATCAACCCGGGCGCCGACATCGACGAATACTTCTTTATCGATCACGCGACTGGTGTGGTCATTGGCGAAACGACCAAGATTGGCAAGCACGTAAAAGTCTACCAGGGTGTCACCCTGGGTGCTCTGTCAACACGCGCGGGGCAAGGCCTGCGCGGTGTGAAACGCCACCCGACCATTGAAGACAGCGTCACCATCTATGCGAATGCAAGTGTCCTGGGCGGCGAAACGGTCGTTGGCGAAGGAAGCGTTATCGCCGGCTCCGTGTTCGTTACCTCTTCTGTGCCGAAGAACGCGCGCGTCAGTTTGGCTAACCAGGAAGTGGTGGTGCGTGTGGTGGACGAACGTCCAGCGCCCGAAGCTTTTGAAACCTTAGAGGATTAAATAACACTCGCGGTATTGCGCGTATATACCGGCACTTGCTTTGGTAAGATAGCTTCAGTTGATAAGCTTACAAAGTGAGGAGTCTTCCATGAGCATTATCATTGATGTGTTCGGTCGCGAAGTATTGGATTCACGCGGCAATCCCACCGTTGAAGTTGAAGTCGTGCTCGACGATGGTTCGCTCGGGCGCGCCATGGTGCCAAGCGGCGCTTCGACGGGTGCCTTTGAAGCAGTCGAATTGCGCGATGGCGACAAAAAGCGCTACCTGGGCAAGGGTGTGCTTACGGCGGTTAATCATGTCAATAACGAAATTGCCGACGCCTTGGTAGGCATGGATGCAACCGACCAACGTGCGCTCGACAAGGAAATGATTCGTCTCGATAAAACCAAGAACAAGGGCAAGTTCGGCGCGAATGCCATTTTGGGTGCCAGTCTGGCGGCGGCCCACGCAGCAGCACAGTCAAGCGAGTTGCAGCTCTATAAATACATTGGGGGAGTGAATGCCCATACGCTGCCCGTTCCCATGATGAACATCCTTAATGGTGGCGTGCACGCCGACAATAACGTGGACTTCCAAGAGTTCATGATTATGCCGGTGGGCGCCAAGAGCTTTGCAGAAGCCCTGCGTTGGTGCGCCGAAATTTACCATACCTTAAAGAAGGTGCTCCACGATGCTGGCCTTGGTGGCGGCGTGGGCGACGAGGGCGGCTTCGCGCCAAACTTCAAGACGAATGAAGAGCCCCTTGAATACATTATGAAGGCTTGCAAAAAGGCGGGCTACAAGCCAGGCAAAGACATCATGTTTGCCATGGATCCCGCTTCAACCGAGTTCTATAACGTGAAGAAGAAGCGCTATGTTTTGGCTGGTGAAGGCCGTGAATTGACAAGCGACGAAATGGTGGATTACTGGGAAGCCCTCGTTAAGAAGTACCCCATCATTTCCATTGAAGATGGCATGGCCGAAGAAGACTGGAAGGGCTGGAAGGCCTTGACCGAACGCATTGGCGACAAGGTGCAGTTGGTGGGTGACGACCTTTTTGTTACCAATTCCGAACGCCTTGCTCGTGGCATTAAAGAAGGCTGCGCCAACGCCATCCTTATTAAGGTTAACCAAATCGGGAGCCTGACCGAAACCCTTGAAGCCATTCAGATGGCTAAGGAGGCTGGCTATGCCTGCGTGATGAGCCATCGTTCGGGCGAAACTGAAGACACGACTATTGCCGACTTGGCCGTGGCGTGCAATACGGGCCAGATTAAAACAGGCGCGCCCTGCCGCAGCGACCGTGTTGCAAAATACAACCAACTCATTCGCATTGAAGAAGACCTTGACGAACAGGCTTACTATCCAGGGCTTGCTGCTTTCTACAATATTAGTTAATGCAGCTTCTTACTAATATCGTGCGTTAAGTTTCCAGCGTACGGATTTCGATGCTTCCGCCGTCTCTTTTGGGACGGCGGATTTTTTTCTTCATATTTCCTCCCATTTTGCCCCACGCATTACCACACA
>JAFUCE010000162.1 GCA_017459805.1 Eggerthellaceae bacterium
GCGGTTCCGCAGTATGTTCCCTTCTTTATTGAAGAACTCCCCGAACTCAAGGAAAAGCTTTCCGGCTTCACCTTCTACCCGAATACGGTGTCCTATGGCAAGCACACGAACACGGGAAGCCCCGCCCTCTTTGGCGGCAGCGAGTACCGCCCGCAGCAAATGAACGCGCGCACGGATATAACGCTGCAGCAAAAGCACAACGAAGCACTTAAAGTTATGCCGCGTCTCTTTAGCAAGCAGGGTTACGACGTGACCCTTTTCGACCCGTCCTATGCCAACTACACCTGGATTCCCGACTTGAGCATTTTCGATGACATTCCCCGCGTGCACCCCTACATAACTATGAGCGGCATAAACGACGAAAACGTGGTCAAGACTGAAGAAAAAAAGCAGCATGTAAAAGCGGAACAGGCTCGCAACTTCTTCTGCTATAGCATCTTTAAAACCTCGCCCTTGTTCATTCAGCCCCTCATATATCAGGCAGGCGCCTACAACTCCACCGACCCCATCGTGCAAGTTTGGATTAACGCCTCGCGTGCCATGGGGCCCAATGAACTTTTCAGCCAATCGTATGACGTGCTTGATGACCTCGCGAACATGACCGACATAGATGATGGTCTTACCGGTGGCTTTTTCATGATGGTAAACAACACCACTCACGAGCCCACCATCCTGCAAGAACCTGGCTATGAACCCGCGCTCGTAGTCGACAATACCGCCTACGATGCCGAACACGCCATCCGCAGCGACGCGCACGGCAACACCTACCGTTTCGAACGTGAAACACCCAGAGAGTCTGCGGATATAGCAAGCTCCTACCAGATTAATATGGCAGCTCTTTTGCGCGTGGCGCAGTGGTGTGACTATTTAAGGGAAGAAGGCATCTACGACAACACACGCATTATTCTGTGCTCCGACCATTCCTGGTCCTACCTGTTTGACGACGCATTGTATTTCACCGTTCTGAACGAAGACGACAACAAGTATTACTACTACGACTCGCGTGCCTTTAACTGTCTGCTTATGGTGAAAGACTTTGGCGCAAGCGGCTTTTCAACTAATGAGCAATTCATGACGAATGCCGACGTGCCCGTTTTGGCAACAGAAGGAATTATCGAAAAGCCCACCAACCCCTACACGGGCAAGGCAATTGATTCTAGCTACAAGAATGTTTCTGCTCAGTATCTCTTTGACTCTGAATACTGGCGCACCACCACCAATAACGGCACGAGTTTTTTGCCGGGGCGCTGGTTTGCCATCCACACGACAAGCGACACGGTAAACGTGAACGACCCCGCCAACTGGGAATATATGGGCTATGCCGAACCAAAGATATTAAGTCCAGGACAGGATTAGCACATGAATACGCTTTTCTACATAGATCCTGGCACGGGCAGCATGCTCTTTACCCTGCTCATTGGTTTGGTGAGTGCGGGCGTGTATGGACTGCGCACCCTGGCGGTAAAGCTGCGTTTCTTTGCCAGCGGGGGCCGCGTAAGCAAAGCAAAGGATAGCAGCAAGGATTATGTCATCTTTGCCGAAGACAAGCGCTACTGGAATGTGTTCGAACCTATCTGTGACGAATTCGAGCAGCGCGGCATAGAGCTAAGCTACCTGACTTCTTCTGCCGACGACCCCGCCCTCGAAAAGGCCTACGAGCACGTGCACTGCGAATTCATTGGCGAAGGCAACAAAGGTTTCGCGCAACTTAATATGCTCCAGGCTGACCTTGTGCTTGCCACTACCCCTGGCCTCGATGTGTACCAGTGGAAGCGCTCGCGTGACGTGAAGTTCTATGCGCACATCCTGCATGCTATTAGCGATGCCAGCATGTATAAGATGTTTGGACTTGACTACTACGACGCGGTCCTGCTTACGGGCGATTTCCAGGTGCAGCAAATACGCGCACTTGAGCGCTTGCGCAACCTGCCCGCCAAGGAACTGCCCATTGTGGGGCTTACCTATACCGACTCGCTTAAGCAGCGCCTCGACGCTGCGCCACCCCTACTCGCGCACGACACAACTGTTCTTATAGCGCCGTCTTGGGGCAAGAGCGCCATCTTCAGTTTGTACGGCGGCACAATCATTGACGCCTTGCTGGATGCGGGCTACCACGTAATCGTGCGCCCCCACCCGCAGTCTTTTGTGTCGGAGGCAGAACTCATGGATGGTCTCATGCGCAGCTATCCCGAAAGCGAACAGCTTGAATGGAATCGCGACACCGACAACTTCGATGTCCTGCGCCGGTCAGACATTATGATTTCGGACTTTTCGGGCGTTATCTTTGACTTTGCGCTCGTGTTTGACAAGCCGCTCATTTACACCGAGCCCGCCTTCGACAGCGCCCCCTACGATGCCTGCTGGCTTGACGAAGAACCCTGGACTTTTAGGGTGCTGCCCCGTATAGGCAAGCAGCTTTCCATGGACAAGCTTGACCATATTAGTGAACTCATTGAAAGTACGTTTACCGATTCAACGCTGCAACAAGGCCGTGACCTGGCGCGCAGCCAATGTTGGGCACACCAGGGGGAGGCAGCCACGCGCATTGTGGACTACCTTATTGAAAAGCACGCACAGCTTAAAATAAACTAAACCGTCTTGCGCAGCGACTGAACCTGCGAAGCCTCGTACAAACCTGCCGCCAACTCACGTGCTACCGTGTCACGGCGCGGCTGATAGTAAGCCACATCGGATGGGTTGTCCATGAAGCACACTTCCACAAGCACTGCAGGAATGCTGCCATTAACGCAGGTAATATCGTCACGATAGAACAAGCCACGATGCGTCAGGCCTGGCAGCGCAGCGTAAAGATGCTTGCCCATGATGCCTTCGAAAGTAAGCGATGCAGGATGTCTTCCTTGCACACCCACCATAGTCATGGGTCCAGAGCCGCCACCCGCATCGAAGTGGATACTAAAAATACAAGAACAGCCAAGTTCAACCGCCTTGGGTAAGCGGTCCCAATAGGCCAGCTTATAAGGACGTCCATCCACAATATCGAGTCCGTATTGTTCACGCCCGATTTTTATAATGCGGTCGCACAAGTCAGACGCAAATACGGCTTCTTCTACACCAGCACCGCGTGCACCTGTGTCCCACGCGCCATTCCCGTTGCTATTCCAACCATGGCCTGAATTAAGGTACACGCGGAAGTAGTCCGCTGTCGTGGGCTGCAAAATCCAGCGCTGGGCATCGCTTGATGCAGCAGCCTTCTGGCGTAAGGTGCCGCCTGCCCCATCCAAGCGCTTGCCTGTGTAGGCGCTCTGCAAGGTGAAGGTGGCAGTTGCCAGGTCAAACTTCACCGTCCAGCGTTGGTTGGTGGCATTGCTTGAAGACCATTGTTGAATCTTGGTTTTTGTATTTGTATCAATATCGAGCGCTTTGCTCGACTTGGCGTTAATGAGCGAAAAGCCCGAGCCATTGCTCTTGAAACGGAACTTCTGGGCTGAAGAATTATTAAAGGTGTACTCCTGAACAGCGGCGCCGTCGGCAGACGACCCACCCGCTATATCGAGCACCAGGTTAGTGTCCATATTACGCACTACAAGCGCCGTACTCTTAAGGAGCGCCGTTACACTTTGCTGCTTAAGGCGGAACTTTTGGGCAGAAGTATTATTGCGTTTATAAAGCTGCACATTAGTGCCCGCCGCCTTGCCTGCGCCAGCCATATCGATAACCACAGAGTCGTTCAATTTCGAAACCCACATCACGCCATTTGAAACAGCCAAGGGCTTCCACAGCTGCGCGTCACTCGCCTTCTTGCCTGCCTGTTGCACATTTGCGCCATCTACGGCTTTTCCACCCTGTACTTCCAGCATCATGCGTGAATTCAAGTTACGAATCGTGTAATAACCAGGGTTCTTCTTATCCTGTACCACAACCCAGCACTGCGCCCAGTCAGTATCTGCACGCGCTGCCGATTGCACATTTGCACCTGCACTGCGTGAACTCTTGGCAACGCCCAAAGCTGTTTTCGTATTGTGGTTGTTCACAAAACTATACACACCATTAGGGAACCAGTTGGTCACCTTTTTCGCACGCCACTTCTGAGCTAGCGTGCCATTCGCATCGTACATCTGAACATTGGCACCATTGGCAGAAGAAGCGCCCACCACGTCAAGTGCTTTACCGCTCAGGGCGTTGCGCAAGGTGTAACTTCCATCTGAGTTAGCGATAATGGTCCATTTTTGGGCAGCTGTCCCGTTCGACGCATAGAGCCACACGTTAGCCCCATTTGCGTACGAAGCACCTGCAACGTCAAGCGCGAGGCCAGAATTAATGGCGTAGAGATTGTAATAGCCTGTTTTGGTATTGAAACGAGCAGAATAATACTGAGCCACCGACTGGTTGAACCTATATTGCTGGATGTTCGCGCCATTTTCTATGCCACCACCAGCGGTATCAAGCACCTTGCCAGAACCCACATTGGCAAAGGTATACACGCCGTTGGGTAGCGTTTGCTTAACGGCGGTGAACTTCCATACCTGGGCCTTCGAGCCATTAGCGGTATAGGTTTGCACAGCAGCGCCATTATTTTTGTTGGCACCCGAAACATCTAACACCAGCTTGTAGGACAAGGCTGAAGTGATGGTTAGCCCACCGCTTGTTTTAGTGATCTTCCACTTCTGAGCAGGCGTATTGTTCCAGGTATATTGCTGGATGCGCGTGCCAGCTTTCTTTGATCCGCCGCTCACATCAAGCACCTTACCAGAGCCCACATTGCTAATCTTGTAATAACCGGAGTTGCCCAGCTTTTCTATGTACCAGCGCTGGGCAGGAGTCGTGTTTGAATCCCACAGCTGGAGTTTGGCGCCCTTACTCGCAGAACCACCGCAAACATCAAGCACCGCGCTGCTGCGCAGGGCTGACGAAATAACATACACGCCATTGGCAAGGCCAGCATCGGTGGTATTGGCTGGAGCAGCGGTGGATGTAAGGGCAGGAGC
>JAFUCE010000007.1 GCA_017459805.1 Eggerthellaceae bacterium
CATGGGGGTTGCTGGTATCCTGCGCAGCATCGAAGGAAGGCGCTTCGGACTCAAGTGGGGTACGAGCCTGTTTCATGGCATCATCAACCTATTGCTGGTGGCTGCATGCATTGCCTTTATAAACGACAACGATGTAGTCATGATAGTTTTCAGCATCGGCATGTGTTATTCAGGCGTTAGACATATTGCTTCGGCGTTCCGCAGTACAGATCTTCAGTTTATCCAGTAGCCGTGAACGCTATAAACAGATAAATGTCTCGGCAGCTTTACCTGCAATTGATAAAATAGATGCGACTACAGGAAACGTATAGCTAAACGTAGGAGGCCAAGCTACCATGAAGAAGCCCGGACCAGAACTCGATTCTTCTGACTTTGTTCTGCTGGCCGACTACGTTCCTAGCATTGTTCAGGAAATCCGCTACTACACTACCTACAACTTTATCGGCGACCGCATCGACGGCTACGAAGAACCCATTGCACTTTGCACCATCGAGTGTGCCCGGGCGCTCAAGGCAGTGGCAAACGAACTGGCCGTACAAGGCTACCGCTTAAAAATCTTCGACGCCTACCGCCCCACCACGGCGGTAAAGCACTTCATGCTTTGGGGCATTGAAGACACCGACCAACGCATGAAGGAATTCTTTTACCCCAATATCGACAAGACCGACACCTTCAAACTGGGTTATATTGCTTCCCAATCCAGCCACAGCCGCGGGTCTACGGTCGATCTTACCTTACTCGACATGACTACGGGCCGCGAAGTTGACATGGGTAGCCCCTTCGATTTATTTGACGAAGTGTCGCACCCCGGCTACCGGGGTAGCGCCATTACTGAAGATCAGTACCGTATGCGCGTGCTGCTCGCCCAGGCTATGGACCGTGGCGGCTTTGTACCCATAGAAAATGAATGGTGGCATTTCACGCTGGCCGACGAACCCTACCCCGACACCTACTTCTCCTTCCCCGTTGCCATGGATAGCATCCGCGCGTAGCGCAAAGGGACTGTCATGGCGGACCATTTATGAAACAGTAGCGTTCTTCATCACCAAAGTAAGCACGATAGGTGCCCAGGCTGCAAATTGTTTCGCATCATGTGCAAGTTCGGCCGCCAAATCGTCAAAGCCAATCCAGCGTGCGTCGCTTACTTCTTGCGGGTTGAGATTCAATTCTCCTGAACACTGCCCCACTATTACATGGTCGTATTCATGTTCGCACAGCCCGTTGTCAAATTCGACACGATAAACAAAGGAAGCAATTTCATGCAGGCTCGAAGCAGTACAGCCCAACTCTTCCTGCACACGACGATAGGCTGCATCAATGGTGTCTTCACCCACGCGCGGATGCGAACAACAGGAGTTGGCCCACAGACCACCCGAATGGTATTTAAGCAGGGAACGCTTGGCCAACAGAAGTTCGGGCCCGTTTTCGCTTTCGCGCACAAGCACTACCGAAAAAGCGCGATGCAAGGCGCCGTCAACATGCGTCTGCCATTTGGTAGCCGTACCTATTTCACGGTCGAGACCATCAACCAGAATCAATTCGTCGGTAAGCGTTGCGTCATGGGCAAATTGTTCTTCAAAGTTCATCGTGAAGCCTCGTCATTCTTAGCTTTCTTTGTCCAAACGTTGGCGTTCAACCAGTCCGGCAAAAATGCCATTCTTCGCGATTAGTTCTTCGTAGGTGCCTTCTTCGGCAATCCGTCCGTCGTCAACCACCAAAATGCGGTCGCAATGGCGCACGGTGCTTAAGCGATGAGCCACCACCACGCGCGTGCATTGTAATGCTTCAAGCGAATCGGCTACATGCTTCTGCGTTTTGTTGTCAAGCGCACTCGTTGCTTCGTCGAACATAAGTAGCCTGCGTTTGCCACAGACAGCACGTGCAATCATAAGACGCTGGCGCTGGCCGCCCGAAACACCACCGCTGCCCTCGGTCACAAAAGTTTGCATGCCCATGGGCATCTTGCGAATGTCTTCGGCTATGCCGGCAATTTCGGCAGCTTCCCAGGCGTCATCTATCGTGGCCTGCGGGCTAGAGATAGTAATGTTGCTTGCGATGTCGCCCATGAACAACTTTCCATCCTGCATAACAACACCGATGTTTTGACGCAGACTGCGCAGGTCGACTTTTTGTATGTCATGGGGCCCATAGGAAATTGTTCCGCGCTCAGGCGTTTCAAAACCTAAGAGCAAACGCATAATGGTCGACTTGCCACACCCACTCTTGCCAACCAAGGCAACGTATTCGCCGGGTCTAACCTTAAAGGAAAGGTCCTTCACAACGTAGGGGCTATTATCGCCGTAGCTAAACCATACGCCCGAAACATCAATAGCACCCGAAAGCGATGCCACACTGGGCTTATCTTCTGACGTTTCAGGCGTTTCTTCCAAAATAGGAGCAACCATGTCAAGCATGGGATCAATTTGTGCCAAGTCGCCTGCAATGGTAGAAAGCGTCATAATCGCGCCCGTAATTTGACCATAGGCCGCAGTAAAGGCCATGTAGTTTGCCACTGAAACACCCGAAGTACTGGCAAGGTAGTACAACACAATGTTGCCCAGCAAACCCACTACGCCCACGACCGCGGGAAGAGCAAGTAAAAGCGCGGGGCGATTGTAGGCCGTGCGAGCATAATCCGCATACGAGCTTGCCCAATGCGCAAAAGCACGGTTTTCAGCACCCGCAAGTTTAATCTTTTGTACACCGTTAAGCAGAGCCGTTACCACACCAGAAAGGCTTGCCCGCGCTTTCAAGGTAGCCTGTTCATAATGACGAATAAGGTAGGCCGCAACTACCGTAAGGCCCCCTTGAATAAGGGCGATAATGAGAGCGGGAATGGCAAGCGCTGGAGCATACATTCCAATCTGCACCACGTATGCGAGCGAAAGGAAGGCAGAAAGACCGCTTCCCAAAAGAATAGAGGCCATTTCCTGGGCAAGCATGGTTATATTGGAAACACGATTGCCCAAATTACCCGAAGAATACTTCTTGAAGAAACTAGACGGAAGGGCAAGCAAGCGCGAGAAGGTGGCCGCCTCGGTAATAACATCAAGCTTGATAGAAATGCGGCTCATAATCAAAGTGCGAGTTGCTCCAATAAGCGCCGTTGTAATAGCTACGCCCAAAAGAAGGGCGCCCACGGGAAGCACGAGGCCTACCTGACCGCTCGGAACCACCGTACCAAACGCTATCTGATTCGCCCAAGCAGGAACCAGACCAACAAGCATCATCACAAGGGCGGCCGCAAACACAAGCATGTAGTCGTTGCGGTCGAAAATACTAATGATGAAGCGGACAAGATCGATAACCTTCAAAGACTTCACGGGAAGCGGCCGATAGAACAACACCGCATCGCTGCTGATGTTTTGAGCAATGCTGTCGTTGACCTTCACCTTGCGGCCCGTACCAGGCTCGAGGTAATAATAGCCGCGCACACCATAGGGTAGGAGGGCTATGGCTTCCCCGCTTTCAAGCTTGCCAAGCATGGCTCCAAAGGCGCGCGTATGCCAGCCTTCGTCCAAATTGACCGAACGGTGCATGGTCCCCGTGGGACGGCACAGATAGTCTATGCGTTCCTCGAGGCTATTCACGCCATCAGGCACGTTGCCAGGTTCTGAGCGGCAATACTTCAGACAGGTTTTAATGGCACCGTCGACCTGTTCGATGTCGTCGACAGTAAAAGAGGGTGCGCGATATGGTTCGCTCACACTCGCGGCAAGTTCAGCGTAGGCGCGCTCGGTTAACTGCACGTCGAGGCGTTCCCGCGTCTCAATCTGTGACTCCAGCCAATTCAAACTAGTCGTTCCTTACCAATTCTGCGTAAGCACCATCTTGCGCCATAAGTTCGCTGTGAGTTCCGCGCTCAACAATCGCACCATCGTCGAGCACGATAATTTCATCGCAGTCGCGAATGGTGGATAGGCGATGCGCCACCACAATACAGGTAATGCCACGTGCGCGAATACGTTCGATAACGTCAGCTTCGGTTTGGGCGTCAAGTGCACTGGTTGCTTCATCTAGGATGATGATGGTGGGGTCCTGGGCAAGCACGCGCGCGATTTCAAGGCGCTGCAGCTGCCCCCCGCTGAAGTTGCGACCACTCGGTAAAACAGAACTTGCATAGCCGCCTTCGCGCTGGGTTATGAGCTCATGGATGCCCGCATCGCGACAGGCAAGAATAACTTCGTAGTCTTCAATGGACTTATCCCACAGCTTTATATTGTTCGAAACACTATCTTCGAAGGTTACGATGTCTTGGTCAACAACAGCTAGTGACCCACGTAAAACGGGACGAGGAATATCCTTAAGCGCTACACCGTCAAAGGCAATTTCGCCTTCCCAGGGTTCATAGAGGCCACTCACAAGTTTTGCAATGGTACTCTTGCCACAGCCAGACCCGCCTACCAGGGCAACCCACTGGCCTGGTTCCAAGTGAAGGCTAAAGTCTTTAATGAGCGGCGGCTCCAAGGGTGAATACCCAAAGGAAACGTGCTTGAGGTCAAGCTGTCCGCGGAGTTTTTCGCGGTCGTATTCGTCGGTGGCGCTTTCGTCGCTCAGGTCTTCGGGGACATCCACGGGGTAGCGAAGCACGTCTTCAACGCGCTCCATCTGCGTTGTCATTTCCTGAATAGACTGCCCAAGATTAATCATCTCGTTCACGGGGTTCATGAACGATGTTAAAAGACCAGTGAACACAAGGAGGGCACCGGGGCTAAACTGCCCCTGGACAATGAGCAAAATACCCAGTACGAGCACAATGATGTTAGCAAACTGGGTAAGAAAGGCTGGCAGAGCACCCAAGTAGGTGTTCAGCTGCGTTGCGCGCACCTGCGATTCGTTAACGGCTGCCTGATAGCCAGCCCAACGACCAAAATAACCATTTTCTGCACCGGCGGCTTTAATGGTTTCTATCATTTCAATACCACCAATGGTGGTAGCGTAAAGCTTACCCATGTTTGCGGCGCCCGCACGAGCGATATTAATGCGCTTCTTCGAAATGTAACGCGCAAGGAAGGCATTGGCTACCACAGTAAAGAGGCCGACCGCCGTAAGCAGCACGCTGTAATTGAGCATAATCAGCAAATACAGCACGAGCATAATCATATTAATGAGCACTGGTGCCAGCTGACCGATGAGTGCAAAGGCAATCGTTTCGTTCGTTAACTGACGTTGCTGAAGGTCGCCCACCATGCGCTGCGCATAGAAACCCACTGGCAAATGGAGCAGGTGGCGCATAAAGCGCGACGATGAAACAACGGCAATCTTTCCCTGGATGCGCACCAAATAAACCGCATTCATGATAGATACCACAGCCATGATAGCTGCAAGTAAGACCAAGATGGCAATAAAGAGCATCAGCCAGTCAGGATTGTCCCCCGTAAGAATGCGGTCGAGGAATACCTGGCCCAGTGACGTATTCAAGATAGTCACGAGCGATGTGATGGCTGCGGTAAGCATGACAAAAGCCAAAGGGCCACCCATGCCCTCAAGGCGCTTGCGGGCAAACTTGACGGGATCGGGTTTGGTGCCACCCTCTTCAAAGGCATCGGTTTTTTCAAACATAAGCGCAATGCCCGTAAAGCTTTGCTCAAATTCATCCATCGTAACGCGCACCTGGCCGCGCGCGGGGTCGTTTATATAGGCATGCTTGCCCTTGAAGCCATCGAGCACGACAAAGTGGTTAAAGTTCCAAAAGATAATGCACGGAAAGTTCCCTTTTTTGCGAATAGCCTGGGCTGAAAAACTCATGCCCTTGGCAGCAAGACCATAGCTGCGTGCCGCCTTGAGTATATTCGACGCTTTTGAGCCATCACGTGAAACGCCGCAGTCGGCGCGCACTTGTTCGAGGGGTACCCAGCGGCCATAGTAGGCCAAAATCATGGTCAAACAAGCAGCACCACATTCCAGTGCCTCCATTTGCATGACCTGGGGCACCTTTGCAACTTTCGACGCTTTCGCTGGCGTCGGCACCTGCTTAGGGGCCTCAGACGATTGAGGAGCTCTGTTTTCTTGCTCTGTCAAGCATTGCCCCCCAAGATAAGCGAAAGAGGCGCGACACGTTCCGTGGTAATGTTCACTGAAAGGGGTACGCTGCTAGCAAGTTCGGAGCTTTCGCCTTCGAAGTCAACCTGATACGCCCAGTCACCCTGGAAAAGCGTGCTTACCAGGTAGTCGCTTTTCAGTACCGGCGAAGCTTCGTCGCGGGAAAGCGGCACCGCAGACAAGGCAGACACTTGCATGCTTTTACCACCCACCAGGGCAGCATCGCCCACGTTCACTTTTGCCATGTCTTCAGCAGAAAGGAAGCATACCGCGCGCCCATCTACACAGGTGCCCGTTGTGCTTACACTCGTCGTAACGGCGCCAAAAATACCCCACGCAAGCAAGGCGAGCAACATAGCAATACAGGCGACAAGTACCACCCATACGCTCGGGTTGGTAACACGGACGTATTTGTCCAAGTCGTCAGGGCTGCGCAGCTTTTCTGTGGCCTTCTGGTTGAAAATGCTACTTACACGTTCTGGCATCCTAAGCACCCTTCTTAAGCATTGTGCGCATCTTGGTAAGCGCATGGGCAAGCTTGGTTGAAACCGTTGATGCATTCATGTTCAACTCTTGAGCAATATCCACATTGCGCAAACCATCACGGTATTTCAGTGCGATTAGTTCGCGTTCTTCTTCGTCCAAACAAGTAAGCAACTGCCGTACAAGCAGGGCGTCGTCAACATTGCCCTGTTCGCCTTCTATGGCAACGACTGATTCTGGAACATCGTCCAAATCAAAGGTCGTGCGATTCTTGCGATAATAACTTGCCATGCAATTCTTTGCGATAGTAGTTACCCAGGTAACAAACTGAGCGCGCGACGGGTCAAAGCGGTCAAAAGCACGCGCTGCCTTTAAGTAGGCTTCGGCCACGATGTCTTCCGCTTCAGCGTCGCTACCCATGCGAGCGCGTATATAGCCATAAACCACGCTATAACTATCCAGATAAAGGCGCTCGAAATCTTGCTCGCTTAAACGGGCACGGTCCGCGAAAACCGACGGATGGCTTTGATGTTTTCGTTCTGCGTTCGTAACAGGCCCCTACACGAGAAAAAATGATGCTTCCATGATACAAAACAATGGAAGTCAAAGGTAGGGTTTTCTTAATTGAAAGGGATTTGCTGCTTTTGCAGATATGCCCCTTTAGCAGGGTGTTTCAAGGTCGGGCGGGAGAATAAGGCCTGCCGCTGCCAAAAGTTCCAGATCCGCTTCATCTATGTCTATGCCGTTTTCGTCCTGTGTTGCGCCGTCGCCCAAAGAAAGAACATCAAGACAGCGTGCAAGCAGTTCGTCACGGAATGCTTCCGTGCCGTTTGAAAAGTCTTGCTTCATATGCTTTTCGAGAATATGTTCGAGCCTTTGCTCGTCCACCGTCATCCTTTCGAGCAATCAACGGATAGTCCATTTGCTTCTTATACGCCTGGGCGAGCCCTGCTGTCTTTTACTATTTTTGCAGAGCGTATGAAGCGCATGAAGCTTGCGCAACTACACTGAAGTCACAAATTCGCCCAGAGACACTTCGCGTTCTTCGTGGCTTGCCATATCGCGCAGTTTTACCACACCAGCAGCGACTTCATCAGGCCCAAGTATGGCCACCTGCAAAGCCTTGAGTTTGTCGGCCTGTTTGAACTGAGCTTTGAGGCTGCGGTTCTGGTGGTCAAATTCGCAAGCAATACCAGCATCGCGGCACTGTTGGGCAAGCTGAAACGCCAAGGAACGCTGCCCATCGTCAACGCAGGCTATATAGAGAGCCGGCGCTGGCGGGTCGGGCATCTGCATACCTAAGGCTTCAAGCGCAATGCGGCAGCGTTCATACCCTAAGGCAAAACCAAAGCCTGGCGTATCAGCGCCGCCAATTTCAGCCATAAGCTTGTCGTAGCGCCCGCCCCCACCGATGGCGTTCTGATTGTTGTCCATACCCACGCTTACCTGCACTTCAAAAACCGTGCGCGTGTAATAGTCCAGGCCACGCACAAGCCGCTGATCTTCCACATAAGCCATGCCAGCCGCATCCAAATAGGATTTAACCTGGGCATAGTGTTCCTTACATGCATCACAAAGGAAGTCTTCGATTCGGGGGGCACCTGCCATAACGTGCGCACAAGCCTCTTCCTTGCAGTCAAGCGCACGTAAGGGGTTGGTTTCAGCACGGCGCTGGCAGTCTTCACACAGTTCTGCGCTGTGGTCGACGATATAGTTTTTTAAGGCTTCGCGGTATGCGGGACGGCAGCTTTCATCGCCCAAGGTGTTAACGAGCAAGGTCATCTTGTCCTGCGGAATGCCAATAGCTTCAAAGAAACGCATGAGCATAATGATGCCTTCAGCGTCAACGCTTGGGTCGTCGGTTCCCAGGCATTCAATACCCACCTGATTGAATTGGCGCTGGCGGCCGTTTTGCGGGCGTTCCGCACGAAACATGGGACCGGCATATGCCACTTTTATGGGTGCGCCCCCTTCTTGCAAGAGGCCGTTTTGGGCAATGGCACGCACCACGCCAGCCGTTCCTTCAGGCCGCAGGGAAAAACGGGAATCGCTCCGAACGTGTTCCCCTGCTACAAGCTTTGCAAGGTTACCACCTGAAATGGCGTTGTACATTTCTTTGCCAACTACGTCGCTCGCCTCGCCAATGCCCCGTACGAAAAGCTCGGTTTTTTCAAACACGGGTGTTTCCAGGGGCACGTAGCCATAACGAGCAAACAAATCAAAGGCGGTTTGGCGAAACTGTGACCAGAACTGCGCTTCGGCAGGCAGTAAGTCTTTGGTTCCTTCAGGTCTTTTTATTGCCATGGTACGTCCTCGTTCGTATTCAGATCTGCTTATGAGACAAGCTGTTTGGTCCAGGAATTCAATCAGAAAAGGCTTCCTGATGAGTTTTGCGTTGTCCCTGCGTACTGCCCCATAAAGGCATCCATGCCGCCCAACATAGTTACGGTAATAATGTTGAGGACCAAACCGATTGCCATACCGATAAGCGCCCACTTAAGGGCATCGTTGCGCACTTCTGGTTCCTTGCCAAGGTTAAATAGAAGCGTAATCAACACACCAAACAGCACGAAGAAAACGCCGCCTGCAAACCATAGCCAGCGGCCATTCTTTCCAAAAATACTGAAGCTTTCTTTCTTGCCATGCTCCGCTTGCTTGTCTTGTTGCTGCGAAGCTTCTGGGCGCCTATTATCCTCCGACTGCGGCAGCATCTGTGCTTGCTGCTGTACTTGCTGCTGTACTTGCTGCTGAGCCTCCTGTGGGACAGACGGCTGCCAACCCACAGGCGGCGCGGGCTTGTTCGGGTCACTAAATGGCTGATTATTTTGTTCCTCAGACATCTAGATTTGCTGCTCCATCCAGGTAGCGATAGCCGTGTCGTAGGCACCCGTTGTCTGGAATACGCGCAGGGCAAGCTTTTGGCGCGTTTCACGCGTGGTGGCACCATCGTTGGCACGCATTTCTTCCAGGATAGCGTCATAGCTGTCTGGATCTGTTACCACGGCAACGCTTTCAAAGTTCTTTGCCGAACTGCGCAGCATGGAAGGCCCACCAATGTCGATGTTTTCAATGCAGGTGGCAAAATCGGCACCAGACTCAACCGTCTTCTCAAACGCATACAGATTCACAACGACCATATCGATCATTTCGATGCCCATGTCGGCTGCCTGCTGCATGTGCTCTGGCACGTCGCGGCGTGCCAACAAACCGCCGTGCACCTTGGGATGCAAGGTCTTCACGCGCCCGTTCATCATCTCGGGAAAACCAGTCACTTCTTCGATGGGAGTAACCGCTACGCCAGCTTCGGCAATAGCACGTGCCGTGCCGCCCGTAGAAATAATGGTTGCACCAAATTCTTCCGACAGGGCGCGGGCAAAGTCAACCACACCGGTCTTGTCGGTTACAGAAATGAGTACACGCTTTACAACTGGGTTAGCCATTGTGCTTCCTTTCGTTTCGGCTGAAAACAAAACCTCTTTCATAATACACGCTTAGACAGAGCTTTGTGAACGTAAGCCTGTTAACATCCCAAATTTGCCCTATGCTGAGCGCGTTCTTCTTCGCTATAGCGCTGCTTGTAACGCACATCAATAAGTTCGCCAACAATAGCGATGGCAAGCTCGGCGGTAGTCTTTGCCCCAAAGTCCAGGCCGATAGGACGCTTGATTGCCCGCCATTGTTCTTCGCCCATACCTGCCTCAAAACACTTGGCGGCAACGTCTTGGTTTTTGCCATCGCTGCCTAACATGCCAATGTAGTGCATATTTTGCTGCGAAGCCCACAGGCACGCTTCAGCGTCGCGCACGTGCCCGTTCGTTAACACGCAGGCATAGTCGCCACGGCGGGCGCGGATTTCGGCAATGTCATCCCAATTCTCCAGCAAAACACGGGTCGCACCTGGGAAGCGTTCTGGATTCAAGAAGGCAACGTCCTCGTCAACCACGAATACGTCAAAGCCTACGTGTTCAGCAAGGGCGGCGACTTCAACGCTTAAATCCGATGCGCCCAAAAGCCACACCGCGGGCGATTCAAAGAGGGCAAGGCTGGTCCAGGTAAGCCCCGGGAACTGGTCGGCATGCATGCCAGGACCGCGCGTAACATCCTTCATCTGAAAGATGTCGCGGGGCGAAGGCTGGCGCGCGCTGACAATCTCTTTTTTGTCGTTACAGAAAAAGACGGCATCCTGCACGTCAGCCGAGCCCACATCGCCAAATTTCTTACCCGGGCCAAAGTCGGTATTGGAAAGAGCAGCGGGTTCGTCGTAGACAATTTTGAAGCCCAACCAAGCCATTTCATTTTTATCAATTGCTTCAAGCGCACGCTGAAAGGTTGGAATATCATCGCTTGTCCAACTTGCAAGCATCCACTTGAGCGCATCGGGACCAAGATGCGGATTGGTTTTTAGACCTTCTTCGGCAAAGCAGCGAAAGTCATCTGGCGAAACCTCAGGAATCTCGCCCATTTCAAGCGCTTTGATTATTTTGCTTACTACCTCGCGATACATAGCTTCTCCCATCCCTTTGTTAAAGCCAAGCGATTATGCAATAGCGTGACCCTAGTCAGCGTTAGCGATAAAGACCTTACGGTCGGGCTTTATGCTTATGTCGCCCGCTGCCAAGTGGCGCAGCACCCAAGGATAGACTTCATATTCGGCCTCGTGTATGCGCGCCTCCAGTGTCTCGAGCGTGTCGGATTCAAGTACGGGTACCGCACGCTGCGCGATAATGGGGCCTTCGTCATACACCTCGTTTGCAAAATGAACCGTCACGCCTGTCACCTTTACCCCCGCTTCAAAGGCGTCCTGGATACCATGGGCGCCAGGGAAGCTGGGGAGCAGCGCAGGGTGAAGGTTGATAACGTGGTCTGGATAGGCCGCAAAGACCGCTTCACCAATGAGGCGCATATAACCTGCCATAACGATGTATTCGGCACCAGCGCGTTTCATTTCGGTGGCAATGATTTCATTGGCAACATCGGCGTCGACATATATTTCGCGGTTAAGCGACATGGTAGGAATGCCTGCTTCAGCAGCGCGCACTAAACCATAGGCATCGGGACGCGACGAAATGACCAGTACGATTTCAATATCGAGTGCACCTGCGGCAATTTCATCGATTATCTTTTGAAGATTTGTACCGCCGCCAGAAATAAGAACGCCAATTTTGAGGGCTTCATTACTCATCTTCAAAATCCTCCTCGTGGAAGACGTCGCGGTCGGCCGTGCGTTCGGCAGGGTCTGCCTCTTGGGCCTCTTCGGCGGTGGACAAAACAGGAAAGAGCGATTCCTTGTTTTCATAGCGCACTTCCCCGCTGCCAGTAACAATGCTGCCGACGCGATACACCGTTTCACCAGCTGTTTCAAGGCTTGCCTGAACCGCATCGGCAGCTTCGGGAGCAACAATGAGAACAGCACCCAGGCCCATGTTGAAGGTCTTGAGCGCTTCCGTTTCATCAAGACGGGCTGCACGGCACACGAAGGGCAGAATGGGAGCCATATCCCAGGTGCCAACTTCAACCAAGGCATCGCAGTTTTCTGGCAAGGCACGGTTAAGGTTTTCGCTAATGCCGCCGCCGGTTATATGGGCAAAGGCATGCACCGCGCCCGGGTTTTCGTCGATGGCAGCACGCACCTGTTTCACATAGATGCGCGTTGGTTCAAGCAAGGCATCCTGTACGCTGCGCCCGCCTAACTCTGGACGCTGGAGGCGTAACTCATAGTGCGTTTTGCCTTCAACGCATACCTTGCGGGCGAGCGAATAGCCATTGGAATGGAGACCGCTTGATGCCAGACCCAACAAGACGTCGCCTTCGCGCACCGCAGCTGGGTCGAGCATGGCAGCACGATCCACCACGCCCACGCAAAAACCGCTCAAGTCGTAGTCGTCAGGATCCATAACGCCAGGGTGTTCAGCCATTTCGCCACCGATAAGGGCACAGCCTGCCTGGCGGCAACCTTCAGCAATACCTGCTACTACTTCGGCCACTGCTTCAGCAGAAAGCTTGCCGACGGCAATATAGTCCAAGAAAAAGAGGGGCTCGGCGCCCGTCGCCAAGATGTCGTTTGCACACATGGCAACCAGGTCAATGCCGACCGTATTATGCTTTTCGGCCAGGCGCGCCACCTGCAGCTTGGTGCCCACGCCATCGGTACCCGAAACGAGCAGCGGGTCTTCCATGTTCTTGGCAGCGGCAATCGAAAATAGCCCGCCAAAACCACCGATGTCACCCACTACTTCGCTGCGATAGGTTGAATGCACCGCTTCCTTGATAGCGTCAACTGCGCGTGCCCCTTCGGCCGTGTCCACACCTGCCGCGGCATAGGTAATGGTGTCTTCGGCAACCCAGCTCGGGAGTTGAGGTGCGTCTTCACGAGAAGCGGCATTTACCTGAATTCGTTCAGTCATAGCAAATCCTTCTTAACGAGATGACGGCAGCAATACCGCACGGCCATCTTTTCCCTTATATGAAAGAGCAAATAAGGTGGCAGCACTCATGCCGCAGCCATCTTATTCGTCTGCCGTAGACACACCCTGTTCAAGGGCTTCCAGGTCCTCAGAAGATACTTCGAATTGTTCGACTTCTTCTGCGGGAACACTCTTAGGAACCGCTGTGTCGGCGGTATAACTAAAGAGCACAGCACGACCATTATCGCGTGTATAGTCGCAGGTAGAAAAGGTGAATACCTGTTTGATATTGGCCGCCGTCGGCATGCCTTCGCTTGGCTGAACGACACTTCTGTCTATCTTGTCCTGAATATAGCTTGCGCGGTCTTCGGGGTCCTTAAACGTGGTTTGCACAAGCAAGTCCCACCCGTCGGTTACCACCACAGCAAAGGTGGTGCACTTGTAGTTCAACTGCGGCGTGAGTACATAAATCGTACGATGCTTGTTGAATTCTTCATTGTTGACAAAGTCGTTCGAAATGCATGCAAACATGGAGCCATCATTCATATGATGGCCATAGAGCACATTGTTCATATCGGTAAAGGCGGGATTGTTCTCCGAGTCCAAAAAGATTGACCCATTGCGCGACGACTTAAGGTTAAAGTCGACCCACAGGTATTCGTCGTTGTCCTTGCCCTGCACGACGGGGTAATTGATGCGCGTACCTGGCATATAGACCCAGGCAACAACAGCAGGGTTAATAGAGCGCAGGTATTCCCAGTCAACTTCCATGTCGGCAAGGGTAAGATTTGACTCGTCAGGTGCTGAACTTGTACCCGTGTCGGCCGTGTCAACAACCTTAAAGGCCGATGAAGCCACTTCCTTGTAGCCCTGGTCAGAAGAAAAATAGCCCCAGCCAATATAGGCGAGAGCCCCCATGGCAACTAAAAAGGCAATAAGCGAAACCCAGAACACCACGCGCCAGATATTGCGCTTCTTTGGTTTTTCGGCCGCATAGCTATAGGCGGCGGCTGCGCCTGAGGCTTCTTGATGAAGTATTGCTTGATTATCTTGCGAATGATTTGGCATATTCACAAAGCCCTGTGGCTACTTCTTCATTTCGTCGAAAAAACCTTTAGCAATAAAGGCGACAACGATAACGACGATGACTGCTACCAGCAAGCCAAGAACAGCAGGAGGTATTTCCATACCAAACAGTGTCATAGTACATTCCTTACTCTTTTACCTGTTTATTATATAAGCGGTATAAAGCTCTGTGTCTATTATGCCTTTTTTAGACGCGCTTCAAGGGCATTATTGATGATACGCAAGGCTTTTACACGAGCGTAAAGTTTGTCGTTGCTTTCCAAAATAATCCATGGTGCGTATTCAGTCGAGGTAAGACGGAACATGTCTTCCACGGCTTCGCGGTATTGCGGGTATTTATCGCGATTGCGCCAGTCTTCTTCGGTAATCTTCCACTGCTTGGCAGGGTCGTTTGCGCGGTCGGTAAAACGCTTCATCTGTTCGTCGCGGTCAATTTCAACCCAGAACTTCAAGAGAATGGCGCCCCAGTCCACCAGATCGCGTTCAAATTCATTGATTTCGTCATAGGCACGCGCCCACGTTGAAGGCGAAGCAAAGCCTTCCACGCGCTCCACTAAAACGCGACCATACCAACTGCGGTCATAAATGCCCACATGGCCTGCCTTGGGCAAACGGCACCAATAACGCCACAGATGCGGATGCATGAGTTCGGGCTTAGTCGGCGCCGGGCTGGGGAAAATGGTGTAGCTGCGTGCATCTAAAGCCTGGGCGACGCGCTTGATGGAACCACCCTTGCCCGCCGCATCCTGGCCTTCGTACATCAAAATCATGGGAATGCGCGCCAGATACATCTGCATTTCAAGTTCGAAGAGACGCTTCTGTTCTTCTTTCAACTGGCGGCGGTATTCTTCGGGGGAAAGACGCAGGTGATAGTCTACGCCCTTAAGGCTTGGGTAGTCCGCCATAATCTTGTAGCGCGATTCCTTCGGTGCAGCTGCAGCCTGAATTGCGGCTGCCTTTTCATTTTCTTCACGCACCTTGGCTTGCTGCTTAGCTGTACGCGTGCGTTCGTCTTTGTCGTCTTGCTTAATGAGGCCGGCAGAATTAGCCTGGGCCTTGGCAAGAGCTGCCGCAGCTTCTTCGTCGGGTGCCTTGTTGAGCGCTTCGTCAAGGGCGTTAACAAGCGTGCGCACTATTCCAAGGTTTGCACGGCGCTTATCTTCAGCATTAAGCACCACCCAGGGCGCAAAATCAAAGTTAGTGCGCGGCAAGAGGCGATCATAGATTTCGTAGTTGCGCTTATAGTCATCCAGGTGAGCCAACTCTTCAGCTGTGACTCGCCAGGATGTTTGCGGGTCGGCCGCCAAACGGCTGAGACGCTGCTTTTGCGTTTTACGACGGATGTGCAGGAAGAACTTCACCACCACATAGCCGTCGTCAACCAGTTGGCGCTCAAAGGCCTCGATGGAATTAATGCGTGCCAGGATGCGTTCCAGTCTTTTAGCATCGATATTGTCCACGTCGATGTCAGCCACCGTCTTGTCGGAGGTATAAAGTTCCTGCTGAATAGCTGTGGTGTACCAACCACGGTCGTAAATGGTCATGTTGCCACGTACGTCAAGCGCCTTCCAGAATTGCTGCATGGGCGGGAAAAAGTCCGTGGCACCCAGTTTGCCCGTGCGGAACTTCTTGGCCGTCTTGACGTTATAGCTTTCCGTCACGTGAACAACGGTATGACGCGCGTCCAGCTTGTAGAGCATGTCGGAAATGCGGCCGCCTTTACCAGCGCCGTCCCAACCTTCAAAGAGCACCACCATGCCAATGCCCTTTTCGTGCGCCTGCTGCTGCAGTACCACGAGTTTAGTAATGAGTTCGTCATATACTTCTTTATATTCGTTCTTGGAAATATCCGAAACATTAAAGTCAACTTTTTCCAGCATAGATACTCCTTGCGCGTAAATGACATGGTTTGCACTAGTTAATTGATATCTTAATCATAACCTACGATGACGAAACTTCTTTATACATGCTTGGCAGCGGTACGTATCGGCATGCTACGTACATTTTGTCGTTACAGATTGGCTTAGACGGATACCATTTCCAGCGAATTAAGCACCGGAAAAAGCGCCGCACTTCTTTCTGGATACACGGGCTAAGGGCTCAGGCTTATTCACTACAAAGCAGCGAGGATAGCTTCAAGGGATGCCTTAGCATCGCCAAGCAGCATGCGCGTGTTGTCGTTATAGAAGAGCGGGTTAGCCACACCGGAATAACCCGTGGAGCCCATGTTGCGCTTGAACACCACCACATCTTTAGCTTCCCACACACGCAGCACGGGCATACCCGCAATGGGGCTGCTCGCATCCGTTTCCGCCGACGGATTCACGGTGTCGTTGGCGCCTATCACCAACACGGTATCGACCTCTGCGAAGTCATCGTTGATTTCATCCATTTCATAGACCATGGAATAGGGCACCTTGGCTTCCGCCAGCAATACGTTCATGTGCCCTGGCATGCGGCCTGCCACGGGGTGAATGCCAAACTTCACATCCACCTTTTGGTCGGCCAGCTTGCGCACCAAGTCTGCCACCGCAAATTGGGCCTGCGCCGTTGCCATGCCATAACCAGGGGCCACAACTACGCTCTTAGAGGCGCGCAGCATAGCAGCCACTTCTTCGGCATTAATTTCAGTATAGTCGCCTTCTTGAGGTGCGGCGCCTTCCTGGGCACCTGCACCTGCACCAGCGGCCTTTGCACCGTCACCAAAGCCACCCAAAATGACCGAAATAAAGGAGCGGTTCATGCCTTTGCACATGATGTATGACAGGTAGGCGCCCGACGAACCCACAAGCGCGCCCGTGATGATGAGCAGGTCATTGCCCAGCGTGAAGCCAGCCATGGCCGCTGCCCATCCCGAATACGAATTAAGCATGGAAACCACTACGGGCATGTCGCCGCCACCAATAGCTGCCACCAGATGAAGGCCAAGGGCAAGCGAAATAATCGTGATAATGAGAAGGGGCACAGCGCCCATCATGCCCGTGGTATTTACTAACCAGGCAATAAGCCCAATACAAGCAAGCACGGCTGCAAGGTTAATCCAATTGCGCCCGGGCAGCATGAGGGGCTTGCCGCCCATTTTGCCCGAAAGCTTTAAGTATGCAATGACCGAACCCGTCAGGGTAACAGCGCCAATGAAGACAGCCAGGCCCACTTCGCCCAAATGAAAGGCATTTTCCGCTGCATCAGGCAAGGCACCGCCGGGCTGAGTAATAAAAGAATTCCAGCCCACGAGCACAGCAGCGGCACCAACAAAAGAATGAAGCATGGCTACCAGTTCAGGCATTTGCGTCATCTGAACGCTTTTCGCGCGCCACAAACCAAGGCCAGCACCTATAAGGAGCGCGACAAGGACCAGGCCAATAACAGGAGCGGTATTGCCAGCACCTGAAGCCGCAACCGCAACGGTCGCAAGCAGCGCCAAAGCCATGCCGCAGGCACCTAAAATGTTGCCACGGCGAGCCGTAGACTGCTTCGATAAACCAGCCAAGGCCAAAATGAATAACAGGGCGGCGGCTATGTAGGCAAGACTTTGAAACGAAACTAAGGAAGCCATGTTATTCAGAGCTCCCCTCAAACATCTTCAGCATGCGTGCAGTCACGTAAAAGCCACCAAAGATATTTATCGCTGCGATGCTTGCCGCAATAAAAGACAGAATTGAAACAAGCACGTTGCCCTGTAGGGCCATCTGCAAAATAGCCCCCACGATAATGATGCCTGAAATGGCGTTGGTTTCACTCATGAGGGGTGTATGCAGCTTGTGCTCAACCGCCGTAATGACATAAAAGCCCACCACGCATGCCAGGGCAAACACGGTAAAGTGCACCGTCATGGAAGCGGGGGCCAGCAGTACAAGAGCTGCAAGCACAGCGGCGGCGAGCACCTTCCACCAATACTTACGCACGGGCGACGCTTGCGCCACTTGCCCCATTTTTGCTTCGCCACCTTTTAGGGCAGCATCGACATTGCCGCTTGCATCTGCATCCGGTTCCCCTTTTGCTCCGCCTGCTTCTGAGGCGGTTTTTTGAGAGGGAGCAGAAACGGAAATTTCGGGTGGCGGCCACGTTGATGTGCCATCCAGGGCCACGGTCACACCGCGTACCACGTCGTCTTCCTGATTAAGTTCTAACTTGCCGTCTTTGGCGGGCGTGCAAAGCTTGAGGAAGTTTACGATGTTTTGGCCATAGAGCTGCGAAGCCTGCGCCGGCATAGTAGCAGGCAAGTCCGTGGGGCCCAGGATAATAACGCCGTTTTCGGTCAGCACGCGCGCATCGGGGCGCGAAAGAGCACAGTTGCCACCGAGCGATGAAGCACCCATGTCCACAATAACCGACCCAGGCTGCATGCCTGCCACCGCTTCTTCGCTCAGCAGCAAGGGCGCAGCACGTCCTGGCACGGCAGCAGTGGTAATGACTATATCGCTCTTGGCCGCCTGGTCAGCATAGACCTGTAGCACTTGCGCTTGCTCTTCTTCGGTCAAAGGACGCGCATAGCCATTGGCGCTTTCCTGCTTCACGGGGATTTCGACAAAGGTCGCACCGAGGCTTTCCACCTGGTCAGCTACGTCGGCGCGCACATCGGTCGCGAATACTTCAGCCCCCATGGAAGCCGCTTGGCCAATGGCCGCTAAGCCAGCTACCCCCACGCCAATCACATACACACGGGCGGGCTTTGTCTTGCCCGCAGCCGTAACCTGGCCACCGAAGGTGCGGCCAAAGGCGCTGGCCGCTTCAATCACGGCACGATAACCGCCAATATTCATCATGGAAGAGCGTACGTCCATAGACTGAGCGCGGCTCAAACGCGGAATAGCATCCATGGCGAGCGCCGTAATCTTGCGTTTTGCGAAGTCGTCAGCAATGTCTGGCTGCCCAAAGGGGTTCATACGACATATGAGCACAGAGCCTGCATGCATATGGTCAAGATCGGCTGCAGCGGGAGTGTCCAAGGCCAGCACGATGTCAGCATCGAGGGCGGATTCACGATTGACCACGGTAGCACCCGCCGCTTCAAAAGCCGCGTCAAAGTAGCTTGCTGCCGCCCCTGCACCTGCTTCGACACGCACGTCATAACCAAGCTTAACAAGCTTGGCAACCGTGTCGGGCGTGGCTGCCGCAAGTGGCTGGCGCACACAGTCATTAGGAATGCCAATAATCACGAATACGCTCCTTTAAAAGTATTAGAGTGCATTGTACCGCAGAACATACCAACAAGTACCTTTGGCCCTCCATACTAGCCTCACACAGTCCCACCTCTGGTAATCTACTCACTCAAAGGTACCCTTGTGGTATCATTTCCTTTCTTTTGAAACGGTTTTTGAAATGGGTTTCTAGAGGGG
>JAFUCE010000163.1 GCA_017459805.1 Eggerthellaceae bacterium
ACTGGGCGCAACGCTTAAAAAAGAAAGCCTGCTGGAGTGTTGCGTGACTCCAGCAGGCCAACTTTATTAAAAAGCGTTGCGCCTACCTCGAAAGATGTGTTTTATCAAAAAGTGTTGCGGTTACTTTGCAACGTTAGCAAATGCCGCATCTATTACCTGCAGCAATAATCACACATGAAAACACAGCGCAACGGTTTAGGCTCAGTAGAGTTTGCTTGCTACAATAGGCAGCAGGAAGAAAAAGGAGGCACTCATGCAACGAGTCGAACAATTCTTAAAAGACACAGAAACGTACTACCTGGCAACCATGGAGGGCGACCAGCCACGCGTGCGCCCCTTCGGCACTGTAAACATTTTTGAAGGGAAACTCTATATCCAGACAGGCAAAGTCAAGGACGTATCCAAGCAGATTCACGCCAACCCTAAGGTTGAGCTGTGCGCATTTAAGGACGGATCTTGGCTGCGTATAGCAGGCGAACTGGTGGAAGACCCCCGCGAAGAAGCGCAGAAATCCATGCTGGATGCATACCCAAGCCTTGCGGGTATGTATGCGGTAGGCGATGGCAACACGGAAGTGTTTTATTTCCAGAACGCAACGGCAACCTTTAGTTCCTTTACAAGCGAACCAGAAACCATCACCTTCTAGCTCACGAGCACCAATAATTAGCAAGCAAAATCAAGCCTGAGAAATCTACGCAAGTAAAGAAATCCCAGGCACGTAATTCACGTGCGCTTGGCGCGCTATTGTTCTATTGCGACTTAGAAACCCAAAGTGTCGTCAACCAAAATAACGTGGATACGCCCAGGATGCTTTGAAAACCGCGTGATGAGGAACTGGCAGCAAATCGTATCCATGGACTTGCAGTCGGCACAGGCACCTGTCTTCTTACAGGGAGTGTCGATATCAAAGCGCTGCGCATTCACGGGGGCTGCAATTGAGCGCGCACGTTTCATGGCGCCATCCTGGTCGTCGCAAACCTTGTTCATACCGACGATGAACAACACTTTTTTGGGACCCTGCGCGATGCAAGAAACGCGGTTAGCATTACCATCGATATTTACGAGGATGCCATCTTCGGTCATGGCATTTGAACTACTCAAAAACACATCTGCATCATAGGCTGCCAGAAGTGCTTCGCGTGGGTCCATCTGCGCGCGGTCGATAAAGGTATAGTTGCCTTCCTTCAGCGCATCGACCAAGCCAATTTCAACAGCACTCATAGCACCGCCCATGGTCACGCTCGAACCTTCATCGATGAGTTCAAGTGCTTTAGCAAGTGCTTCTTCCTTATTTGCGGCGTAGTAGCCGCTCATGTTGCGCGACTCAAGACCCTTGATAACCTTCTGGGCAAGCTTTTCATTTCGCTGTGTCATAAACTCCTGAACTGGCATATACGCCCCCTTCTCTTAAAAAACCGTCTGCTCCCCTATTGTGAAACGAACGCCGCAGCAATTCAAGATACTCGACAGTGTTTTCCCTCTCTTTGTATACGCTTGCAGTACTTACGAATACGAAAAGGCCCCAGAAGGGCCTTAACGTTAGGAGGAAAATGAAGAAAGGGATTGTTAGTTGCTCGGCTTTTCGGGTGGGGTACCACCAGATGGTCCGGAACCGCTGGGAGGCTCAGATGGGGTGCCGCCATCGCCCGGCGCTCCATCGGGCGGGGTGCCGCCATCGCCCGGCGCTCCATCGGGCGGGGTGCCGCCAGGACCACCTTGACCGTCAGGAGCGCCACCCATACCGCCACCACTGCTTACCGTAGCTTCGATGGCTTCACCGGTGCTGGCGCTGCCCTCGCTATAGGCCTTGCCATCGACATAGAGGGTGTAACCATTCAGGTTGATAGAGTCCGCATCGCAGGTAAGGCTCGTGATGTAAGAGTCACCTGTCAAGGTCCAGGTGCTGCCGTCGGAAAGGTCAACATACACTTCCCCAGCTTGGCCATCTGCATTAATGGCGCCCGTAAAAGTTGAGCCGTCAGACAGGTACAGGTTCAGGTTCGAAACTTCATCAACTACCATGTCGCCATCGATTGTTTGGTTGGTAGCATTCAACGTTACTTGCCCGCCGTTAGAGCCTTCGTTGCCCCAACCAGCCGCTGCCGCGCGCAGGAACACGCCATCACCATTGTTGGTGATTTGCGCACCATCGAGCGAAATGGTGGTAACCGTATTGTTCACGAAGAACACGTCGCCATTTTGGTTAGTAAGCGTACCGCCGTTCATGGCAAAGGAAGACGTACCAACCGCTGCGTCGCCGCTCATGGATTGATAAATCATCACGGCCTGATACCAGTCGGACTTGTCCGAGTTTTTCGTAACGTTAGACGCTACCAAGTCCACATTATTCAGAGTTACCGAATTCTTGCCTTCAACCACCACGCCCTGCGAAGCAGTGGATTCCATAGTGGCGTTTGAAACCGTGATGTCGGCTGTCGAGTAAATAACGGGGCTACCCGTGCCATCGGTTACATAGCTGCCACCATCAACGTTTACCGTTCCACCACCGCGGTCGCTACGGATGGCTGCTGAAGAGTTGCCTGTGGTGTGGATATTAAGATTCGAAGCATTCATGGTGCCGCCACCCGTGGTCATCAAGCCACCAGAAGTATTACCCGTGGTTTCAATGACGGAATCCGAAATATTGACGGTCGTGCCTTCGCCATAGCTAAACACCGCGTTGGCATGGGTACCGTTTGTCTTGATGACCATTTCGCTCAAATCGAGCGTAGCGCCATTGGTTGCAAAGATGGCTGCGTTTTCACCATAGAAGTCGGCTTCGTCGTTGCCCGCAGCGTCGCCCGTTTTGTTCACGGCCACATTACTGTAGCTGGCAGATTCGCCGTCTGCTTCGATTGCATGCGTACCGTCACCTGAATCTTCAATAGTTTCATTAATAGTAATGTCTGCTTCGGTGGGTGCTGCGCCTTTTATGCTTGCTGCCGCACTTGTTGCTGCCGACGAATCCTGTGCGCTTGTTGTAGCGTCGATTGCTGAAGTGTCACTTGCCGAAGCGCTTGTTTCTGCGCTTGCATCTTCGCTCGCGGAAGCTTCAACTTCCACTATGCTCGTTTCCGCGGACGCAGACGCATCTGTGACGGCGCTCGATGTTGCTGCTGCCTGTCCGCCACATGCTGAAAGGCCCAGCAATAGGCACAGGTACAAAGATGCCATGATACTTGTAGCGCCCACCCGTGCAAGGGCTTGTTTAATTCCTAGTACTTTCATGATGTCCTCAACTTCCTTATCTAGGTTCATGTCATGCTTTCATAACTTTGGTATAGTGGCACTATAGAACTCAGACCTGAAAAGCGGCTTAAAAGTTTCTGAAATAAAGCTGAAAGGAATGCTTGTGAGCGCCGAAAACCCCCTACCCGTAGCAGACCCTGCCACGGCTCCAAACCACCCTCATTTCAACGCGTTTGTGCAGACCATCGCCGCATTACGCGACCCTGACGGTGGCTGCCCGTGGGACAAAAAGCAAACGCATGAAAGCGTTGCAAAAAATATGATTGAAGAAGCTTTCGAGGCCGTTTCCGCCATAGAAGAAGGCGACCTTGAACACATGCGCGAAGAGTTGGGCGATGTGCTTCTACAGGTAGTATTGCAGGCACAAATTGCAGCTGATGCAGGTGAATTTAGCATCGATGATATAGCTGCCGACGTGAACCAGAAGATTGTCCGCCGCCACCCTCACGTGTTTGGCGCTGAAGCCTCCTTTGCGGCTGCAGGCCTTTCGCCTGAAGCGGTAGCCGAATTAACAGCGGAGTTAGAAAGCAAGCCCGACCGCAGTGCTGAAGAAGTGCTCGATTTATGGGACGTCATTAAATTACACGAGCGTAAGGTCAAGGACGCCAAGCGCGCCGAAAAGCTTGCGACAGAAGGACATGCAGCAGCTGACGGCAGCCTGCCACCCCGGGGCATCCTGGAAGATGTTCCCACTGCCCAACCATCACTTATGCGCGCCCAAGAGGTTTCGCGCAAGACCGTCGCCTGCGGTTTTGAATGGGAAACCGTCGATGATGTATGGGCCAAAGTCGACGAAGAAATCTCAGAATTTAAGACCGCTATTGCAGAACATGGTGGGCGAAGTGAAGAAGCGCAGCTTGAGTTTGGTGATGTTCTCTTTGCCCTCGTGAACGTGGCGCGCAAGGAACACATCGATGCAGAAACAGCGCTACGCAAAACATGCGATAAGTTTACGCGCCGCTGGGAAGCTATGGAAGTGGC
>JAFUCE010000008.1 GCA_017459805.1 Eggerthellaceae bacterium
AAGTGCGCTGTTACTGAAGCGCGCTTGTCTAATTAATGGGTCGAGTGTAGAGGGATGAGGTGACAGGTGTCCCATTGATTGCGCGCTTCATTGGCGCACTTCTCGTGCCGTTAAAAAAGCGACCCGAGAAAAATGACTCCCCGTTCCTTTAGATTGCCGCGCGAACGGCGCGGGCGACGGCGATGGCGGCTGCCAGCTTGAGGGCGTCGATAATGATGAAGGGCGCGATGGCGGCAAGGAAGGCAGCGGCCGGACCCATGTTGGCCACAAGCATGAGCTGCACCCACCCGCATGCATAACACACCAGCAGGAACAGAACGGCAGCCACGGCGTCGTGTGCGAGTGGGCGTTCTTTCGGGCTACCAGGTGCCACGCGCAAGTAAACCAGAGCAACGGCAGCACCCAGGAGGAAGCCCCAAATAAAGCCACCTGTTGGTCCTGCCAGCACCCCAATGCCACCACGCATGGCAGAAAACACGGGCAAGCCAGCAGCACCCATGACTAAGTAAATGCCGATACTCGCAAGTGCTTCCTTCGCTTGCAAAGTGAGCAATATGAATATGAGCACAAAAGTTTGCAGGGTAAAAGGTATGGGGCCAAAAGGAATACTAATCCAGGCCGAAACCGTAAGAAGGGCAATCGACAGACCACAAAAGACCACCGATTGGGTACGAGTCCGATTCGCTTTGTTGAGTGTTTGTTCCATATAAGTAGCCTAGCACACATGCGACTCTGCGGCTCACGAGACCACTATTCAAGGTAGGCGCCTGTCTGTCTGCCCCACAGGTGCGCATATTCCCCACCCGCTTCAATGAGCCGGGCATGCGGACCGTCTTCGACAATGCGGCCTTCATCAAGCACCACAATACGATCAAGGGAAGCCACGGTAGACAGGCGATGTGCCACCACGATGGCCGTGCGCCCTGCCATCAACTTGCCGAGCGCATCCTGAACAAGGTTTTCACTTTCGCTGTCAAGCGCACTCGTTGCTTCGTCAAGCACCAAAATCGGGCAGTCGGCCAACATCGCGCGGGCAATAGCAATGCGCTGGCGCTGCCCGCCCGAAAGTTTCACGCCACGTTCCCCCGTAATGGTGTCGAAACCCTGCGGCAGCTTTTCGATGAATTCAAGGGCATTGGCCTGCCGTGCCGCTTCGCGTATTTCGTCCATCGAGGCGTCGGGCTTACCGTAGGCAATGTTTTCCGCAACGCTGCGATGGAAGAGAACCGCTTCCTGGGGCACATAGGCAATTTGGCGGCGCAGGCTTTGCTGGGTGCACTCGGCGATGTTTTGGCCATCCACCAAGATACGACCGTTCTGAATGTCGGCCAGGCGCAGGAGGAGCTTGGTGAGCGTTGTCTTGCCCGAGCCACTGATGCCCACTAAACCCACGCGCTGGCCCGCGGGAATGTGCAGCTCGAAGTGGTCGAATACCTGGGTTTGGGTGCCGCCGTCAGTGTAGAAGAAATCGAGGCCTTCAAAGTCGATGGCACCTTCGCGAACCACAAGGTCGGGGGCACCCGGAAGGTCGTCTACCAAACGGGGTTCGTCCAGTATTTCGGTCATGCCCGACGCGTCGCCAAAGGCACGGTTGATCCGCTGCAGGCCCGCGTTAATGAAATTGAACTGATTGGTTATGGTATAGGTATAGGTGAACATCATGACAAGCGTACCTGGGGTAATGCCGAACCACGCATTGCCGCCCGCAATAAAGACCGACACCACGCTCATAATAACAAGCGCAATGCAAGCCGTCACAATGCCGCGCACCATGGATGCCCACATGCGCTTCGAATCGCGTTCGACCACTTCCCGGTTGAAGTTGTCAAAGAGGCCGCGTTCGTAGTCTTCACGCCCGTAAGTTTTTACGGAAAGAATGTTGGCAACGCTGTCGGATAGTTCGCCTGAAAGCTGGTTTTGCGCGCTCGCCGCTTCTTCATTGAGGTTCAAGATGCGCTTGTACATGCGATAGCTCACAAAGCCATACACCGCCAGCATGAGCATCAAAATGACGGTATAAACGGGCACGCGTGGGCCCAGCAAAATGCAAACGAAAATGATGGATTGCGCCAGCGGCAGCAAGGGCCAGGCAAGTATTTCAATGAGTTGATTGTAGGCATTCATGTACTTGGTGGTTTGGCTGACAAGCGTCCCACCAAAACGGTTGGAATGAAAGCTCATGGACTGGTTGCACAGCGCATCGAATGCTTGGGTGGCTAGGTCGTAGTTCGCCGCAATCTGGAGCTTCCACATGGTGTAGTCCTGAATCTTGCTGCAGGCCTGCCCCACCAGGTTCACCAGAATAAGCGCAACAATATACGGCCCGAATACCGTGAATACGTCCTGCGCCGCCACGGGTTCTTCTGACACGCGGTCGACAATGAGTGCCATGAGGTAAGGATTAATATAGGTAAGCAAAAGCCCAAACAGGATAGTAGAAATAACAAGACCCCAGAAGAGGCCTTGATGCTTGCGCGTTACCGCCCAGTAGTAGTGCAGCGTGCGGCGCGTGGTAGGGCTTTGTCCAAAACTTTGTGCCATGGTTTAAGCTTACCAAATTTAGAAGCGAGCCTGAATTTCGCCTGACTCAAGCTTCTTGATGCGTCGCAGTTCCCAAAGCACAAAAATCAGCGTGGTAAAAATGGCGAGGAAGTCGGAAATGGGCACCGCAAAATAGAGGGCATCGAGGCCTGTGTATTGCGGGAAAATCTGCGGGAAAATGCCTGGCAAGAACAGATAGAGTGGCACCAGGAAGATGAGCTGGCGTGTAAGGGCGAGGAAGGCCGACTTAAGCGGCTGGCCCGTTGCCTGGAAGTAGTTCGTGCCCACAATCTGGAAGCCAACCAGTGGCAAGAGCAGCAGCTGAACCTTCAGCGCAAAGATAGTAAATTCAGCGATGTTCGAATCTTCCAAGCCGAAAGCGCCCACAATCTGTTCGGGGAAAACGTGCACGACCGTCCACATAAAAACGGCGATAACGGTAGCACCCGCCATGCCTTCGAACCAAGTCGTGCGCACACGCTTAAAGAGGTGAGCGCCATAGTTGTAACCGAGCAGAGGCTGAATGGCTACCGCCGTGCCAAGCAGCGGCATAACGGTAAACATGGCAATGCGGCTAACCACACCGATGGATGCGAGTGCGCCTTGTTCACCTATAGGGCTTTGCGCACCGAGCGTGACCAGCATATTGTTTAACACGAAGTTCACAATGGCCATGGCAGCCTGAATGGCGAAGCTCGCAAACCCGAGTGACAGAATAAGCCTCACGGTTTCGCCTTGAAGCGGCATGTAGCGCAGGTGCAGCTTCAGTGGTACGTTTTTGGTGCGCGTGAAGAACCATAGCACGCTGATACAGGACACGCCCTGGCCCGCCACCGTGGCAAGCGCGCTACCCACAACACCCCAGCCAAACACCAACACAAAGAAGAAGTTGAAAATGATGCACGAACCCGCGCCGATAACCATGGTAAACAAAGCGCGATTAGGATTGCCCGCCGTACGAATGAAGTTGTTCACACCAAAGCCGATGCATTGCAGCAAAAAGCCGCAGGCCAAGATTTGGATGTAGATCTTGGCGTAGTCGTGCACTTCGGGTGTGGCACCTGAAATTGACAGCAGGCCCTCGATGGTCTGAGGAGTAAGCGCGAGCACCGCCACGATTGCCGCAAAGATGATGGCGAGCGTAACTGTGTTGCCCAGGCTGCGCTCGGCCGCCACGCGGTCGCCGTTGCCCAGGCGCAGGGCCGCCAGCGCATTGCCGCCGTTACCCACCAACATGGCCAGCGCGATGAAGATGATGGCAATGGGGTTGGCCGCCGTAACAACCGCCTGTCCCGTTTCGTGCATGACCTGGCCCAAGAACACACTCGAGATAATGTTGTAGGCCGCATTCACCAGCATGCCGATGATGGCAGGGATGGCAAACTCGGTAATGAGTTTGGGAATGGGTTCGGTACCCATGCGCGCGACCTTATCGTCGCGCCCTGGGTTTTTAGGGTCTGCGCCCACAGGAGCGCCCGTTGATTCTTGGTCGCCCATACGGTCACTTTCAAGCTGGTCGAGCTGCGCCTCGATTGATTCTTCGGGCTGCGGTACAAGGGCAGCAGGGGCGGCTTGTTTGCCGCCTGCCACTACCGAATGTTCCTTATTTTGATTCCCGCCTTCACTCATAGCAACAGGTTATGTTACGCCCCTTGCGTTAGACCTGCTAGCTATTCATAAAGTACGCATTATCTTCGAGCATGCGCTACACTTACGAGGTACCCAAAAAAAGGAGAAAGCATGACTAAGAACGCTGAGTACACCCAAGAATACTTGGACATCGTTAAGAGCCTCGATGGTGACGCGCCTGGGCGTCGTGTTGCACGCAGCTTTGTAGAAGCGTCGAACGCCGTGTTGTTCGACAAGGTGGTTACGTCTACCTATGTTCCGCGTTTCTACGACCAGGAAACCTACAACGCGTTTAAGTATACGGCGGAAACCACACACGGCATTCTGTGTAAGGTCATGCAGCATTACCTGGACGACCCTGAGTATCGCGAAATTTTCGACTATGACCCACGCATTGCCGAGCTCGTTTTGCTCGACCGTGGCTACCCTGACTACATCCCCATTATGCGCATGGACGTGTTCACCAACGAAGACACGCTCGAGTGCGGATTCATCGAGTTCAACTCCGATGGCACGAGCGGCATGACCGAAACCCGTGCCATGGGCAAAAGCTTTACCGGTTCGCGTTCTATGACGGAATTCAAGAAGCGCCACCACGTGCAGGAAAGCGACCTATTCGATGCGCTGGTGGAAGAACTCATCGGCATTTATAGCCGCTACGAAAAGAAGGTTGAAAACCCCCACTGGGCCATGGTGGACTATTTCGAACGCGCGACCATGGGCGAGTTCCGCGAGTACTGCCGCTGCTTTGCCGAACACGGCGTAGAATGCAGCATCCAGGACGCGCGCGAGTTGCAATACGACGGCAAGGTTTTGCGCGGCTCCGACGGGCGCCGCATCGATGTCATCTGGCGACGCACCGTAACGAACGACTTGATGGAACATTGGGACGAGTCACAGGCCTACCTGGATGCCGTGCGTGACGGCAACGTCGCTTTGATTGGCAGCTTCGCGGGCCACATTGTGCACGACAAGCAGATTTTCGAAGCCCTACACCACCCGCTCACGCATGCCTTTTTGACCGAAGAAGAAATTGAGTTCATCAAGGCGCGGGTGCCCAAGACCTGCTTCTTGGACGACAAATATGCCGACTTGGCCGATGTACGCGCTAACAAGGACAAGTGGATTATCAAGCCCACCGACCACTATGGTTCATCCGACGTGTTTGCGGGCTTGATGTATTCGCAGGAGGAATGGGAAGAAATCGTCGACCGCTATGCCAACAGCGCGGCGGGCGAGCCCTTCTTGCTGCAGACTTATATGTATCCGTATCGCACCCAGCAGCTCGTGCCCGTGCGCGATATTTGCGCCTACGAAGACGATGAAGCGCCCTTTGAAATTGCCCCCTATGGCAACCTAAATGGGCTGTACCTGTTCAACGGCAAATTCGCTGGCGTCTTTAGCCGCATGGGGCCCAAGCCCGTCATTAGCGAGTTGCGCGGCGACCCAGTGGCCGCCACCTTGTGGGTCGACTGCAAATTCTAATCGCGAGGAAGTCAAACGGCCCGTGCGCCTTCTGCGTTTGTGCACGCAAACCGCTACCACACTTAATAAGCCACTCAGCATGTATAGCAGATGCTTAGTGTTATATCTTATGCGCCCAACCGAGGGTGACGTGGTCAGAAGTTACTAGCGTGCCGTCGGACAGCACATGCTTCGGTAGGATTTCAAGCAAGGGCTTCACAACGAAATCGCGCTCAAGGATGCGCGGGTGCGGAAGCGTGAGCTCGTCGTCGTTTGACACGTAGAGCTGGTAGTCGAGGATGTCGATATCGCAGGTGCGCGGGCCGTTGCGTAAAGTGCGCGTGCGACCAAGGCTGTCTTCGATGGCGTGGATGGCGCGCAGCACATCGCGCGGCGCCAGCGAGGTGCGCAACAAGGCTACGGCGTTTACGAACTTCGCCTGGTCTTCAACGTATGCTGGTTCACTTTCGTAGAAGCTTGAAGCATCAATCAGCTGCGAGTCGGGCAGCGTGCACAAGCCCGCTATTGCCTGGTTCAACTGGGCGATAAGCGCCTCCTGCACTTCGTCGTCGGTGCCCACCAAGGCCACGTTGGCACCCAAAGCCAACACGCAGTAGGGGCGAAGGTGCTCGAGCATGGCTGCCGTTGCCGCCACGTTGTGCATGCGCACGACCGATGCACCCAATTCGCAGGCCATCAAGGCTTCGGTGGCACTGGCTTCGTCGCGGTCAGCGGCGTTTTCGATACCGTATGCCTCCCCCACGTAGCGCTTACGCGAAGGAGCCGCCACCACGGGGTAGCCCAGGTGCACGAGCTCTTGCAGGTTGCGCATAAGCTCGAGGGTTTGCTGGGGCGTCTTGCCGAAGCCAGGGCCAGGGTCGATAGCGATGCGCTCGGCCGCCACGCCCGCTTTCTGCAACATGGATGCCTGGTCACGCAGGTAGTCGCGTACTTCAGCCACAACGTCGTTGTAAGTGGGATTGTCCTGCATGGTGCCGGGCTCACCCTGCATGTGCATGACCACAAGGCCAGCGTCACAGCTTGCCGCCACGCCCACCATGGCAGGGTCGCGGAAACCCGACACGTCGTTAATGATTGACGCCCCCGCTTCTACGCAGGCACGCGCTACTTGCGGCTTGCGCGTGTCGATGCTCACGCAGATTTCTTCGGCAGCGAGGGCGCGGACGACTTCGACGGTACGCGCGAGTTCTTCTTCGCTAGATACTTCCGCGGCACCAGGGCGCGTTGATTCGCCACCTACGTCGATAATGAGCGCGCCTTCATCCGCCATACGTTTGGCGTAGGCAAGGGCGTCTTCGATCGCGTTGTGCTGGCCGCCATCAGAAAAGGAATCGGGCGTCACATTAAGAATGCCCATAATGACGGGCATTCTTGAATCGAAGGAGTATTTCCCGCAGCGCCAAATCACTCGTCGCCTTTTACGGGCGGAATCTCTTCCGTCGGAGATTCTGAAGTCAGTTCGGGAAGTTCGCCCGTCTCGGCTTCAGACATCCCATTCAACTCACTTGTAGCCGAAGAGCTAGTGAAGGTTTCATTGGTGTCGGCAGGTGGTTCTGCAACTGTCTGAACACTAACTTCTTCTGATTGCGAAGCAATCTCGTTAGAAGCATGAAGCAGTGGAGCGCATGAAGGATTCTGCCCTGCAGAATCCTGAACAGCGGAACGGCTGTCGACAGAATCATCTGCCGACACCTCTTCGCTGCTCGCCACCGTAGTTGCAGCAGCTTGGACGGCACCGGACTTTTCGTGCTCCAACCATTCGTCCCACTTATTATCAAGCAAGGCCTGGCATTCGTCCCCATCAACCGTTTCGCGGTCCATAAGCACCGAAGCCATCAAGTCCATTTGGTCACGACGCGCGTCCAGGATTTCGTAGGCCGTGTCGTGCGCTTCCTTCATGATGCGCGCAACTTCTTCGTCAATGCGACGGGCCGTTTCTTCCGAATAATCCTGCGTGTTGCCATAGTCGCGGCCGAGGAACACCTCGTGGTTGGGCTGACCAAAAATCTGCGTGCCCAGTTCGGTGCTCATGCCGTATTGCGTGACCATCTGACGCGCCATCTTGGTCGCACGTTCCAGGTCGTTGGAAGCACCCGTGGTAATGTCTTCGCAGAATATTTCTTCAGCCACACGCCCACCCAGGAACACGGCAAGTTCCTGAAGCATTTCGTTGCGGCCGTTGAGCACCTTGTCTTCCTGCGGAATGGACAGGGTGTAGCCCAGAGCACGCCCGCGGCTGATAATTGAAATCTTGTGCACGGGGTCAGCCAGTGGTAGCACGTGCCCCACCAGGGCGTGGCCGCTTTCATGGTAGGCAATGGTGCGCTTGGTCTGCTCGTCAATCACACGACCCTTGCGCTCCGGCCCCGCAATGACGCGCTCCATGGAGTCTTGCACTTCTTCCATGGAAATAATCTTCTTGCCGCGGCGCGCCGTCAGCAAGGCAGATTCATTAAGCAAGTTAGCCAAGTCGGCACCCGTGAAACCGGGGGTAAGCTTGGCAATCTTGTCCAAGTCAACATCCTGCGCAAGCGGCTTGTTGGCAGCATGTACACGCAAGATCTTCGCGCGGCCTTTCACATCGGGCACGTCTACCACAATCTGGCGGTCAAAGCGCCCTGGACGCAGAAGTGCCGGGTCCAAAACGTCGGAGCGGTTTGTTGCCGCAATCAGCACGACCGAATCACTTGCCTCGAAGCCGTCCATTTCAACAAGCAGCTGATTGAGGGTCTGTTCACGTTCGTCGTGACCACCGCCAAGGCCTGTACCACGCTGGCGGCCAACGGCGTCAATTTCGTCAATGAAGATGATGGATGGCGCCGCTTCCTTGGCCTGCTTGAACAAATCGCGCACGCGGCTTGCACCCACGCCAACGAACATCTCTACAAAGTCAGAACCGGAAATGCTGAAGAAGGGCACGCCCGCTTCGCCTGCTACCGCACGCGCCAGCAAGGTTTTACCCGTACCCGGAGGGCCTACCAGCAAACAGCCGCGCGGAATCTTCGCACCAATTTCTTGGTACTTTTCGGGGTTCGCCAAAAAGTCGCGGATCTCTTGCATTTCTTCCACGGCTTCGTCCACGCCCGCGACATCTTCGAATTTCACGTCGGGACGTTCTTCGGACGCCATCTTCGCCTTCGTGCGACCAAAGCCCATCTGTTGATTGTTCGCCTTGGTCATCTGGTAGAACATAAACACCAGGAAGCCAACAAAGATAAGCATGGGAAGGTAGGACAGAATGGCGCTCAGCGCACTGTTTGGCAGCTTGACTTCATACTTGATGTCGGGGTGTGCGTTCATCAGTTCGGTAAGCGAATCGCTGCCCACCCACGTGGTAGTAAATTTGCGCTGCTCGCCAATGCTGGTGGTGGGAAGTGTCTGCACCTTAATCGATGAAACAATGGGCTTTTCGTCGGACGTCTGCATGGTGCCAAGCGCAGAATTCATGGCAGAAATAGCCTTGTTGTAGGCTTCTATGATGGTGCCGCCGGCTGTTTGGGCAGGATAGTACTTGCCACTAACTGCATTGCTGCCCGCTTCAAAGGTAACTTCCTGTACGCGGTTTTCATTCACCGCAGAAATGAAGTCCGAAGTGAGCAGCGTGTCGGTTTGCATGTTGGCGTCTTCGTCCCTCTGCTGGAAGCCGCCCATCAGCTGGCTAATCAGAATACCGAATAAAATGAGCATAAGGATGGCCCACACAATGGTGGTCCGAGTATTAATCTGAGGAGTTTTCTTGTCTGGCATGTAGTCTTCCTTGTTGAAATGTGCGTTTCTACTGGTAGATTTCTGGCTTCAAAACGCCAATATAGGGCAGGTTACGATAGCGCTCCGCATAGTCGAGCCCGTAACCAACGATGAATTCGTTAGGGCATTCAAATCCAATATAGCGACAATGAACGTCGGCCTGCGGTTTTACGTCCTTGCGCAAAAGAGTGGCCACTTCAACGGAGGCGGGGTTGCGCAATTCGAAGTTTTCAATAAGAAATTCGAGTGTAAGCCCTGAGTCAAGAATATCTTCGGCGATGATAACGTGGCGCCCTTCCAAGGACGAGGTCGTATCTTTGAGGATTTGCACAACGCCTGAACTTTTCGCACCGTTGCCATAGCTTGAAACGGCCATATAGTCCATTTCAACAGGCAAATCTATCGCGCGTACAAGGTCGGCCATAAAAATGGCGGCCCCACGCAACACGGAAACAACCAGCAGGCTTTGACCCTGGTAATCGGCTGTGATTTGCGCGCCCATTTCCTTCACGCGCGCCTGTATTTCTTCGTCCGTAAACAGGACGCGAGCAACATCTTCATGTACGGCTTGCATAGCTATGTGACCTCACTGTTCGTTTTTCTGTTGCAAGTAAGCTATTTTAGCAAAATGCAGGCCATATACGGAAACAGTTAGGCAACGTGGTTTATTTCACCATATCAGGGAAAAGTTCGAGCAGGCGCGCTACGGGCAGGCCAATAATGTTGTCGAGTGGGCCTTCCGTGGATTCGACGAACTGTCCGCCTGCACCCTGGATGGCATAGGAACCCGCTTTGTCGAAGCATTCGCCTTCTTTCACGTAAGCCAGGATTTCTTCATCGTTTAATTCGCGGAAGGTTACCCGGCTCGTTTCGTAAAACGTGGTATGACCTGCAGAAACATTGCCATTTTTACCAGGCATAAGCCCCCAGGCGGCAACGCCCGTAATAACTTCGTGCGTGCGGCCCGAAAGCTTGCGCAACATGCCAACCGCTTCGGACGGCGTATGTGGCTTGCCAAAGATGCGCCCGTCGAGCACAACCATAGTGTCGGCACCTATGATGAGCGTAGGCTCGGTAATGGGTTCCGCGGGTGCGACATCTTGGGTTTCCGATGTATGTGCACCTTCACTACCCAGCTTGTCACGGACCTGCGCCCCACCCTGTATTGCTGCACCAGGTGTTAACAGCTCTTGGGTCACCACACCCGCCTTGCGGTCGGCAAGTAGGCAGGCGGCAGCAGCTGGATCTGCCCGCTGTTCAGGCGTAAGTGTTTCATCCACGCTGGAAACATGGACACTAAATTCAACGCCCGCTTCTTCAAGAAGTTCCCGGCGCCGCGGGCTCTGTGATGCTAAAACAACCTTCAAGACAAACCTTTCATGCCGGTTTATTGTGCTTGCCAAATAGCTTACTGGGGCTTGCGACGCAGGCGATAGCTTTCCATAGGCTCTATCTTTAAGCCTTGCTTGTTCGCGGAAAGGGCAAGATTGCCCTGGATGTTGTTGGTGTAGCCGCTCACGGGCGCGCCGTCCGCAAAACCTTCGAGTACGGCGTCGACGCTTGCCGTTTCAACGCGCGCCTCTGGACCCAGCATGCGTTTTAAAACTTCGAAAACCATGCGGCGTTGAAGCGGGGTTTCAACCTTGGCAAAAGCAGGAAGGATGAGACAGGTGGGCGTAACATCTTCCAGGTTTTCCCATTTCACCTGCTCATCGACAAGTTTTTGCGCCCAAGCGTCAAGCATGTCGTCTTCGTCGGCGATAAGGTTCATGGTGCGCGAAAGGACGTCAAGGAGCTGGTGGTTGCGGTCGAGCGCCTTGGGAACAATTTCGTGGCGCACGTACGAACGGAAGCGGTCGGTATGGGCATTGGTTGCATCTTCGCGCCAAAGTGCCCCGCTGCTGTCACGCACAAGCGGCTTTTCGTCCCCCGCTTCCACATCCAAGGCATAACGAGCAAGATAGTCGCGCAGACCTTGGTGCGAAACGTCAAGGCATGGGCGCGCCACCGCACCGTTGGTATAGCGCATGGAACGAAAACCGCCTGGGCCCGTACCCACAATGGAGCGCATATAGAAGGCCTCCACGCGGTCGTCTTGGGTGTGAGCCGTAAAGATGCGCCCGTCACTAACGGGGTGTGAGGTATGGCGGCATAAGGATTCAAGGGCATCGCGCGCCGCCGCATAGCGTTCGCTACGCGCCACGGCTTCGGTGTTTTCGCCTTGTTCGCGGGCGAGAGCTCCCACGTTTACTTCGACTAAGAAGAAGGGAAGATTGAGCGCTTCAGATAGCTGCCGCACGAATTCCGCGTCGGCGTCGGCGTCGGCACCGCGCAGCTGGTGGTTCACATGCAGCACGGCAAGCGGCCCCAGCACGCCGCGCTCCCGCAGCTCGGTTGCTATATAGGCAAGCGCCGTTGAGTCCGACCCGCCCGAAACCATAAGGAGCACTGGGTTATCTGGGCCGGCCAACTGGCGCTCTTCAATTGTTTGCTGTATCCGCTCTAAAACCATGCGTATATGATACCCGAATCGGCTTGCAGTAGTTTTGATATTAATGATAAAAGCTCCCTAACCTGCGCTTTGTCAATTTGCAAGCTTATTAATACGGATTATTTGTCAGTTTGCAAGCACAGGATGACGCATGACCCTCTGTCACCTGTGTCACCTGGAAGGTGACACAAGACCTGACCCTCTGTCACCCTATTCGTCATTTGACGGTCAGGACAACCATGGTGATGTCATCGAACTGGGGGGCGTCCCTCGTAAAGTCTTTCATGTCTTTCAGAATGCCTTCGAGCACTTCGTTTCCAGGGGCGAGTCTGGTGCGCTCCAGAACTGTGTTCAGCCGCTCCTCGCCATACTGGGCGTTTTCTGGGTCGTGGGCTTCGGTAACACCGTCGGTATAGAGAAAGAGACGATCCCCTGGCTCGAGCGCAAGCTCGCTTTGGCGGTAGTCCGTGAAGTCTAGCCCAGCCAGAAAGAGCCCATGGACATCTTCCACTGGTTCGCAGGAGCTACCCTGGCGCAACAGCACCGGATAGTTGTGCCCAGCGTTGGTATACTGCAGCGTCATCGTGCGTGTGTCCAGGATGCCGATCCAGGCGGTTATGAACATGCCCTCGTCGTTGTTTTCGCACAGGCGGGCATTGGCCGCAGTCAGAATTTCTGAAGTGCTGTGTTGGGTGAGGGCGTGGTCTTTGATTACGGTGGTTCCCCTCATCATGAACAGCGCTGCGGGCATGCCCTTGCCGCTGACGTCGGCAATCACAATACACAGGTGGTCTGGGTCAATCATGAAGCAGTCGTAGAAGTCGCCGCCCACTTCCTTCGCTGTGTTCATGCTCGCGTGCAGCTCGAAGGTCTCACCCGTGGGCGGGATAGAGGGCAGCATGCCTGTCTGTATCGTCATGGCCGTATCGAGCTCGGTCTGCGTGGACACGAGTTTAGCGTTGTTGTAATTGAATATGAGGCAGTACATGATAATGAGCGACATCATAATCATGCCGTAGTTGGACGCGTTGCCGAATTCCCCAGGGGTCACAAGGAAATTGAATAGCGGCAGGAAGATAAACGTTAAGGCGGCAATCTTCTGGGTGCGGGGATTTTCGCTTCGGATAATGAGAATGAGTGTGATAATCGATGCCGTAATGAGGTACACGTCCTCTGCCGCGGATGCATTCGTAGCGTGGTACACGGCGCTTTCATCGACCCAAAACGTAAGCGGAAAGAATATATTGGACAGCAAGAGCAGCGTTTGCAGCACCGCTAGAATGGGGATGAGCTTGTCTGCCCAGTCGGCGAGCTTGCCCTTGAAGTTGAGTGTGATTCTAACGTAGCGGTAGAAGAAAAAGACTATGACGAGGTCGATCAGCTTGCTGGTCATGGCGAACGCGAAGTAAAGCGTCTTCTGTCCTAGGGCAAGCCCCGTGAAGAACATGAACTCATTTACCAGGAAACCAGCGCTTGCTAAGACGACGAGGATGCCAAATTCCCGTGCCCCATTACCTTCCTGCCTCATGCTGCCAAAGTACAGAGCGGCACAGACGAAGGCCCCAAAGACGTCGATGCCGCAGTCGTATAGACGCTCGCCCACACTCAGGAGGGTTTCCTGGGCGTCAAAAAGAACCCAGCTGAGCACGAAGGATGCTAAGGCTGACGCGAGGGTGAAAATCAGCCCCAGCATTTTGCGATTGTTTGCAAGCCACTTAATCACGTCAGGCCCATATCTTCAGGCCAATTCTTTGACGAGTCCATTATAGGTTATGCGCGTGCGTGTATCATCCATTCGCTGCGTCAAAAAAGCGCTCCAATGTCCTTGTTTGTAGTGATATTATCGCACGAAGAAGGTCAACCAGGTTGCCAACCAGGGCAAAGCGAGGTAGTGCGCTGACGAAACGACGAAAAGCACCCGTCCCTGTCCGTCCTTGTCCGTCCTTGTCCGTCCTTGTTGGAACCCAAAGCAATTGAGTCCTAGGAAACGCCATGAACTACTACGATCTGACCCCTGAACAACAAGAGAAGGCCAAGGCCTGTAAGACGGTAGCCGAAGTGTACGACTTGATTAAAAGTGAAGGGTTCGACCTTACCGATGAAGAGCTTAGGGGGCTTTCGGGCGGATGGTGCGACGCTTGTTTCAACCTGTGCTGGGATCACAGCTGCAAGGATTTTCTCACGCAGCATGACAAATAGGGACGACGAACAGGGGACGAGCGCGAACAGGGGACGAGCGCGAACAGGGGACGAGCGCGAACAGGGGACGAGCGCGAACAGGGGA
>JAFUCE010000164.1 GCA_017459805.1 Eggerthellaceae bacterium
TACAAGAAATGCCACGGTGCCAATAAGTAACTCGTCTATAAGGGACGGAGAAAAAAGGGAGAAGGCACGACTTAAAGGGGCACTTTAGGTGAGTTGCCTGCCCGAGTTTTCCCTCCGCTCCTTTTGTGACCGCGCGACCTGGCTGACTGAGGATGCATGATTGATCTAAAAGACATAGATTCGATTGCCCAGCGCCTAGATGGCGCGAGGGATTTTTTGCATATTGCTGAAAAGAGTGCACAACTCGAAAAGCTAGACGTGCAGATTAGTGAACCTGGCTTTTGGGACGACTCCGATCGGGCAGCAGAAGTTTCGCGTGAGGCGGGTGCTATCCGCTCAACCTTAACTGACTTTGAAAAGGCTATAAGCTTGCTGGATGACTGCCGCACCGCCTGCGAACTGGCAGCGGATGACCCCGCTTTTGAAGCAGAAGCCGAAAGCGCTTTCAAGCAGCTTGAAGCCATGCTCGACCAATTCGAAATCGAGTCCTGGTTTTCGGGGCGCTTCGATGAAGGCGACTGCATCGTAAATATCAACCCTGGGAGCGGTGGTCTTGAAGCCCAGGACTGGACCGATATGCTCTATCGCATGTATACACGCTACTGCGAATCAAAGGGCTGGAAGCTGCGTTTGCTCGACTATGTTCCCGCTGAAGGAATCGGCATAGAGCGCGCCAGTTTTGAAGTACAGGGGCGCTTTGCCTATGGCATGCTGCGCTCAGAAATTGGCGTACATCGCTTGGTGCGCATTTCGCCAACCGATGCCAAAGCCCGCCGCCATACTACCTTTGCGAGCGTGGAAGTGATGCCCGTGCTGCCCGACAGCGTGGAAGTTGAAATAGACGACGCCGACCTTAATATCGACGTGTATCGTTCCAGCGGCCATGGTGGGCAAGGGGTCAACACGACTGATTCAGCGGTGCGCATTACTCACAAACCTACGGGCATTGTGGTTACCTGTCAAAACGAACGCAGCCAGCTCCAGAACAAGGAATGGGCTATGCGGGTCTTGCGCGCGAAGCTCTTTGAATTAGAAGAACAAAAGCGCGCCGAAGAAATGGCTGCGCTTGCGGGTGATAAGATGGCGAATGCCTTCGGCAGCCAGATTCGCAACTATGTGCTGTACCCTTATCAGCTGGTCAAGGACCTGCGCAGCGAATGGGAAAGCGGCAATCCTGATGCGTTTTTGAATGGCGATATTGAAGACTGCATCCTCGCTTACCATCGCTGGCATACCGCTCAGTAAATCGTATCGTACTTTGTCTCATTTTTACTCCGTCCCCAAATGAGACAAAAATGTAACAAGAACATTCGCCTGGTTAGTCTATAATTCTTTTTGTCACGCTAATCGAATATCCAAGGGGAAAACCTCCGCAGAAGGGCATCTGCCTTCATGGGTTTTCTTTCTTGGATATCCCAGCGGCGTGACAACTGCGGCGGGTGTCCTTCTTCGAATTATTCTGGCTCCTTTCGCAGGCTTAACGTATTGGCATGGAGAAAGGGAGCAGTATGAAATTTTGCCCAGAGTGTGGAACAAATATTGAAGGTATGAAATTTTGCCCAGAGTGTGGCTTTAAGGTTGAAGCTGGTGCGGCAGGCGCTGTGGTCTCGCAGCAAGATGCGCCTGTCGTCCAACAGCCTATACAAGCTCAGCAGTATGCCGGAGAACAAATAATCGCAGAGTTCTCAACGTTTTTATTTGGACTTGAGGACAAGAACACAAGTATTGCTGGCGGACGGTTCGATGTGTCCATTCCGCAGTTTCGCTATACCCTCACTAACGAGCGACTGATTGCGGAAAATAAAGGTGTTGTTAGTTCTAAAAGAGACGAATTTGAACTTTTTAAACTTCGCGATGTTTCGGTAAAGCAAAGCCTTCTCGAAAAAGCGCAGGGTGTAGGAACGATTACTGTTACCTCAACCGATCCAGGCACTCCAATGATGGTAATGGAGCGTATTAAAGATCCTGAAATGGTTAAGGAAGCAATCCGTTCGGCTGCCCAAGCCAGGAAATCTTCAATGGGTATTCACTATCACGAAGGCGCAATGTAAATAGTGCCTTTTTTACTGCAAATAGGTGAAGAGAGATTCAAGAAGTAGCTTATTCCTCTGATGTTTATTAGGCATCGCTAGGAGAAACATGAGTGTCCACGTAGAAAGGAAGAAAAATGTCTACCAACTTTAGGAAGCAGCCACCTCAAAGCCAAGTTTTTCAGCCTGGCGACCAGTCTGCGGCTCAGCCTCCCATAAAAGAGAAAAAACCACTCTATAACAAATGGAGGTTTTGGCTGCTTATTGTTCTCCTTCTTTTTGGTGGAATTGGAGGTCTCGGAAATAGTGGGACAAAGTCGGATACTAAAGATGCAAATTCAGAGAGCTCTAGCAGTGCTGTCGAAGTGGTTATCAGCTCATCTGCTGCCGAAGAGGCTGCATCTTCTTCCGCCGAAGCGGAAACGACTAGTTCTTCGGAGGTCGCAGCATCTCTGGAGGCAGAACCCGAGGAGTCGACAGAACCTGATCCAGAGCCTGAACCAGAACCAGAACCAGATGTTCCTAAAGAATATCAAACCGCTCTTAAAAAAGCGGAGCAATATAGTTCAAAAATGCACATGTCAAAAGCGGGTATATACGACCAACTTACTTCTGAGTACGGAGAGAAATATGCACCAGAGGCAGCCCAATATGCTATCGATAACATGACTGCAGATTGGAATGCGAATGCCCTTGAGAAAGCGAAAAACTATAGTGACACAATGCACATGTCAAAGGCGGGTATATATGACCAGCTTACTTCTGAATACGGGGAGAAATTTACAGCTGAAGAAGCACAGTATGCAGTTGACAATGTTGATGTAGATTGGAATGCGAATGCCCTTGAAAAAGCGCGTGATTACCAGGATATGATGGCTATGTCGCCAGAGGCAATACGCGATCAGCTCACATCGGAGTATGGTGAAAGATTTACGGCTGAGGAAGCAGATTACGCTATCGCGAATTTGTAAGAAATAAAGGGCGGGCGTATGATAACTCGCCCTTTTCATTCAGTCCGCGACTATTATTGTGTGTAGGGTAGGTCTCTTTTTTATGAGGTAAGGCCTATACTTAAGCTGCTAGCGCACATTAAAAATAGCGTTAATTTACGCTATATGTTAAGCTATATAAGTCGCCAAAAAGGAAGGCATAAATATGGCTAGTCGAACAGCATCCGTGGCGGAAGCACGGAATAATTTTTCAAAACTTGCCGAAAGCGTTAACGAAACTGGCATTCCTGTTGTGGTATTTCGCCACTCAAAGCCCTGGGTGAAGATTATGCCAGTATTCGAAGATGACTACGATGATGAGTATATAGAAGCGATGGATGCGATAATCGCCGACGGCCTTAAAGCTTATGAAGAAGGTCGCTATGTTGTTGGTACGAATGCTGCGCGAAAAGCGGTAGAAAAACGGCTTTCTACGCATGCGTAAAATAATTTACACCGACCCTTTTCTTGACCAGATGACGCAGGTCACTTCTAATCGTGTCCGTGGTGCCATCTTTGATGCAATTGATAAGCTGATAGTGGTACCTGTTATAGGTTCTACTAATTTACCTCAGGCTATTATTGACAAATACGGCGACGAAGTCCGTAAACTGGTCGTCAAACCTTTTCTGGTTATCTATAAAGTATTGCCTGATGAAAATTTGCTTATTTTAGGTCTTATGTACGGCCGTGCTGCGTATTAATGTCTCATTTGGGGACGAAGTAAAAATGAGACAAGGGATGTTTGAGATATAACCGAATATCTGTTTTGTCTCATTTTTACTTCGTCCCCAAATGAGACA
>JAFUCE010000165.1 GCA_017459805.1 Eggerthellaceae bacterium
ATATGACTTAAGTTGGGTAGATAAGCTGCGTACTTGTCCTTATTGCGGCAAAGAAATGGAGTTTGATATCAACCAAGCAGACCCCGATATTGCTGACTTTGAATGCGAGTGTGGGTTTCAAGGCATTGTTCACCCGCCTTATGATCTAGATCCGCTTAAAGGCGTTATCAAAGAGATTAGGCTTTAAGCAGCAGAAGATTAGGGATGAACAGGAGCAGTCTTTTTTCGCCCCTATTCAACGTTAGGGTCTAGGGTTTATGGATGCGCTGTCTGAAGCAGTGAAAGTGATAGATTTCACGAAATCTAGCAACAGCTTTTAGGTATAGGATTAGCGGGTCGACAGGACTGCCTGGAGAAGTCCCAAAAATGGGTCTTGAAACGTACTGCGTGTGTGTAATGATGGTGAGCATCAGCAGGAATCTTGAAGGAAATTGCCTTCGCGGTAATGCTTAAGGAGGAGAAGATGGCAGAGCATGTAGATATTACTTGTCCAAACTGCGGGAAGGTTTTCCCGCTAGATGAATCTGGCTACACAGCGCTCATAGCACAGGTACGCGACCACGCTTTCAAGGAAGAAGTCGAGGCACGTGAAGAGGCCCTCAAGAGAGCGCATGACGCAGAACTCGCTGCTGCACTTCAAGAAGCTAAACAGGCGGCTGGCGAGCAGAGTAATAACCTACAAACACGCATCGCTGAGCTTCAAAGTGAACTAAAAGCTGCTGGTGAAACCGCAAAAGCGCAGATCGAAGAGGCTCGTGCAACAGCGCAGGCCCAGGCCGCAAAAGAACAGGAAGAGCTAAAGACCAAGCTTGTACAAATCGAACAAGAGCTCAAAAGTGAAAAGGACAATGCGGTTACCGCCCAAGAGCTTGCTGTGTCAAAGGCTATTGCCGAGATTGAAAAACAACGAAATGAGCTCTCCGCGCAAGTTGAAATAATCAAGGCAGAGGCCGCGCAAAAGGATTCTGTGCATGCGGCTGAGCTCACTAAAGCAGAGGCAGATAAGCAAGAGCTCCTGCGCATGAAGGACGCAGAGATTGAGCGCTTACGTGAAATGAAAGCCAGGCTCTCTACTAAAATGCTTGGCGAAACGCTCGAACAGCATTGCTTAAACGAATTTAACAAAGTGCGGGCCATGGCCTTCCCGCGTGCTCAATTTGGAAAAGACAATGAAGCTGTCGAAGGTACTAAAGGTGACTTTATTTTCCGAGAGGCTGATGAAAGCGGGATCGAATTCATTTCAATCATGTTTGAAATGAAGAATGAGTCCGACACCACGGCGACCAAGCACAAGAACGAAGACTTTTTCGACAAGCTTGATAAAGACAGAAAAAAGAAGAACTGTGAGTACGCGATTCTTGTCAGCATGCTTGAAGCGGACAACGACTTTTACAACCAGGGCATTGTTGAAATAACCGACTACCCGAAGATGTATGTCATTCGTCCGCAGTTCTTCATTCCCATAATTGGGTTGTTGCGCAACATGGCGCTTGGATCACTCGCAGACCGCAGAGAACTGCAGCTATTGAAAGATCGCGACTACGACATAACAAACTTCGAAGAAAGTCTGGAAGATTTCAAGCAGAAATTCGGGCGCGACTACCGAATTGCGAGCGACAGATTCCAGACAGCGCTTGATGAAATAGACAAGAGCATTTCGCATTTAGAGAAGATCAAGAAGGCGCTAATAACCGTAGAGAATCACTTACGTCTAGCAAATGACAAAGCCGACGCACTAACAGTGAATCGTCTCACGCGCAAGAACCCCACCATGAAAGCAAAGTTTGAGGAAGCAAGAAAAGCAAAGGCATTGCCGGAATCGGACGATGTTGGTATCGAAATCGAAGTGCTCGAAGAAGATTAGCTTTTAGGTCGTGTGGAGTAAATAAAGGGCGTGGGTCTGTCTGTGCGAATGGACATGCCCACGCTGTTCGCACATCGCCATCAAAGAGCGCGGCGTGGTAATCAAGCCTAAGTTCAATACGGTCCGCATGTGACGAAAGCCCCATCCTTTCGTCACCGATGCGGGCAGTAACTAGTTAATTTCAAAATCCCTGCAATAATCTGGTATTCTATGTGCTGCAAATAGATTGGCGTTGGCAACTGCGGGAGGCATTATGCAAGAGCTGAAGATACATCGCGTATACAAGCATTTCAAGGGCGACTACTACCTGGTCGAAGACGTGGCCACGCATTCCGAAACCGGCGAAGAGTACGTGGTGTATCGCAAGCTCTATGGCGACGGCTCGCTCTGGATTCGCCCCAAGGCCATGTTCTTGGAAGAAGTCGACCACGAAAAGTATCCAGACGTGGAACAGCGGTATCGTTTCGAACTACAGGAAATCGAAAGCATCGCCCACGAAAGATGAGCCAAGATCGATGCTGCAGGACCGCAAACAGCCCTGCAGCATATCCTTGCACTACAAATTCAGCGAAGAGCCCAAATTAGAAACAGTACGCTCAGTCCTAAAGGAGTACTGGTCAGACTCTTCAATCTCAGAGTCAACATCCATTATCTTGCTTTCCGCTTCCGCTCCTCTGTATATTAAAATGTCTTCAGAGAACCAAATATCTTTTTCGAAAACAACCTGCCTGTCTGGTAAAACAAACACAATGGCCTTAGTGTAAGAAAACTTATACAGGGTTTCACTGTCTTTTTCCATGTAATGCGTGTCATCAATGACCTTTATATCCCGCACTACTTGATTAACGGGCGTATCGATTTGCTGCCCATCAACAATACGAGAAACAACATTATCTGGACTAACCTGACGCACTCGCATAACACCGACATCTTCAATAGCGCCATAGTAATCGAGGGGTTGGGCCTCATTTTCAACCGACAGTATCAACCCATCGAAAAATGCTCCAAGCGCCTGATATACAGCTGGACGAAACATAATCTTGTCACAGCGGTACTTAGTGAATTGTTTTCCAACAACACTTGCTAAAAGATTCCGTTCCTCTTGGCTAATGCGAACATCTACTGTTTTCATTTACCCTCCTTCTTCACGAAGTGGATCTTTTGATTTTTTACTCCACCACTATCCTTGCTGTATTGAATATTGATATCAACGGCAGGAGAACCATCGCTACAAGAGTACGTGGTGTATCGCAAGCTCTATGGCGACGGCTCGCTGTGGATTCGTCCCAAGGCCATGTTCTTGGAAGAAGTCGACCACGAAAAGTATCCGGACGTGGAGCAGCGGTATCGCTTCGAACTACAGGACATCGAAAGCGTCGCCCACGAGGGGTAGCGTCCAAACATTCTGGCTATAGACCATGCCGCTTTCGGGTATGCCTCAAATGGCGACCGCCACCTATAATGCCTTCAGTGTTGAGGCGCCTTTATACGAAATTAAGTCTCCAAATTCAACCTGTTTCCATAATGGCTCTTTATGAGAAGCATCAGATAGTGCCGTGGCGGTACTGAATCTATTAACAAATTCGGTAACCTTAGAAAGCTGTTCGCGTTCTTCGGGTGAAAACAACCACCAACCAAACTCGTTCTTTCGGGTACATAAAATCTGCCCGCCAGTATCCTGCTCTTCAAAATAGAAAGCATCTTCATTAGTAAAAGCTGCAATCAGTTGCTCGTACTTATCTGGTACGGGTCCAAAGTCGGCCCTTGCATAACGAAGCCCCGTAATACTGTGTCCCAGATCCCTAAACGCTGAAAAGTCCAAATAGAATAGAGCTTTGTTCAGTTTGGTTCTATACAACTCACGAATATTTAGAGCGAAATAAACAAGTACTTCGCGGAAACGTTCAGCATTAAAAGCTTTTTCGCCTGTGTATTCATCAGGTGTGCGCTGCGCCATCATGAAAACTATGCGGGAGAGAGACGCATCTTCTTCTTCTCGCGTAATCGTTTGCTCAACAGAAGCAACCAAAGCATCGTGTTCTTTAGCGCTTCCAAAGTTCGTATCCTGCAAGCGCTGTCGTAGGAAAACGGGATCGTTCAGTTGGCGAATCATGGCAGCATGGGCTTCTGTGGGCAGCGAGCCTCCTTCGTAACGCTGGATGCTAGCCACGCCAATGCCCAGCAAGTCGGCAAGTTTCTTCTGCGAGAGTCCGAGTTTTTCGCGCATGGCACGGATTTCGTCCCCACCGGGCAGGTGCGTAGCCTTACGATAGGCTTCATATAGAAGCTTATCGTTTTCGTTCGCATAGGTGCCTAGCCCAATTTTGTTTCCGCACTGCGGACAAACAGGCCAAGTTTCCACAATGCTAATTTCTGTTCCACGCAAGAGGTGCGTTGTATAAAACTCTTCTAGCTGCGCATCTACCGACTGCATACATTCATCGCAAACCGTGTGAACCCTTTTCATCTGTGCACCTTTCTGTATGGGAAAGTCATTTCCCGCTCAGCTTCATGAAACGAATTAGCAAGCTCCCCCATCAATTCCCTTTCTAAATGATGTTATTTTATCACATCATTTGATGTGATATACTTATTAAAAGCTATTTTGAAGGCGGTGTTTATAATGACCATGGAGTTAACTGGCCTACGTTTTCTTCATAAGTCAATGCAAAAACAAAATGTATCCTCTTGCCACTTCCCCTATCAAAACGGAAGAGGCCATTTTGATGTTCTTTTCTATGTTAATGACAATCCATTTATTCTTGGATTTGGAGCAGTTGGAGGACATCAATACTTTGAGGTTGAAATACTTCCAGGATATAGAGTAAAAACTTTTTTGAGTAAAGAAAATCTCCATACCCTCAAAGAGATTCTGGGAATCATATTCGCAACGAGCAGACCACGCTTTTCAACGAATGAGTTCTTCGCCGATCTTAACGCACACATCCCAAACAATTACACCCCCGCAAATCGATTGACTCTCGAAAAAATTGCGCATTATCGCAGGGATGTAGAGGAACCAGAAAAAATCTACTTTATGGGCTGGAGGGATAACACAAAATGCAATACATGCGTATCCAGTGAAAACCTATACAAAACAAAACGTCTGATGGGGCGGGATGCCTATATGAGAGCAAAACACGGTAACTTTAGCTCGAGATGGACAGATGACCCGAATAGGGCAATCAGGAACTATACTCTTCCTAGCTAAAAATTAACCTGTTTAGCAGGCTATTTGTGAAAAGCTACAAAACGCTGTATTCTTTACTACACGAAAAGGGGGCCGCCGAACAAAACGAACCCCCTCTTCCGAAAACAGGCCTCAGCATACGCTGGGGTCTACTTCTTTGCAGTTACCGTTTTTGCAACTGAACCGGTTTTTACAATTCGTCCAGTCTTAGTTATGCGATATTTCGGTATACGCACTTTGACTCGAATCACGATTATTCACCTCCTATCAGTGACTTGAATTATCTTGAGCGACTAATGCGCCCGACGTTTGTGGTTGGCGAGCGTCTTACCAGCACTTTTCTTGGCTTGCTTGCTTGAGCTCTTACTTGCAAGTGTCGCTGCAGCAGCGCTAAGTTTTCCACCACTATGTTTAACCATTGTCCTCACCTCCTTTCGCTCGAGTCTAAAAAATCGGTTCGACCAACTGAGCCGTACCATATAGTAACGCATCAAAAATAAAAAATCAAATCTCGTTCCCAAAAAAAGGATTTAGTTGTATACTGTGATTAGCTTCAAAAGAATCCAAAACCCAGAGGTGACCACAGTATGAAAAAACGCAGTGTTCTCAACCTGATTAAATATCATGTTGAAAACAACAACTATGCCTTCAAAACCGAGGCAATAGAAATAGCCAAAGAATTCGATGAGGCTGGCGATTTTCAGTTAGCTGAATATATCATGGCTCTCGTGTCTGACACAAATGCTTTTGTTCCCCAGTCATCAGTTGAAGATAGCTGTTTCCTCCAAAAGGTTTCCTATTCAGAAAAGCCACTACCACTGCCGCTGGTCATTTCAGATGATATAAAAGGCATCATTAATGCTATTGGGCACAATGTTGGGGTGAATAAATTTCTGCTCCAGGGCCCTCCTGGTACGGGAAAAACTGAAAGTGCAAAACATATCGCACGCATTCTCGAAAGGGATTTATATTCTGTTGACTTTAGTGCGGTTATAGATAGTAAGCTTGGGCAAACAGGCAAAAATATTACTGCCTTATTTAGGGAGATTAACGGCTTTCCAAATCCCGACAAGATCGTTGTTTTGTTTGACGAACTCGATGCCCTTGCCCTTGACAGAACTAATGGTCACGACGTTAGAGAGATGGGACGTGCAACGTCAGCATTTTTGCGTGAGCTTGAAAACATGAGCTCTCAATTAATCCTTATCGCAACAACTAATCTCTTCGAAAACTTCGATAAGGCCATGATAAGACGCTTTGATTCGGTTATTGATTTCAGCCGCTATTCTCGTGAAGACCTTCTTGAAATAGCTGAGATTATTCTCAATTCCTATCTTGATCAGTTTAAGTTTGCCGGAAGAGATACCCGCTTGTTCAATAAAATAATGAAGCAAATGGAGGATATTCCCTATCCTGCCGATCTTGCTAACATAATCAAAACGTCAATTGCGTTCAGTAACCCTGATCAAGAACACGACTACTTACAACGTTTATATAAAGCTGTCGTAAATAGCGAAATACCTAACGTAGAACAGCTACGTGCCGAAGGCTATACGCTTCGCGAAATTGGAATATTAACAGGAGTACCAAAGAGTACCCTATCGCGTGAGTTAAGGGGATAGCACATGAGTAATGACTCCTTAGAATTACGCGGTACATTTCACCGTAAAGGGGCTACAGCACCCGGCCCGCCTACATTACCTGCAGGCGCATCTGTCACCAGCGAAATGCTTGAAATAATACGCGACAAAGTATTGCGAGCAATTGAAGATTGGGGGACCCCAAAAGTTAGCGTAGACCCAATTGTTAGTGTGCGATATATCAGAGTGGCCGCAAAAAGCAACCGAATAAGAAAACTCCTTACAAAAGGCAGCGAGGATGCAAGCGATCATATTGTTGGTGCGAAGTTCGACCCAAAAAGTGACCCGAAGAGCCCAAAGCATATTATCACCTATTGTGTTCCGAAGTCCGCGCTGAACAAGACGGTTGAGATACTGGGATTTTGCATTGAGATACTAGATGCACACTTTGAAAACCGAAGAATCGGCAAAGAACAACTCGACATAATTACGCGCGAAGGTTTCGTAAAATACAAAGCCCCAATTCCAAAAACTACTTTTGCCCAAGTTGTCCGCGATGTTTATTTCATTGAGGACGTTTTTATAGAAGATACTGCCCCAGAAATTATGGAGGAATCATTTGTCACTCTCTATAAAACCGGTATTGAAACAAAATCACTGCTTAAACAGCTCGGTATCGAAGTCGCAGACGATTTAATCATCGGAGAAACGGTTCGTCTGTACCCAAATGATTATTTACATCTTAAGCAGAACGCCCCATTTCTTATCTCGATGTCTACGGAGGATTTGTCGCAATATGGACCGCCGATAAAAGGTGATGAAGACCCCGAGGAGAGTGACCCTGAAGTTCAGGGCACAAATGACGTCGAGTCGTATGTATTTCCGAGTATTCCCCAAGCTAATAGTGAACCATGGGTTGGCGTCATTGACACAGTTTTCGGACGCAATGCTTATTTTTATAACTATGGTTGGGTAGAAGACGAGGATTATACGGCGCCAGACACACCAGAGGGTCAAAGCATCTGTCATGGAACCCAAGTCACCTCCATCATTGTTGATGGACCATCCCTTAATCCTGGTCTTCAGGACGGCTGCGGACGATTCAGGGTCAAGCACTTTGGGGTTTCAAAAGGCGGGAAAATCAGTACATTTACATTGATGCGCCGTATCCGCGACATCGTTATGGCAAATTCAAGCATTAAAGTCTGGAACATTTCACTAGGAACTCCGAACGAGTGTCCAGAGCATGCTATTTCTCCAGTTGCAGCCATGCTAGATGAGCTTCAACGTGAATATGACGTTTTATTTATTGTTGCGGGGACAAATGGCAGCAACGAAAAAGTAATGAAACGTATAGGTGCACCAGCTGATTCAATTAATTCCATTGTTGTCAGCGCGGTTGATCGCGATGGTGCCCCTACAGAGTATTCGCGGAAAGGACCTGTACTACACTTCTTCCATAAGCCTGACATTGCGTATTATGGCGGAACCAAAGACGATCCGTTATTTGCTGCAGCTCCGTATGCCATCACGAGAGTAAAAGGAACTTCTTATGCTGCACCTTGGATTACACGCAAGGCCGCATATCTTATTTATAAAGCAAATCGCACCAAAGAAGAGACAAAAGCCCTGTTAATCGATGCGGCATTTGGTTGGGGCGAAAAACCACCTTCGCTTGTTAAGGGCTATGGCGTACCACCAATTAATATTCGTGACATCATCGAAACGTCTAATGATGAAATTCGGTTCATTATTTCGGGAACGATTGACGCCTACGAAACATACAACTACAAAATTCCAGTTCCACTTCATGATGGGAAGTATCCCTTTAAAGCACGTGCAACACTGTGCTATTTTCCAGAGTGTCAGCGTAGCCAGGGTGTTGATTACACGAGCACGGAAATTGATCTTCATTTTGGTCGCCTAAAGGGAAACGGTCTAAAGTCACTCGATAAAAATATTCAGGGCGACGAAGGAGCACAGCTTTACGAATCTGACGCAAGAAAACTCTTTCGAAAATGGGACAATGTCAAGCATATTGCCGACAAGTTCAAAGGACGCTTTGCTCCGCGAAAGGTTTACGATAGTCAGTATTGGGGGTTAATGCTCCGTAAAAAAGAACGCAGCAATAGCAACAACCAAGCAGGAAATGGCATGCCTTTTAGTGTTGTTGTCACCCTAAAAGAAATGTTTGGGAAAAATAGGCTAGAAGAATTTATCTACAGGTGCTCCCTAGAAGAGGGCTGGCTTGTGAAGCGTATCAACGTTGAAACGATTAATGAAATCTATGCGGCTGCTAATGTTGATATCGAGTTTGATGAGTAATCCTTATTTAACCAGCAAGTGAAGGCCCCGCCCGCCTGTGAGATAATACCTTCAGGGATATCTGAAGGGAGCTCACCATGGTAGAAAAGAAGGCAGCAAATAAGGAGCCAAAGAACACCAAGCAACCAAAAAAGCAGATCCCAAAAATTGACGAAGAGACAGCTGGCATAATCCTTGACGCTGCTTACAATCAGGCCGTTAAGGGTATTCCTAAAGTTAGTCGCTCCGTCGACAAGCTCGCCAACGATTATCTTTCGAAACACGCAACTCCCGACGAAGCTGCTAAAGCTCTCGCAAAAATGCAAGTTTCAAAATGCGGCACCTCCGGCTTCCTTACGGGTCTAGGCGGACTCATTACCCTCCCTGCAACGATTCCAGCAAATATCGGCAGTGTGATGTATGTTCAACTACGAATGGTTGCAGCCATCGCAAAAATTGGCGGCTACGATATCTACTCAGATCAGGTGCAAACCTTGGTCTATATGTGTCTGACAGGTACAGCAATTACCGATGTTATAAAAGATGCAGGAATACAAGTCGGTGCAAAGAGCCTTACGGCAGCAATAAAAAAGATTCCTGGTACGGCACTTGTAAAAATAAATCAAAAGGTTGGCTTCCGCTTTATAACAAAGTTTGGCGAAAAAGGCGTAATTAACCTTGGGAAAATGGTGCCTGTTCTAGGTGGCATTATTGGAGGCAGCGTTGATGTTGCAACTACAATTGTTATTGCCAACAACGCCATCAAAATGTTCATCAATGACGTAACGCCTTTCGGTGAAATGCCCACAGAAGACGAGGTTCTCGATATTCAAGCAATTGATGCATCTTCGGATAAAAGCAGGCTAATCTAGCTACAAGAAAAGTTTGATATCAGAAGCGTTGCCTAGTCTAAACGAGGAGCCTCACATGAGCAAAATCACTATTAAAGATAGTCAGAAATCTAGCTATCTCTATCTTCTTGGAATTAGACCGAGCAAAGAAATCATAATCGACCAGGATATAGTCATCCGCGCCGTTGACTCATCCCCAGCACCAAACGACATGATTCGTTCTGTCATGTCTGGGCAGGGAAGCTGTTCAGAGCTTGAACTCGGAATACTTATTTCCACATTACGGACTACTTCTGCCGAGGTGCACATTACATCAAATAGCGCACGAACACTTGCAAAAAGAGTATGGAATGTCCAGTCGGATATCATGCTTTTATCGGCATTGGCTAATAGAGAGATTTATTGGTCGATACAAAGTGATACGAGCGCAAATTGTTTTAATGCGGAATCCGTAGTTAATGCTGTAATCAACAACAGACTCTTTATCCCAGAAAAAATAGCCATATTAGATGATACTGAATGCGATCTATTATCTGAGCAGATGGCCAAAGCAAAAGCCTCATAGATAATGACAGCTTTTATACAGCAGTTAATTGTCTCTGGTGCTATAAGTTCAATTTACGCCCTTCAATTCGTTTAGCAACTCTTTGGACAGGAGTCGAATCCTTGTTTTCTATTCAGAGTGAATTGGTTTTCAGGATTAGCTATCTATCATCCAGATTCCTTGATCTCGATGAAAATGGCTTTAGGAAAGTGAAGAGGCTATACAACGCAAGATCAAAGGCTATTCACGCTGGGATATCACCCAGTGTTGAAATAATTGATGAGACAGCAGCGCTATTACATGCGTTAATCCTTAAATGCGTTAGCAGTGGAGAACTTCCTTCTGAAGACAAGTTACTTTTCCAAACAAATGCCTAACTACAACTGTCGCTCCGATTAGCCCGTTCCCTGTTTCTCTGCGCCTCATCGCGGTAATCACGAGCAGCTTTTCGTAGCACCGTAGCGAAGTTTACATATCCTCTTGCCTCAAGCTCTTCAGCCTTATTGTCATAGCCAGCGGCTATTTCTTCCTCCTGTTTTCCAGAGGCGTCAACAAAATGTACACCGCGAGAATTAACTACCTCTACCGAGTAGCCGTCAAGCGCCCTTGGGTGCGACTCAAGGTACTTTGCGTACACTTCAGCTATGAAGAGTCCACTTTCGTCAGATGGCGAATAGAATAGATTCTTTCCGATCAGCTCTGATACTCTACCCAACTCTTTATTGGGGATTTGTTTTTCAATCGTCGAGACCCAAGCGTTAAATTCTTGGGTATCAATGCCGCCGTCATCTGTACTGCCTGGCTGGAATTGCCAGTCACCAAATAGCATAAAAGACCAATACATATCTTTATAAGCCTTCGTTTTATCGTCGTCGGCACTCGAGCTAAAGCTATCAAAGAGTTGTGTTATAAAATCGACGAAGAAATCGGCATCCTGCGCAAGCTTTTTGAATAAAAAGGCATCTTTACGATTTCGAATACGACTGTAATAGCACACCTCGAGCTCAATAAGACATCCCTCGTCATAATTATTTGCTTCAAGATACTGAATAAGCTCATCGGTAAAATACAATGCGGACTGATTCTTCCCTTCCTGCGGGGTAAAGCCCATCAGAGTCTGGAACACTAAATCTGAATCCAGACATACATCTTTTTTGAGCATCTCATGCAAACAAAGAATCGAATCATTATGCCTACCTACCTCATTCATCTCTGTCACGTAATGGTGCGCGGCTTTTTTATCTTGAATATCGAAAGCAGGCTCAGCCAATTCCCAGTATTGCTGCTTTGAGCCCGCCAGTTCTTTTTCTGCCAGCCCCCACACTTCCTCATTGTTTGGCAGCGACGAGAATAGGAATGCCTTTGACTTGTTGTCCCAATACAACAGGTCAAGGTTCTCTAAAAAACCACTTCCCTCTTTGGCATACTTTCCTCGGAAAAAACCTTGTGCAATTCTTTTGTCTATATTGCCCGCAAGAAAATGTTCTACCATTACAAACCACACAGTACTTGAGAAGGAGCATTGTGCCGAGATAGCGCCAACAAGATATGGGTGCTCTGAAGTAGATGCAAGTTCAACCAAGCCATCAAAACCATCACGTGCATACACTTCTTCAAGAGATTCCCTACGTCTCTTATCAAGCTCAGCCCTATTGTCAGAATAATCTTTAGAAAAGCAGTAATCGAATTCATCGCGGTAAAACAATCTTCTTGCAACCAAAGAACCATCGGACGGACGAAGTTCGGCCTCGACATCTATTAGTGGTTGCAATTCCTCTTTTGATAAAGCCCAATTTGCGTCAGCATATTTTTCGTGGTGATCTAAGAAGAGCTTTACTTCATCCCAGATAGGGAAAACGGAATCAGCATCCATTCGAGAACATTCTGCAGCAATAAAAGACGCTAGCTTGCCCAGCATTCCGGCACTTGCAAAGGAAAGCGCATCATGCGCAAGTGAATGAATTCGCTTCGGATTGCCAGATGCCTTTAGTAATGCAGAGTTGAGATAGGACTTACTGACTTCCCAATACTCGCCCATTGGTACTTCTTCTGGCATAGAATCTGCAGGTAAGTATTTCGGATCTGGGGAATAACTAGTAGATTGTGTGGCATTGGGGAATAGTGCTCGCAAAACTTCCCATGTTGCTTCAGAGGGATTTCGTGCAAGTGCTATTCCGCATCCTTTCCTTTGTTCTACAGAAGCGGATGTTTGTGGTTTCCAAGGAAGCAGTATTTTTATAAGAATCTCTTTTGCATAAGGAGAATAATCCAGTAGTGCAATAAGCGTCTTAACAGCATGTGATAAATGCCTTGAGTTTCGTGCAGCTAGCGCAATCCCAGAGAAAAGCTCGTGGCCTCTTCTCATTTGAACCAGCCCCGACTCTTCACTTTCGAGATAAGTTTGTAGAGCCTTACCTTCCGCAAGTGAACGGTCAATTGCAGATAAATAGCCATTAGGTGATGCTTCAGCAAGTAGTGGGAAAGCCACTTCAGAGGAAGCGAGCACACGCCAATCTGAATTACCAATTATTGACCAGATGATTTCACCAACAAAACGAGTGATGTCATCCATATTGCACCTAGCAAGTAAATCTTTGTTGTTTGCAATAAAAGCACAGCTCTCAGCCACTCCAAGCCGTATTTCCCTTGAGTACGAAGAGTCGATGCCGCCGTAATTGGTCAATATAGATCGCTCTCCATCTTGCTCGATTCTTGCTTTTATATTTGCCAGAATCTCGATGAACAAATCTTTATAGCGCAGTAGATCTCGGGTGGTCATTGTCTGATATAGAGCAATCGGCACTCTCTTTCTATCCACAATTGACCACACTTGATTTTGAATATCAATTACCTGCGGGTTAGTGCTAGCGATTTCTTTCAAAGATTTGACAACACGAGAATAGTCACTACCGGAGGCCTTTTCAATAGCGGCTACATCGTATAAGTTACTTTCGTCCCAGCGGCCTATAATCATTGTTGCCTCGGGGACATCATTCTCGTTCAAGCTAATTATTATCTTTCTATCTTTTTGTGTGATGACAGTACGTAAGCGCTGGCGTTCCGTTTCTTTAAGCCCTCGTTTACTGCTGCCAATTTTTATAAACGATTGCCCGCAAGTTAGTCGCCCACGCGGCTGGCTGTTGTTTTTAGGTTCCTTATCGGAGAAGTCTTTGCTAACTTCATAGACTCCTCCATTATTGGTTTCCGGAAAATAGAACACACCGAAACGTTTTTTACCAAAAGGGATATCTATCACGAATGAAGCATCGATTGTCCTGAACTCAAACTGTGGTCGAGGGGTTATACACTCCTCTATGATTTGCTGATAGCTTGCGTCATCGAGTAAATCGTGATTGTCGATATCGATACCTATGGGAATATGCGTCTTATTATCCACTCCATAGATAAGCCAGCGATCTTCATCAGGTCGATCAAGCCCATTTAACAAAGCGAGAACATCCCGAATAAGCTCTGTTTTTTCCTTTTTTATAATATGAGGGACAGCTTTGTATTCTAGAACGCTCGATTCATTATGCGTTTCGGAATTCCTGAGTAGCTCAATAGCCTTTCTTTCGACGTCCATGGCAGAAATCATCGCTGTTCACCTGCCACTACTTGTCCGTTCATGAGCATGGGGAGGAGCCAGTCGCGTAGCTTCTCTAGTTCCCTTTGCTCAGTTTCAGCAATGCGGAACTCCCGATATAGCTGTTCAGCCGTCTCTGCATAACGACCGACTATTTCTTTTGGTGGTAGTGGTAGTTGGAGCTGGGTCAGGCCCTGCTTATCAATGGCACCAAATGTGGTACCGCTTCCATTCATTCTGCCAAAAACAGAACTAAAACTCGTTACTAAAAAAGAGGCAAAGAAAGGTGACCCGCACTTATCACGTAAAGCAGCAAGACCACGGCCGATACAGCAATCCTCAAAGGCCCAATTTACATCCCCAACGGGGGCCCTTACGCTTAATAATACGTCGTCTGTTTCCGCAAATCGAGATGGCGAAGTGGTATACATGCGTTTGGTAGGATAGTAATCCCCAAAGTCGACTCGTCCTTGATAGAACACCTCTCCAAAACCTTTTTCGTTATAACTATCACCCGCAGGGGACTGGCCCATGGTTATGTCCAATAAATCCGAAAGAACCCCCGCTCCCCAGTCAATGGGGATTTCGCGGTGGAGGGTGTCGTTGTAGACCATTTTGCCTCCGCTAGAGCGGTAGGGCTTGCCGTTCTCGTCGGGGAAATCGAACTGCGTGAACCAGTAGTCGTAAATCAGGCGCGCCGTGGATTCCAGCTCGGCCATCAGCTTCTTGTTGTTGGCAATCTTGTTGTCGATGGCGGAGAGGATGCTACCAATGCGTATCTGATCTTCATACTGAGGTAAGCAGACATCAACATCTTCGATCTTCTCAGGAGAAGTATGTCGAACTTTGGAGCCTGATGCTGTCCGCTCAAGCTGAAATCGCACCCATGGTGTTCTCATTAAGTAGTCAACAAAAGTTAAATCAATATCATCACGTATCGCTGTAATCAGACCGATTCGCTGGTTATGAAGGTAAGTATTATCTGTCGGGACGCGAGCAGTAGCACCTAAAAGACCTTCGGCTTGCTGCGTCATTACGACTATCAAATCGCCTTTTCGACATAAGTACTCTGACGGAAAATCCGCATTGTAATACTTCTCTTTCCCAGGTGTTTCCTTGAAGCCGCCTTCCTCGAAGAAATTGGCGGGTGTAAGCACGATATGGCTTCCGGCGTCTACAAAGTGCTCTCCCTTGAAGGCCCACCCATGCTTAACATGGATATAGTCACCAAGCTTCACCCTATCCATCGAACCGCACCTGCTTTAGTTGACGTTCAATCTCATCCTGCAGGCGGTCGCCTTCGGCGAAGAGCTCACGCAGGCGGGTCATGCGGGCTTCAAGCTCGGTGTTGAATTCTTCGGGCGTTAGGTCCACGTAGTCGATCTTCACCTCGAAGTACTGGCCAGCACTGAACGAATAGCCCTTGGCCGCAATGTCGCCGTAGGGCACCTGCACGCTAAAGTCGTCCTGCACCTCGGCCGCATTGAACACACCCACAATGCGCTCAATCTCGTCATCGTTCAAAAAGGTACGCTGGTTCTTGCCATCGACCTTGCGCTTTTCACCCAGCTTAGATGCATCCATAAGCAGCGCACCCTCGCGCTCTTCGGACGCATCGATAAAGACAATGCTCACGTTGGTGCCCGTATTCGCAAAGATGTTTGAAGGCATGCTTACCACGCCACGCAGCATCTTTTCGTCCACTAGCCTTTTGCGAATGGCCAGCGGAATCTTGCCCTTAGCGGTAAGAAAACCTGTGGGAACAACCACCGCGGCACGGCCTCCATCGGCCAAAGAAGCCACGATGTGCTGCAAGAACATCAGGTAGATTTCCATCTTTTCGGGCTTGCCTGTAATGTTGGGCACCCCTGCCCAGAAGCGTGTCTTGTAAGCATCGCCCGCCAGTGCGTCGCGCGTGTCGGAAAAGTCGGCCTTGAACGGTGGATTGCTTACAATGTAGTCGAACCGCTTAATTGCCTTATCGTTGTTTTCAAGGTGACGAGGGCTAGCCAGCGTGTCGTCACTAACCACGTGCGGCAAGGAATGCACCAAGTTATTCAGGATAAGGTTGAGGCGCATAAATTCGTTGGCCTTTTGGCTGCGGTCCTGCGTATAGATAGTGCAACGCTCTTCGCCAATGCGATGTGCGGCCGCCAACACAAGGGTACCTGTGCCAGCCGCTGGATCGTAGACGGTAACGTTTTTGGCGTCTTCGGGCACCAGGATGCGCGCAATAATGGTGGCGATAGAATGCGGCGTGAAGTATTCACCATAGGTACCTGAGTCTTTGTTGTAGTCGGAAATAAGGTATTCAAACACAGCGCTGAAAAAGTCGTATTTCTGGGCAAAGACTTGTTCGAAGCTAAACTCCGCCAACTTATTCACAAGCGAACGACAGAACGCATCGCGGCGGTTCTGCTCCAAGATAAACGCAGACACCCCGTTGAACAGGCGAATAGCTTGGCCCTCGCCCGTCTTCACGCTAAAGATGTCCATGTTGTCGTCTGCTATACCACGCAGGGCCGCATCGAATGCTTCTGCAAAGCCCTCTTCGTTTTGCTTGTTAAACAGCGTGGAAAGCAAATATTCAGGGCGCAGCCTTGCTGTGTCGGCACGAAGCGATATTAATGCCAGCTCGCGTTCGTCCTCTGGCATGGCAGCATACGCTTCCTCTATGTTTTCGACGTCCTTAAATTCGTCTAGCTGGCGCAGGTCGTAGATGAACTTATCGTTTAAGAACTTATACAGGAAGGCTTCAGTAATAATCTTGTATTCGGAGCTGTCGTTAGCAAGACCCGCATTGGCACAGACGGTTTTCAAGCCGTCGATCATGGCCTTGGTGGAAGCCAATACTGCTTCGTTGGTGGCTGCTGCTGTCATACACTACACCTCTTCTAAACTGTGCGGGTTCAGGAAAAAATCGATTGCATAGAGCTTGCGATACCCCCGTTCAAGCAGGGTAAACGGATCGTCATCCATGGTAATGACTATTTTCTTGTAGCCATCGTCTATTCCCTTGAAAGACTCGAGTTCTGTCTTTCTTTTTTCTTCGTCGACCATACTGTAGGCCACCTGTATGTAATATGTGTCCTTGGGCCCTACCGCCACGAAGTCGATTTCCTTTTCACGGTTCTTGCCGATATCGACCGTAAGCCCCCTGCGCAGCAGTTCAAGGTAAACGTTGTTTTCGAGTGCACGCGTAACCTCAACTTGCCTGTAATTCATGCGGGCATTGCGCAGCCCCATATCAGAAATGTAGTACTTGTTCAGGGTTTTCAGGTATTCGCGTCCTTTGACGTCGTAGCGATACGCCTTATAGAAGAGAAACGATTCGCAAAGATACGTAAGGTAGTTTCCAACCGTATCTGGTGTCACGGTTTTGTAGCCGTTGCTTTTCAGGGTATCGGCTATCTTCTTGGCACTCACTAAAGAGCCGATGCTAGAGCACAGTACGTCATAGACAGCAGTGAAAATGGCGGGGTTGCGAAGGTGGTATCTGTCTATGATGTCTTTGGTTGCAACGGTCGACTCCAGCATTTGCAAATACTCGGTTTTGCCCTGTTCGTCTATTTCCGTTGCAACAAAGGGAAATCCTCCGTACTTACTGTAGTCATTCCAAGCCTCACGTTTATCGCCACCAACATATGAGTAGTACTCGGCAAACGAAAGTGGGAACACTTTTATCTCGATACTTCTTCCGCGCAGCGCCGTTGATATATCTCCTGACAGCATCTTGGAATTTGACCCTGTTACGTACACATCACATCCGTTGTTTTTCAAGCTGTTCAAAAGGTCTTCGAATGCATCGATGTACTGTATTTCGTCGATCATGACGTAATGGGTTTTCCAGCGACCCTTCTTGTCGTTGATGTATGAATAAAGCTCTGAACTACTCCGTAAATGAACGTTTTCCTCGTTTTCCAAATTCACTTGGATAATCTGGCCCTTTGCGACACCCTGCTCTATAAGGTACTGATAGAAAAGTTCGAACAACAGCACGGATTTTCCGGAGCGCCTAACCCCGGTAATAGCCTTTATAAGATCCTTATCCTTGTAGTGCGCTAGCTTTTCGATATAGGATGGGCGATTAATATTCATCCTGGCACCTCCGAGTACAATTCTACTCGAAAAACTTCCAGAATTATGAAGTTTTCCTAGTAAAAGCGACGGCTTTGGCAGACTGCATCAAGAACCGTCAGTTCACACGAAGTTCTTGCGCCTTATGAAGCGTGCTGGTATTCGGCGAAGTATTCGCTTGCTATGGCACCTGCCACCTGGCTAATCTGCTCTGCCGTGAACGTGATTTCGGCGGATTTACAGGAAGCCATAACCACGCCTTGCATTTCCTTCTTAAAGTATTCGGTATTGCTAAGCAACTGATAGTTGGACAACACCTTGTTGTCCGCATCTTGCTTTACGCGGTTAAGAATATCGAACAAGGTGGTAGGGCTATTGGTTAGTGGCGGAGGGGTACGCAAGACGCGCTTGTGAACACGCAGGAATTTGGCATCACCACTATATTTCTTGGCAAGAAGCGCATCTTTGCGATTATGTTCGTCAAAGCGCTTGCGCAGGCTGTCCAGGTCTTTGATAGCTTGTCGCAGGTCGTCAGAGTCCATTTCTTCAAAGTTGCGGTCTGCGAACTTCTTACGCAACTCGTCAAGTAGGTTTACGTATTCGGGGTCATCTTGGTCGAGACAAGCACCCGCGGAAGCATAGGTGCTTCGGAGCTTGTCGTTGAATTCATCAGCAATGACCAGTTCTTCGCGACCAAGGTTTTTGAAAGTAAACTCGATATTGGCCAGGAGTTCATTGATGGCACCCGTTGACTGTTCCTGCAGCTTAATCGCTTCAATGGCATTAAGACGGTTGATGCGATTGCCTACTTCCCAGAGAAGCTTCTGGGCAGATGTCATATCGAAATGTTCGTAGAGTTCGGTAAAGCCTTGCATCGCTGCCACATTGCGCAGCTCGCGGTAACGAGCTAAGGCAGCGCGAAGTTCATAAAGCTGCTTTTTGTCTTCGATAAGGTCAATCTCTTTGATAAATGCAGCCACGTTATCGGTGCTGTACGCGAACAGTACGTCTTTGATGTGCGCCAAGTCCATGCGGATAAGTTCGGGGGCTTCGAATAGGCTGCTCCAGCTGTCTAGTTCATCGCCGTACTCTTCGGTGAGCTCCTTTAAGTAGGCGCGGTTTGCCTTGTCATATTCTTCAGTGATGTCAGCAAAGTCGACTACGCAGCCGTAGGAATGGTTTTTGTAGGGCCTATTCACACGCGTGAGCGCCTGAAGTAGGTTGTGCGCGCGAATGGTACGGCACATGTACAGCTTCTTAAGGCGATGCGCGTCAAAGCCGGTAAGAAGCATGTTAAAGACAACCAGAATGTTTATAAGGCTGTCATCTTTCTTGAAGTCTTCGCAGATGGTGCGGCGTGCTTCCTTACTTCCTTCGTCGTGCAGAATTAATTCACTGCTTATGTCCTGGTCATAGCGTTGCAAATATTCATGAATCTTGCGTGCTTGCTTGGCCGAGGTTGCCACAATCATGGCGCCAATCGATTCATCGGCAAGGGCCTGCTGCGACCGCACATAGTCTTCCAGGATGTATTCGCAAAGAGGTTCAACGAAGTTGTCGTGCTCGTATACGTCGGACAAAGAAATCAGCTTGTCGATTTCCTGCAGGCGGCGCATTTCTTCCTGCATTTTTACTTTGAATTCAGTGCGTATGTCTTCGCGCAAGAGCTTAAGCGTACAACCGTCGGCAATTGAATTGTTGTACCAGTAACGGTGGATGTAGTCGCCAAAGATTTCGCGCGTGTTATTGTTGCCGAACTTACCAATGAGCGGCGTGCCTGTAAGAGCAATACGCACTGCATCGCGGTCGGACGTTACCAACTGAGTTAGGAACTTGCCGCCAACCTTGTAGTCACGATGGGCTTCGTCGATATAGAACACGCGCTGGATATTGAGCGCATAGTCAAACTCTTCAGTCTGTGCTTCATCGTCAAACTTTTGGATATTCACAACGGTAATGGTTAGATCCGCAGCGTCCGCGCCACGTTCGCTGGGTGCCTTGAGGGCTTCCCGGAATTCCTCTCGGTTATTGATGGATTGCACATTGCAGCCTCGGTTACGGAATTCGCGTGCAGCCTGGTCTGCCAAATCTATGCGGTCAACGATAAAGAAGAAGCGTGCAACCTGGCCACGTTGCTGATAGTAGTCACGTAAGTAGCGGGACAGGAAGAACGACAGGGCCGTCTTGCCGCTTCCTTGCGTATGCCAGATAGTGCCTTTACGCATGCCTTCATCGAGCTTTTTGCGCGTGGCGAAGGTTGCAAACAGCTGCGGATAGCGCATAACGTGTTTTTGCAGGTGCTTAATGCCTTGTTCGTCGGTTTCTTCGACATAGACAATGCCGTAGCGCAGCAAGAAAAGAAGGCGTTCGGGCGAAAAGAGCGAGGTGATTATGCGGTTAGCAGGTGTGGTTGGCTCGATAGACAGTTCGTATTCGGGCGAGCCGAAGTAACTAACCAAATTATTGTCGAGCAGGATGAATTTTTCGGAGTCTTGATTGCGGTCCTGGACTAGCATTTCCATGCCTTGCGTATCTTCTTCGCGGAACGGCTGCAAATAGACCTTGCCGTAGGCGCTCGTTGCATAATACGAGCCCTGGATGGGTGGACGACAGCTTTCTTCGTATTCCTGGTTGTTGGAAAACGCCATAAGCTGCGTAATGTTGACGAAGCCTTTGTAGATGGGGTTCTTGAAGCGAGAATACATGCGCTCGCGCTCTGCTAGGATGCCTTCGTTATTATTGGGGCGCTTTACCTCCATGAATGCAAGTGGCATGCCATTCACGAGGAAAATGATGTCGGGCCGGAAGCTGTCGTCGCCGCTTTCGTAAGGGAGCTCTGTTACAACCGTAAAGCTGTTGTTGTTTGGGTTGTCGAAGTCGATAAGCTTTGTACCTTCAAATCCTGCCTGGAGGTTATTAAAGAACGTTCGACCCAAGTCTTCACTCTTAAGAACAAGTTTCAACTGACCTACGATTGCTTTTGCCTGGTCGGGGGTAAAGTCTTTATTGTTAATGCGGCTAATGGATTCACGAAACAGCTCGTAAAAGATGTTGGTGTCGCGGTCGTAGTCTACACCAGGCTCTTTGTCGTGAAGCGACATGTAGCTATAGCCAATGCGTGTGGCATGCACAAGCGCAGGTAGCTTTACGTATTTGTCTTCCGGCCGATTCATAGTTTCACCAGCACTAATTATATCAAGTGGTCTTAAGAGCTATGCTCACAGCATCTTAAACAGATAGCACTTCAACAGCAATATTGCGTAATGCAAACATGCAGTTAGCTAGCCATTCGTACACTTCTGTAAGATCATCGTTTGCAAAATCCACATCTCTCTTAATAGTTAAAGTGCGCGTCTTTTTATCAGCGTCTAAACTATCCCAGCAGATTTCACCGTCTAAGCTTTTTAGCATTTGTTCAGCTTCAGCTTTTCTATTAAGGAGAACTTGATAGGCTTCTACTGTGTAGCAATGTAAATCTGCGCCAACCTTTTTATCCCATGACCAAAGAAGTGCATGAAGCTTGCAGTCTCCGCGCTCTATTCCAAAACCTGCCCATGACTCAGGGTTTTCTATACGGTCGGACGGATCGTGGAATGCTTCCGAGAAACCAGTTCTGGTAGAACAGTAGTCATAGAAGCCATCCCAGAACGCAATCCTAAAGGCTTTTGTTTCTTCCGTGTCTCCACCAAGATATTCGCTAAGGTATTGTGCCCGTAATTTATCAATCGCGGGTCCATCTGCGCCAAGTCGCCAAAACTTCCAACCGTTTCTAGCACCCGAGCCACCTGCAAGAGAAACAGTTCTTATTGCAGCAAGTGACGGGCTATGGAATTCTTCGCCATTGGGGAGAACGATAGTCCCCTCTTCGGTTACCGTTGCCACCGTTGTAAACTTTTCACTAACTGGAACAAGTTTGTCTCCAGGCTTAATAAGCCCGGATGAAAAAACGTAACGGAACTGCGCCTTGGATGGCACCTTCGGTATACCGCCTTTTTCGGTTGCGTATAGCTGGGCCTGTTCCTTTGTAACATTAAGGAAAGGCCATCGATTAACTGCCCGTTCTATTAGCCAGGCGGCACGGTTTTCAATTTCCGTTTTGTTCCATTCCGTTGCATTCTTTACAGCTTCAGAAATGGCCATGTACTCTTTATCGAACCCGCCAATACAACGTTTCTTTTTGTCTTCAAAGCTCCCGTCTGATAATTCCGAGTTATACGCAGTAAGTGTTAAGTTGCCGATGTTGTTCAGGAGTGTTTCAAAGATATCCTCAGATTCCTGGGACAACACCTCTTTCCAGCTAGATGAGTTCAGGGCATTTTGAGGCATGATATGTTCGATTGTGTATGACCCAGTACCAAAGTCATGCGGATCCTTCGGATGTTGAGCATTCTCGAGAGCTGTAAGCATGTAAAACGCCTTACGGAAATGATAGACATCACGAGTTGCCAAAGCTTGCTCAAATTCAGTATCCGACGGGAAGCGCCGCGCCGTCCCCTCTTCAAGCAGTAACAACGATTCGAATGCCTCCCTGTAGTTGCCTTCATCTTCTTGAACCTTGTTTAGCTTTGCAATGACTGAAGGCAGGAACTTGTTTAGCGAGTTAGTTGGGGCATCACAAATTGCACGCCTAAAGACGTAGCTTTCAACGAGTTCAAGCATGTCAAGGAAGTCAGCCATTCCAAATGCGTCATCGTCATAGTCTTGGTAGAACGACATTAGTAATGGATTTAAAACAGTAATGTCGAGCCGCGCAAGGCTATCGAACTTTTCTTTGAGGGCGGCGTCTTTTTCTGTACCTGCAGTAATCGCGGAATAGTAACGCGCAAATTGCTCTAGTTCGCTAAGAAGCTCGCGCATATTGTCGCCCTTGTTGTATTCGTTTTCTACAACATGACGCTTAAAAATCGGGTACACATCGCGCTTTGCTAATGGCTCAGGCGCATACAGAACTGTTAGATAATTGCGAATAAACGAATCGAAGACAGTATCGTAGCTATCTGCGCCAAGAGTTTCTTCAATAACGCGCCAGTGGTTTAAATAAAGTTCGTCTTGCTGCTTTGGCGGCAGCCCCATCAAGACAAAGTTTCGGATAAGGTCAGCCGAAGACAGGTCCTTGCCTGTTGAATTCATCGATTCAAAAATGAGTTGGGGATTGTCTGTCCCAGCGTCGAGGGATATCGAAACAACATCAAGGCGCTGGATACCGTCCCAAACAATATTCGGGTCCTCAAGCGCAGCAAGCCTATTTCGAAAGAAGTTCAAGTTTTCCCAAATACGCGCGGAATCATAAATCAGTTTATGGTCATGATTAATTAAGTGTTCAAGAATCGACTTAAGAGTTTCGCGGTCTCCCTGAGAAAGAGTGAGCTTGTAGCTGTCGTCTCCCTCCATTTCTTCATCAATCAAATAGCCTTTGTTGATTAGTCGTGTATATGAGAAACCGAGCGCTTTATCGGGGTTTTCTTTTGCATATTCAGCCAAAGCTACAAGCAAAAGAGTCACCGTAGTTACGCGTTGTTGCCCGTCAATAAGTAGTCGCGGCGTAATGCCTTTTGCAGACATAACGCCGTCCTGCACCCAGACAACAGACCCTGTAAAGTGCCTGTCATCTGGACGTTTTCCTACAGAGAGAACGTCATCCCAAAGCTGTTCGCAGTGTTCTTCATCCCAGGAATAGGGACGCTGATAAACAGGCACAACAAAACGTAAACTAGCATTCGTAATGAGACCTATTAACGATTGGGCAGATGCGTTCATTGCCATAATGTTCTCCGAATCTTAACGAAGCTTATATGCGGCATTTATTTTACTATTTCAACCTGTGATAACCCTAGCAAGGAGCTAACGTAAGAAGAGAACGAGCTAGGTCTAGGAGTGAGATAAAACCCAAGCTAAGAAAGGATTCCTGTTGTTGCTTTTGTTGACTTTCCCAAGACCGTACCATTCCTTGCTGACGATGTAGCGCTTACCCCAAAGTGTAATGACATCACAATAGTAGCGTTCATAGCCGCCTATCATTCGCTCTTCCTTTCCAGCTTTATCTATTGATGTAGTTGGCTTCAGAATTGCGTAATCTTGGCCGATTTCTTTTTTGCTAAGCAAGGGGTCTGTGAGTATTGCAACGTCTGCTTCGGGTGTTTTGCTATTTGTTTCTAGGTAAGCAAGACAGCGCATCACAAAACTCTTATTGGTAGCTGTTTCTATTCCTTCTAATTCATCTGGCAATAAATCACTGCTGAAGTCTGCATGTTGTTGAACTGGCTGTTCTTGCACGGAAAGAGTTTTTTCTCTCGATGGCGATGCGGCTTCTACGTCATTTAAGTATCGAACTATTTTCGCCTTTATATCATCTGACAACAGTTGAAACTCATGGAACATATCATGGAGCGTTTCGCAGTTTTGCCAATATTGATTCCACGTCTCACTTCCCACAATAGCCTCGAACTCAAGTCTTAAGGGAGTAAATTTTTGCTCATACCTTTTTAATCGCTCTATTCTGAGATGAAGGTCCTCAATGTTTCTGGACGCAGGTGATTTGGCAGCGTTTCCTGTCATCCAATCATGCCAGGGCTTGTTTCCTTTAGATTGATTACATTTGCTGCACGAAGGCACCAGGTTATGTATTTCGGATATGTACCCCGTTGGCTGCTTGTTCTTTACGAGAGGGTTTAAGTGGTCCCACTCAGTAAAGGGGTCGCCACAATACGCACAGGCAATGCTATTGTTGTCCATCTCTAGTACTGCAAGAGCCTCTGCAACTTCCTTTTCGGTCGGCATGATGCATGGGATTACTCCGTTTACAAATGAATTAGTAATGGTTGAAGTACGTTTTGCAATACTAGCCTGCTTGGGCATAATGAAAACATCGAGGTAGCTCATGAGGTGATCCTTTCATAATGCGTGCATGTTACAGCATTGTACTATGAGCAACTTTTGATGATGAATCTGGATGCACGCCAGTATTACCATCTTATCCAGCTACGAAAAGTCCTACTCTGGTTCAGCAATATCCCATTCTTCCATTGTCTAACCTCCTGGCATCTTTGGGAAAAACGTACAAGCCTATAGTAACTAGAAACACAGGTGGACGCGTCCCTATCATGGGACTTTGCGAGTCCTTCTGCCCTGGCCTCAAAAACTCGGGCCTGGGTCAGTGCCTTTTGCCATCACCATCAACTGACCCAGGCACTCACGTGTGAGACAGTATGACAATAAGCCTGCCGGCAAGCAGTACCCGTTTTTCACCTAACCTTGTACGAGCGGATGCGCTGCTTGACCAGCACGGGCTCTACCAGATCCTGCTTTGCAAGCGCTGCACTCCAGTTGATGATGGTGCGGTTGCTTACATCGAAGACGTCTGCCATTTGAATGGGAGTGAATTCGCGAATGTCGTGCTCGATCAGGTAGTCGAAAAACGCGCGCTCTTTCTTGCTCAAGTGAGACAGCGACGCCTCCAGGCTTTCGCCCTGCGCCGTCTGCACCAGCTGCGTGGATTTTTGCGCATAAAGCTCCACCATACGTAAGAAGTACTCGAGCCAGACCTCGGGGTGTGGCGGGTTGTTGCGTCCGTTGTAGTAGAGGGCGGGCAGCCCCATCTGGAGCGCTGCATAATACTCTTGCGCGTCGTAGGCGAAGTATTCCTCCAGCGACCCCACGCCACCGAAGCCGTAACCGCATAGATCCAGGTAGTAGCCACTCAGGATGCGCGCTGTCCTGCCGTTGCCGTCCTCAAAGGGATGGATCGTCACGAGCTCGTAATGAATGATGCCAGCCTTCACGAGGGCATGGTCATCAGACGTCGCCACGTAGTCGCATAAGCTGTCGATAAGCGACTCGACTTCGGACGCCTCGGGTGGTATATAGTCGGGTTTGCCTGAGGTGGAATCGTAAACGGCAAACAGGACCCCCGGCGGCATGGGACCGCGAAAGCCGATCTTCTCTGGTGGCTCGCCAGCAACGACAATCTTCTGTACATCGAGTATGAGCTTTTTACTGAACGGAGTGCCTTTGATTAACTCTTTGTCAAGATAGGTAAGCGCCTGGTAGTAGTTGCGCACTTCCTCTTCGGGTTTGAGGAAGTGGCGCTTTCTGCTGTCGACAGCGTCCGATGCCTGCTGTTCGCTGAGAGGATTGCCCTCAATGGCGTTGGATGCGTAGGTGCTTTTTTTCTTGGAGTTCTTCCGTAGACGCGACGAGATTGCGGGAGGAATCCTGTGCTTTGGGAACAGCACGCGGCAATTTTCGATGGAGACGATGCGTGCGAGCATTTCGTTAGTGATGGTCGCTTTAATCATGTACGAGTCCTATTAGTGAAATAGCTACTTCACTATTATTTCACTATTTCTCACCAAATGCAAAGGTTTAATTACACGGGGTGTTGAATCTTCAAGCCTCTGTTGGTTATCTCCCGGCATATAAACAATGCTGTCAATGAAGGTCGGCGGAGCCATCGTGAAGGTGGATCATCCATATTCAGATTCGCATGCTGGTTGTTCAGAGCCGTCGTTGCAGCAGGCGATCATGATGCGCTCATCGTTGGTCCACCCCTTCATGATGGCCCCGCCTTGCAGGGCTGTGTAGATGTAGCGGCTGATGCAGTCCCAGGCCTCGGCGCACTGCGTCAGGAGCCGCTTCCTGTCACCCGCGCGCACTATGCGGTTCCGCGCATCAAGAATTGGCCCTATATCGCACTGCCGTCGGTCAGGAAATCGTAAATCCCGATATGCAGCACGCCGCTTCCGTCGGTCCACGGACGTGCGAGCGTTTTGCTCACGACGACCTTGCGGAAGAAGTCGTTGACACCGAGCAAGGGCCGGAGCTTCTGGTCGGCCTTCGTTTCGTCTTCCATGCTCGGCGCTGACTGGATGTATATGCGCTCGGACCCTTTGTTTGCGACGAAGTCGATCTCGCAGCTCTTCCTCGTGCGCTTGCCCTCGGCGTTCTTCCCCGATATCTCGATGGCGCCGACGTCGACGGCGAAGCCTCGGTGGACCAGCTCGTTGTACACGATGTTCTCCATGATGTGGGTCTCTTCTTGCTGGCGCAGGCTGAGCCTCGCGTTCCTCAGGCCCACGTCGACGCAGTAGTACTTAGACGGGTAGTCGAAATAGCGTTTGCCCTTCACGTCGTAGCGCTTCGCCTCGGAGAACAAAAACGACTCGGTAAGGTGGCTAAGATAACTCGACACGGTGTCGACCGACACGGCGGTCCCGCGTGCTCCCCGAACCGACCCGAGCGACTTGGAGATTTTGTTCGCGTTGGTGAGCGAGCCCACCGAAGAGCACAGGTCGTCGGTGATGGCGGCTAGCACGTCGGGAAGCCCAATCTCGTAGCGCTCGACGATATCCCGAAAGTAGACGAGCGCGAACAGGCTTTGAAGGTACGAAAGCTTGTCTTCGTCATCCGATGTCAGCGCGACGCGGGGCATCCCGCCGAACAGCACGTAATCTTCGTACGCCGCCGCCCGTTCTCCTCCAGCGAAGGCATAGTACTCCGAGAACGACAGTGGCCTGACCTCCACCTCGTCCCCGCGCCCCCAGAACTCGGTCCGGACATCCGAAGAGAGCATCTTGGAGTTGCTGCCCGTCACGTAAACGTCGACATTGCCCCTGCGCAAAAGCCCGTTGAGTATCCCGTACAGCCGCGTCGGGACGTCGGGATTGCGCATCTCCTCGCGCGAGATGGCGAGCTGAACCTCGTCGAGCAGCACATAGTGCTGCTTTTCGCGGTCGACGATCCGTTCGTTGAGGAATGCTGAAAGCTCTGACGGATCGCGGTAGCGGACGTTCTCGTCCTCGTCCAACGCGAGCTCTATCACCTGCTCGTCCGGAACGCCCGCTTCACGCAGATGGTCGCGGAATATCTCGAAGAGAAGGTAGCTCTTGCCGCAGCGGCGCACGCCCGTGACGACCTTCACGGATCCGTTGTGCTTCTTGCGGACGAGCTTCTCCAGGTAGTGGTTCCGTGGTATCCTCATGATTCCCCATTCATTCGAAAGTTGGTGCCATATGTCACTAAGTTTCGAATACATGATAACACAACTCGATTGGTCAGGTAAACGGAAGATGTGTTGAACAATACGGTTTCAGAAAACAAAAAAGTGGCCCTGCATTTGCAAAACCGCAGTCCGTGCTCGACGCCATGTGGGCATGGGCGAGGGCTACAAGGAGCGCATCCGCATCGGACAGCTCGTCCGCATCTGCATCTGCATCCACTTCTGCATCCACTTCTGCATCCACTTCTGCATCCACTTCTGCATCCACTTCTTCTTCTTCTTCCTCTTCGAGCGCTGAGGACGCGGCCAAGGCCGAGTACGACCGCGCCGTTGCCTTGTTTGACGAGGGCAAGTTCTACAGTGCGAAAACCGCCTTCGAGAAGAGCGCCTATGGGGATTGGGAGCAGCGCGCGGCCGCCTGCGCTCAGCCCATGCCGGAGACTGGCGAGCTTTTCCACGACGAGGGCATGACGAGCGGCAAGATGATACTCGCCTTCAACGTGAATTCGCAGGACGAGAACAGGGGCATGTACATCACGGTGTATACGAAGGACGGCAAGCTGGTCGAGAGCGTGTTCGTAAAGGGCTCTGGTACCGTTGAGACAGGAATCCCCGGCGGCGAGTACTACGTCAAAGACTCTTCGGGAATCGAATGGTACGGCACCGACGAGCAGTTCGGGCCCGACGGCTACTACGAGAACATGGTGTTCAACGAGGTCGAGGGCGATTCCCATCTCACCGCGCTTGAAGAGGACTATCGGTATGATATCACGATCAACAGCGAGACGAGCGATGGCCAGAGCGTTGCCTCCGAGGAGAGCAGCTGGGAGAACCGCGCTTAGGCGTAGGCACGCGCGGCGTTTAGGGCGCTGGCCGCGTAGGAGCGGCCAAACAGCGCGCAGGTTTCCTCGTCGGAAGGCGCAGACACCCGGTTGTTCAGGATGTTTAAACGAACATAATCATGTAAATGGGGAGATAGGCAACCTTTCCGTCCTCGATTACGTTGCGCTCGCACAGCACGATCGCCTGCTCGATTTCGTAGTTCGACGAGCTCAGAATGTTGCTCAAGGCGCTGTGGCGCTTGTAGTCCTTTCCTGATTTCACTTCGATGGGCAAGACGGCGCCGCCACCCCTCTCGCACACGAAGTCGACCTCCCCGAGCTTCTTGTTCCGGAAGTAATGCAGGTCGTGCCCGTGGGCTTTGAGTTCCTGCGCGACGGCGTTCTCGTATACGGACCCGTAGTTCACCCCGAGCCTGTCGCTGAGGATCCCCTTGACCACGTCCATGCCGCATGCCCGGCACAAGAGGCCGACATCGTCCATGAACAGCTTGAAATAGCTGCGCTTCTCGGAGAGTTTCAGCGGGTGCCTCGGCTCCGTCACGCTGATGGCCGGAAGCGCGACCCCGGCATCGACGAGCCAGAGCACCTGGTTCTCGTAGCGCTCGTAGGTGCCCCTGGGGGCGATGCTCGCGAACGTGAACCGCTTGCTCTGCGAGTCGAGCTGGGAGGGGATCTGGTCGAATATCTCCCGTATCACGAGCTTGTGCTCGTCTGGCGCGTATTGGGAGATATCCTCCCTGTATAAGCGGATGATGTCCCCTTGGACGGAATGGACGGCGCCCATGTCCTTGTCGGCGACGAAGCGCTCGACTGCAGCCGGCATCCCGCCGACCATGAGGTAGTGGTGAAACAGCGACAGCAGCCGCTCGTGCACCGGCCCGAAAACAGGTTTGCGGTCCTCGAAGCAGCGCAAGGTTTCGGCGATGACGTCGTCACCCACCCCGTTCGCCCAGCAGAACTCCTCGAAATCGAGTGGGTACATGTCGACGATGCGGACGTACCCCACAGGCAGCAATCTCACGCCGCGCAGTTCGACGCCAAGCAGCGACCCCGAGAGCACGTAGTCGTAACCTTCCCGCTGCACAAGGTATTTGATTGCCGTGACAGCCTCCTTGCACCTCTGCACCTCGTCGATGAAGATGGCGGTCTTGCCGGGAACCAGCCTCTGCCCGGCAAAGGCGGAGATGGCCATGAAGAGCTCGTCCACGTTGCGCGCGGCGTCGAACGCTTCGCGGACGTCGCTCTGCTCTACGAGGTCGAACTCGACGACGTTCTCGTATTCTGCATGGAGGAACTCCCTCACCAGATATGTCTTGCCAACCTGGCGGGCCCCCGTGACGAGGAGGGCGCGGTTGCCGTGCTCGCCTCGCCACGCGGCGAACTCCTCGAGCGCTTTTCTCCTCAACATGGCTTTCACCTCGTGGTTTGTATATTTCCATCCTTTGTATGGTGATTATAGTGTATTTTTCCAACCATGCATAGCCTTGACGCGCGCATTTTTCAACCCAGGCACATTAGGCTATTACACAAGCCTCTATAATCCTGGCATGGTAACCGGCGTCAGCTTCCCCAATGCCCCGTGATGCCAAAAAGGAGCAGCCACCTTTTTGGCGCTGTGTCACTATCGCTTCTTCCATGACGAGAAGCAGTTGGTGCACCATACCTCGTCAGGCCTAAATTCAAGGGTGCCGCTTTGACGGCAGAACGGGCAGACGGGAGGGGTATTCGTCGGCTCATCATCCGACCAGTAGCCGCCCCCAGAAATCGATTCAAGCTGCTCATCGCTAAGCTCGAAGCCCGATGATTGGGCGAGCTCAATGATCTGCTCAGGGCTCATACCTTCGAGGGCATCTCCCGACTGATCGACTTCGTTCTTCAAGTTATCCATCATCATCCTGTCTCTCGATGACCACATCTGTTTATTTATACGCACTAGCACAGGTACTTGTCCCAAGGAAAAATGAGTACAAGAGGATGTCAGGGGGATGTCAGGGGTCGGGGGGATGTCAGGGGTCGTGTGATTCGACACGTTAGTCCCCCTGCTCCTTCGCTTTCTGCACTATCCCTCTCCCGATGCCCGTGATGCGCGCGATTTGGCGGACGGTGGCGCCGCGCGCTTTCAACAGGGCGATTGCGCTGTCGCGCTGCGCCTTGTCTGCCGCGGGAAGGGCGGTTCGCCAATCTTTCCCGAACGCTCCTTCGAGCATCCCCCGCACCGCACTGTCGCTGATGTGGAGCGCGCGGGCATGGCCATCGTCGGTGCTGTCCTCCATGAAAGCCACGTCACGGTCATCCTTTTCGTGCAGTCGCCGGAACGCGGCACGACCCCCAGCGATATCCAACACGAAGCTGGTGTCGCAGATGCGTGGGCTCGACGTGTACTCCTTGTAACTGCTCCATTCGTAGGCGTCGAACTTGGCGATTCCAGCCTTCTGAGGGTTGAGGTGAATGTATCGGACGGCGGCGAGCAGCTGCGCGTCGTCCAAGATGGGTTCGCTTCCGAACCGTCCTTGGAAAAGGCATCCCGGCCTGTCATAGCGCGTGTTGTAGTAGACGGCGTAGGCGACCTCGAGGCGCTTCATGAAGCTTGAGAGCTCAGACAGCTCCATTTTCGCAAGCAAGTGGAAATGGTTTCCCATCAGGCACCATGCGAACAGGGAGCCCTTGGCCTCGCCGACGTAGGTTTCTAGGAGGTCCAGAAATCGGTAGTTGTCTTCGGCGTCTTCGAAGATTGCCTGACGGCCGACGCCGCGCGCGAACACGTGGTAGAGGTCGGCCTCGCTGCGCTTTCTCGGAGATCTGGGCATACTTGCGCCTCCTCTCGATAGATTGTGTGGGAAAGGAGTTTATGCTGCGAGAAAGAAGATGTCAAATCACACGACCCCTGACATGGTGGCCTGACATGGTGGAAGACACCATGATGAACTTCACGGAAAACGAGAACACACGCGAAGCCTCTTCGCGCTTGCCTGCGCCTAGCAGCATCGACATGTTCACCGAAGCCCCTGTGGCAATCATGTTGGAGAGCGCCTCGGCGATAAAGACGATGGGCATGATGAGGTTGACCGCCGCGAGCGCGTCCTGCCCGATGAAGCGGCCCACGATAACACCGTCGGCGATAGAGTAGAGCGCCCCGAACACCGATGTGATGGCTGCAGGCACTGCGCAGCGGATGAGCAGCTTCGTTGGCGAAAGCTCTGTGAATATGTTTGAACCCAATGCTTGCTCCTTACAAAAAAGCCCGGTTCTCTGCAGCACTTACTGCGAGAAAACCGGGCTCACCCGACACCTAATCCGGCAGGCGGACCGACTGTTCTAGCCTGCCCCACGTGCTACGGCACTCTGCCTCCGGTGACCAATACCAGTATGAAACCTAAATCTTATTAGCCAGTGCGACCTCCATACGCTTGTGTATACGCTAGTATAACACGGCTGCCATATGACTTTAGCGCCTCCCCCTAGTGGTGATTCCCCGCTTAACTTAACTCGCACTTTCCCGCATGCCCGAATGATACAGGGGGTCGGTTCCGCTATATCATTTGGACGTAAGTCATGACCGTAAGCGTCACAGAACGTGACGCCGACCCCGGGAATACCAAGATACGCGAAGTGTACAAGTGACTAGAATGAGACAGTGTGGCCTGGCTATACTCACACAAGGAGGTTTTCAAATGAACTCGAGAAATGCGGCAATCACCAAGCGGTCCTTAATTGTTCTTGGCCTGCTGCTCGCAATGGTCGCGGCAATCTTTGGTGGCATCCATTCTCCTGTTGCGCTTGCAGACGAAGGCGAAGGACCTGCTCCCAAGCCCGTTCGCACCACCGTTGCGCTTGCAGACGAAGGCAAAGGACCTGCTCCCAAGCCCGTTCGCACCATCATGATTTACCTAGATGGCGCCTCCTCCGAGGAGAACACCCCCGTGCTCACCGCCATGCTCAAGGAATACATGGCGTCGAAGTTCGATCGCAGCGATTTCCGCGTCATTGTCATGACGGGCGGCTCACTCAAATGGCATCTGGAAGCTAGCTACCTGCGGGACAAAGACGGCAACCCCGACAAGCTGACCGAGATCAGCAGCGAGTACAATCAGGTTTGGGAAGTGTATGGGGCTAATGACGGCGGCTACTTGCGGCTGTTGGACGGCGACGGCGTGAGCGGTGATGGGGCCGATGCCAAAAGGTCCGAAGAGGAGCTCATGAGCGACCCGGACACGTTGCAGAAGTTCATCAACTATGCCCATCGCATCGCGCCGGCAGGCAAATACGACCTTATCCTGAACGACCATGGCGAGGGCCCTGAAGGCGGCTATGGCTTCGATGACCACGACACCGCAAACCCAGATGAGACTTTGTCCGTGCTTGAATTGCAGCAGGCAATCTCGGGAAGCGACGTTTGCGCAGGAGGCGGCAAGTTCGATTTCATCGACTTCGATTGCTGCATGATGGGCAATTTCGAAACGGCGCTCGCCTTGTCGGATTGCACGGACTATTACCTGGGGTCGGCAGACATCGATCCGCACGCTACGGTCGATTACACGGCGCTGTTCGATTTTCTTGCAACTGACCCCGATATGGATGCATGGGAATTGGGACGCAAGCTCGTCGATCTTTTCGGCGATTACTATAACGAGCACACGGACAAGGTATCGGTAGGCCCTTCGGATACCTATTGCGTGGTCAACACGAAGAAGCTCAAGCAGAGCGGGATCGTGGACAAGCTGCTGGCGATTGCAAGGCAGATGAGGGCGGAGGCGACGGCCGGGAGTTTCTACGATGAAATCCGCGTTCCAAAAGACGCGTACCACTTCGCCCTTGTCAACCTACAGGATTTCGCGACCGTGATGGAGCAGCTTGGAATCGGAGTGTACGAATCCGATTGGCGCGATCCAGGGTTCCTGAACGCCTACACGCCAACGGCACTCGAGATCCAGAACATCTTGCATGATGAAGACATCGTCTATTCGAGGCATACGCAGAGGTCGGATGAAACGCATGTGTTCTTCGGCAGAAACGACGACGGAAGCCTAACGGCGAGGGGCGCGAAATCCCCGACAAGCGGTTTGAGCATCTTCGCCTTCAACAATCCCTCCGAAAGCGACGTTTCCGGCGAGGTGGCCTTCTACATCCAGGCGATGAGAGAGCTATCCGGGGCATATGAGGAGGGTTCGGTAGAGAGGGAGTTGCTCGAGACGTACCTGCAGGCAATTCTCGATTACGAGTTGATTTGCCACGCCGGTGTTGCCGTGTCGAGCCTCGCAGAAGACGGTTGCGCCCCCGACGAGATCGACTACGACAAAGTTCTCGCCTACCTCAAGTCCCAAGAATCCGAACACATCAAGAGGGGATGGGAATACATCTCGAAGGCGTTTGAGGCCAGCGACAGGAACGTCGAGGCATGGCTGAGCGGGATCATAGACATCCAGCGCAAGGAAGTCTTGAATAATGACAAGGTATCCCTTAAGGCAGAATCCAAGGACGGAACAGACTACTACCGTATCGATGTGGCCGATACGCCAAAGCGTGTTATCGACGTTCCAGCTCTTACCGTAACGGCAGGAACTGCAGTTGAGCCCTTCAAAAATCCCACTATGGTCTTCTACGGCAGTGCAGCTTCCGACGCAACGGGCGATTCCTCTGAAGATTACATGACCAAGACTAATTCTTCCTACCTCATTCCGAAGTTTGACGGGCAGTGGTATGCCGTAGAGGATTCTGATGGGGTCAAGCACATTGCAAGCGCCGCATCAGACCACTCCGTTTTTGCGTCGTTCTCGCTCAACGGTAAAAACCTGGGAGTGGGAGAGCTCATCTTCGATGACAACGGAAACGCAAAAAGCGTCTACGTGTACGGCAACACAATACCGATTGCCCTTGACACGCTTGAGGGAATGCTGTTTGTCACATTGGAGAACGACCCGTTCGGGGGGACCTCGGGGGCGATAGATATGCCGTTTATGCTCGAGAAGACAAATGCCAAGTTGGTAAAGGATCATTACTCGAATCTGGGCATTGAGTCTGTTGAGGCCAAATTGGCGATTGCTGATATGTACGGAGTCAAGCATGAGGTCAAGCCGGAGTTGACCTTCGACCCCAATGGTGGCACGTGGACAGGGGGCGGCGATGCCGTCAAGAAGTACGATGTAGGCCTCGAGACTGATTTCGAGATTATCGCAGCTCCCACGCGGGACGGTTACACCTTCGAATGCTGGGAGGGCTCGACCTACCAGCCAGGGCAGCAATACCATGCGGACAGCGACCATACGTTTACCGCGAAGTGGAAGAAGAATGAGCCTCCTGCACCTGCGGTCTTCACCGTGACATTCGTGGACGGGCTGGGCAACACCTTGGACACGCAGACCGTCGAGAGCGGCAAGGCCGCCACGGCGCCCGCCGATCCCACCCGCAAGGGCTACACCTTTGACGGCTGGGACACCGACTTCAGCAATGTCACGTCCGACCTGACTGTGACCGCGAAGTGGAAGAAGAACGAGCAAAGCAAGCCAAGTAGCTCCAGCAATCAGACGGCCAAAAAGACCCCGACGGCATCGAACCCGAGCACAGTGGCGAAGACGGGGGATTCCGTCAATCCGATACATCTGCTTCTGCTTCTACTCCTGCTGGCGTCAAGTGGAACGATTGCGGCTGTTGCCAAGAAGCGAAATCGCGAACTATAAGAACGGGCTACGCAAGAAGCGCGCTTGCGTGATAGAGCAGATACAAGAACGCCTCCGCTTTGGAGGCGTTCTTGTGCCCAGCCATGGTAACGCTCATCCCGAGCGGAGCCCGTAACGGCCCCTTTTTGTCATCCTGAGCGGAGCGGGCAGCGGCCCCCTCCGCTCAGGATTGATGACATGCGGGGGCGCTTCGGCTCCGCTCAGAGTTACATAGGGGCGTGAGCAAGCTCGACGGACTCCTTCCGGGGAACAAAGATCGTCACCCTGGTTCCGCCACTCTGTAGAGCTTCAATCTGCATCGTGCCACCGCACTTCGTTTTCAGTCGTTCACGGACATTGTCCAGGGCGAAATGCTGCCCCTCGCCATCGTGTGGCATAAAGCCCGGACCGTTGTCCTCCACGGTAATCTGGACGCCGCGCCCCAGGTTGCGCGTGGCGATGGAGATCTGTAGAGGCTTCGAATCGGGGTCCATGCCGTGCTTGACGGCGTTTTCCACGATGGGTTGCAGCATGAGGGGCACAACGTTAAATGACGTGACGGGTGTGTCGAACTCCACGAACACCCGACCTTCGTAACAGGCCTGCTCCACCGCAAGGTATGCCCTCGTATGTTCCAGCTCCTTTTCGAAGGGAATCGTGCCCTCTTGAGCAATGGCTTCGAGGTTATTCTGCAAGTAGCGGGAAAAGTCCCGCGTGGTCTGCTGAGCTTTCTTTGGGTCTTTGGCGATAAGGTAGTAGATGCTTGCGAGCGTGTTGTGAATGAAATGGGGTCGCATTTGTAGGACGGCGACGCGCGCCCTCTGCTGTGCGGACTCTTCCTTTTGCTGTAGGTAGTGTTGGACGAGGTCGCTCAAGAGAAGCAGTTCGATGGGGATGGTTTGGATGGATGCGGGCGCCAGGAAGCACGCCAAGAACAATACACGCTGCAAGTTCGTCAGCTTTCCCCACCGCCTGAACAGGGCAATCAGGAAGAACGCACTCATTGCGAGGACAAGAATAAAAGCCACAACCGACAGGGGGTTGGCATGCGCTCCCTCGCCGGAAGCAACGCCTGTTCTCCCGGCTAGCTGCGCTGCGATTCCCGCTACAATCAGGGCCACCGTGAGTGCGGCCAGGATACGCATAGACGTGCTCTTTCGCCAATCCTCGCCGCAGCACCAGAGAAAGAACGCGAATACCAGCACGAATGGGATTGGGGCCATTATCGTCATGAGCACACGCATAATCGGAAGCAGTTCGGGCAGGCTTCCTGCTTGCAAAGTGGTGGTCAAGACCAGCTCGTAGGCCGTCCTGGCAATCGTCGTCAACAGGATGGCGACGCACAAGCCCCTTGGCCATCGGTTGACCTCGCGGGCAAGATAGACCAACACGAGGCCGAACACCCCGAATAGAATTCCCGACCCGTCAATGAGCGCGGTGATGAAGAAATCCAAATCCGTTATCACAGAAGCCCTCGTGCGGGGCGCCTCAGCTTGGGTATAAGCCTGCGGACCTCTTCCACTTCAAGCGGCTTGAGTATAAAGCCAATTGCGTCGGTGTCCCATGCGTCGAGGGAGTATTCCGGGTATCCGGTGAGATAGACCATATTCGAGTTTGGTCTGATCTGCAGGAGCTTTTGGCACAGGTCGAGCCCGCTGGTTTTGCCCAGATTGATGTCCAGAAACGCCAGCGCAACAGGGTTGTTTTCGAAATAGTCCACAGCTTCCGTCGGGCTCGAGACGCCGATGACGTTCGCGTTTGGGAATGCTTCTTGCAATATGGGGATGCTTCCCTCGAGGGCGATGGGACTATCGTCCAGCAACAAAATGTTTGAGCTCTCTTGGGAATCGTCTGCGGCTGCAAGGAGCATCGCTAGATCTACATTCAACGACTCGGCGATTTTGAAGATCATGGCCACGTCGGGCAGACGATGTCCGGCTTCCCAGTTCGCAATGGCAGAACGAGTGACGTGTAGTCGATTCGCCAGCTGCTGCTGGGAAAAGCCCCTTTCGGTTCTCAGGCGGCAAAGCGTATCTCCAAGGAACTGTGCCATAGCGCTTTCTGCGTCGTTTCCTTTGTGCGAAAAGTCTTATACCTGGAGGCGTCTCAAATAGAGGGCCAAATAATTATTTTCGATGTACGAACTTGCGCTTGTCAAGAAAGCTTGTAAAAAGAACGTCACAAACTGAAACACTGCAAAGAGGGTGCAGTGGCGTATATTGAAACTACATATAGTTCAAAATTGACGATGCGGTGATACAAGAAGCGAAACGAAGAACGGCGGCATCTGTTTTTAGGAAAGCATGGCGGTGGCAAGCGGCGCCATTGTTCACCCAGATAAAGAATGGTTAGAAGAGAGTAGGGGGCATGAACGCGCTCGTGTTTGTGTCGAAGGCCGCAAAGGTTGGGGCGCCCAGCTGCGCGAGGTGCAGCTTGCGAGGAAGGAACCAGAGGGTGATGGCAGAGAGGCCCTTTGGCTTGCGAAAGGAGATTTAACATGCAAGAGAAAATCAAGAACGCGAAGAGCACATTGAAAGTCTTGGGAATCCTGAGCATCATCCTTGGTGTTTTTGGAATCATCCTTGGTGCTATGTCGTTTGCAGGCGGCGGTTTGCTCGCAGGCCAAATGGCTTCAACAGCCGCATCGGGTGGCATGAGCGCGGACGCGGCGGACACCGCTGCCGGCGCGACGGGCCTGATGTTGGTCGGCGGCATTTTGATTCTCGTATCGGGGATCTTCACTCTGCTTTTGGGCATCTTCTCGGTCCGCGGAGCTAACGACTTCAGCAAGATCGGGGCAGCATACGCTTTGGCTCTCATCAACCTTGTTCTGTCGGTCATCTCCGTCTTTGTCACGATTTTCATCAGCGGGATGAACATTTCGGCTATCCTCGACGCTGCTGTTGGCATCGTGTTCAGCGCCGTCATCTTCTGGGCTGCGAAAACCATTAAGGACAACGCATAAAAGCAAAATGATACAGAGGGTCGGTTCCGGTGTATCATTCGGACACTGGCTCTTCCTTCAAAATGAAATGGTTCCGGCGGGTCTCGATGAGGCCCGCCTTCTGTATGCGCGAGAGCTCGGCCGAAAGCGCGCTGCGGTCGACTCCCAGGAATGATGCAGGGGGTCGGTTCCGGTGCATCATTCAGATGCGTGCATAATGGCTCCTTCCCTGATGCGAACCTCGGCCATTCGGCGGTTTTCAGGTGGTTACACTTTAGCTATTCAGTGGGCGCTGATGCAAGCTTCGGGGCACCCAGTGGCATCTATGCACAGGAGGGCTGCACGTTGTGGCACAACGCACAGTGAGCCCATGCCGGCCCCGTGAGTTGGCTTCTTCGCGTCAGAAGAATACAGGCGACACCCACTCCGCGCCCATGACCAACCCGAACGTGATCGAATTGGGCGGCGCTTCAAAGTTCACCTTTCGGTTGGCTCGGGCGCCTAGGCCACATCGAGCACAACCGCGCTTGTCCTGCTCATTCTATGCGAGGGCGTGCTTCACTTCGCCTGGTCACAAGCTTCCACACTAGCCAGTCGATGCCCAAAAGCGCCAAGACAACGTACGCATACAAGGGAATAATCACGGGAAGAGAATCTGGCAAGAACGAAAGCATGCTGTATCGGCTCGGTTATCGCGTGAGTAGCTTTAGCTGGGGTTGGAAACCTCCCTGGAAAAGCGTCCCACACTATTTGGCAAAACGATCTTAGTGTCGAACGGAAAACTTCAGTTTGTTCTACCAGTTCAACGCCTTGTTTTTAGTATTAGCGGCAACAAGAAGATCCTCGAAGGCCACGGTCTCGCATCGGCTGGTATTCTCTAGCATTCCCCCCGAATTCCCCCATTTTTGCCAAAACCCGCGATTTCGATTCCCTCCTCGCAGTGTTTGTGTAACGCATCAAGAATCGGTTCTATATCGCGCTCTCGTCGATCAGGAAATCGTATATGCCGATGCGCAGCACGCCGTTTTCGTAACTCTGCGCTTGGACCGCTCAAAGCATTCCGACGATTCCGTTCGCAGTGACTTCCCCAATTAAGGCCGCAGCATCATCGAGGGCTTTCTGGTCGCGTCCAGAGTGCTCCCACTCGCCGTAAACGGCGAAGAGACCACCGAGATAGAAGGCCAGCCAGTCCTCGAGCGCCTCGACTTCCCGCATGCCGCGCTTGCGCAGCTCGATCCTGCAAACGTCGGCAAGCGGTTCGCGGGCGAGGTCGAGCAGCTGGGCGGTCGACAGGCTCTTCACCACGTTGCCGGCAAGATTGGGGTCGTCGCGCAACATCTCGAGCACGGTACGTGTCAGTTCGCGCACCAAGTCGCCGACATCGCGAAGCTCGCCTGCGGGCTGCAACGCGTCGGTGGCAAGTTCCACACGCTCGCGCGCACTCTGTCGCAACAGCTCCTCAACTGTGCCGTAGTGGACGTAGAAAGTCCTGCGGCTGATGCGGGCTTCGCGCGCGATGGCGCTCACGGTGATGTCGTTGTACGGCATGGTCTCGAGCAGGCGCTCGAACGCCGCACGTATGCCCTCGCGCGTCTTCACCACGCGCTGGTCGATCTCGTTGACTGCCGGCTTCCATGGTTCGCTCATCTACGCCCTCCCGTAAAAATACAATCCCGATCGTTCTGTTGCTTAACGACCGTTTCGCCCTTGTTTGGAAATTGACCAACCAATCTCTCTATTTAGAATACATTTGTATTGTAATAGTCATTTGTATTGTATCACTAAGTCAGGAGGCTACGCATGAAAAAGGAGATCGAGAAGCTCGGCGTAAAGGGTACGCTCAAGCTGATGCGCAATAGCCCCGAGAAAGCATTGCCTAGACTTATGGACATCATGGATGCCGTCTCGCAAGGTGAAATGCCCGCCCAACGCGCAGCATTGAGGCGGGCCATCGAGGACGAGGAGTGCAACTGGCACCGAATGCTCATGCGAGTTCTCACCGAGATTGACCCCAGCATCTTGGATGCCCTCATCGTGAACTTTGCGCTCAACGCGAGCATGGAAGGTTGGCAACGCCAGATCGAAGCGCGCGAGCGTTACGGCTGCAACGTTCCCTGGGCGATACTGCTCGACCCGACGAGTGCGTGCAACCTGCGCTGCAAAGGCTGCTGGGCGGCCGATTACGGCAACAAGCTGAACCTCTCCTACGACGACATCGATTCCATCATCGAGCAGGGCAAGGAGCTTGGCGTGTACTTTTACATCTACACGGGCGGCGAGCCCCTCGTGCGCAAGGCAGACATTGTGAAGCTGTGCGAGAAGCACGACGATTGCGTGTTCCTGGCCTTCACGAACGGCACGCTCATCGACGAGGCGTTCTGCGACGACATGCTGCGCGTGAAGAACTTCATCCCGGCGGTCAGCGTCGAAGGCGACCGCGAATCAACCGACGCTCGACGCGGCGCAGGCGTCTACGACCGCGCGGTGCGCGGAATGGACCTCATGCGCGAGAGGATGATCCCCTTCGGCATCTCGTGCTGCTACACGTCGGCCAACTTCAAGCAGGTGTCCTCTCCCGAGTACCTGGACTGGCTGATCGACCAAGGCGCCATGTTCATCTGGTACTTCCACTACATGCCAGTCGGCAGCGATGCCGACGTGTCCCTCATGGTGAGCCCCGAGCAGCGCATGGACATGTACTATCGCGTGCGCGAGTTCCGCGAGACCAAGGACCTGTTCGCCATGGACTTCCAGAACGACGGCGAGTTCGTGCAGGGCTGCATCGCAGGCGGGAGGCGCTACCTGCACATCAACGCGAACGGCGACGTCGACCCATGCGTGTTTGTGCACTTCAGCGACTCGAACATCCACGAGAAGACGCTCCTGGAATGCTTGCAGAGCCCGCTGTTCATGGCCTATCACGACGGTCAGCCCTTCAACGACAACATGCTGCGCCCCTGCCCGATGCTCGAGAACCCGCAGCTGCTACGCGAGATAATCGCGCGCACGGGGGCGCACTCGACCAACCTGGAGGGCGCGGAGACCGTCGAGGAACTCTGCGGCCGCTGCGACGCCTACGCCGAGCATTGGAAGCCCGCAGCCGACTACCTCTGGGAGAAGCATCCGCACGTGGTCGACTTCGTGCGGTAGGCAAGGGCGACGACCACGATGAGTACAATTGCGCGTTTCATGCAACCCTTCTGCAGCCCCCGCCACATAAGCGCTAAATCCATAGCTAGTCCGCATAAACGCACCTCGCCACGCAACGCAGCGGCCCCACAGGAATGGCCGCTTTTCTCCTAGGGAAACGCGACCATTTCATTTTGGTTTACGGATAGGCTATGATAACCCAGGCGCTTTCGCTGATTTGCTACCATCGCGAAAGCTTCGTTCAGCCAGAAGGCAAAGCGCTCTTCTTTTTGCCACGGACCGGAAAGGAAGGCTCGCATGGACTACGGCGCAACCCTCATACCCGAGCTCGATGGAAACCTCAGAGCGCATAACGTAAGACTGCCGGCATCGGCCCAGCTCGCAAGCGGTATCCGCGTACTTGGGCGCTTGATACGCTCGATTGTGTACACCACCGACATCGCCATCATCCGCAACTGTGACGCCGATGCGGTCTTCGCCGTCTACCCCTTCACGCCCCAGCAGGTCATATCGGACATGCTGGTGAAAGCCTCGTCCATCCCCGTGTTCGTGGGCATTGGCGGCGGCACCACAAGCGGCCCCCGCTCGGCAGCGCTGGCGCGCGACGCCGAGGCTGCGGGCGCTTACGGCGTGGTGCTGAACGCGCCCGCCAGCAACACCACGCTCGAGATGGTCAGCCGCGTCGTCGACATCCCCGTCATCGTGACCGTGGTCGACGACAACCCGGAGACCATCGCCAACCGCCTTGCGGCAGGCGCCTCGATCGTGAACGTCTCGGGCGGGAAGCGCACGTGCGAATACGTTGCCAATTTGCGTAGGCAGTTCCCCGAATTGCCGATCCTCGCGACGGGCGGCAAGACGGATGCGACCATCGAGGCCACGGCCATGGCGGGCGCCAACGCGGTCATCTGCACGCCGCCGTCGAACGGCGAGCTGTTCTCGCCCATGATGGAGCGCTACCGCCAGAACACCGAGCACAACAAGCCGAAGACCGGCTTCCGACCGCTATCGCAGGCCGCGCTCGCCGAGATGGCCGAGTACATCGAACGGCTGAAGGACGACGGCCTGCTACCAGGCTAAAATAGCCAAGTAAGGGACAGTCCTTTTTGGCTATTTCCAAGAGGAGGGCGAACATGCCATCAGAAATCGAACCGGCAGCCACAACCGAGCAGGCAGCGGCAGGAGCGAATGCGGCTCCGGAGCAGGCTGAGGCAGAAGCGGCGGCCCCTGGGCGCGCGTCGACCCCCGAGCAGGCAGTGGCCCCCGAGCAGCCGTCCACAACCGAGCGCATCTGTGAGCTCGCGGCGCGCATCGAAAGCGACATCATCGCGTGGCGCAGGCATTTCCACAGGCATCCCGAACTGGGGGCGCACGAGGTCGAAACCTCGGCCTTCATACGGCAAAAGCTTGACGAATGGGGCATCGACTACCGCATCGTCGAGGGCACGCGCCCAGCCGAATTAGCAGATGAGCGCCCCGATTTCATCGGAACGGGCATCATCGCCACCATTCGCGGCGAAGCGCCCGGCGCCTACGACGCCGCCGGCAAGCCCGCGAAGCGCATCGCGCTGCGCACCGATATGGACGCACTCCCAATAGCCGAGCACACCGGGTTCGACTACGCCTCCGAAACCGGGGGCGTCATGCACGCCTGCGGCCACGATTGCCACATGGCCATGATGCTCGGAACGGTTCGCATGCTCAACGACCTGCGGGAACGCTTGCACGGCGAGGTGCGTATAATCTTCCAACCCGCCGAGGAGATATCGATCGGCGCGCGCGACATGATTGCTGCCGGTGCGCTGGAAGGCGTGGACGCAATTTACGCCGCCCACATCTGGAGCGAGGTGGATGCAGGCATCATTTCGTGCGAAGCCGGGCCGCGCATGGCCTTCACCGACTGGTTCCGCATCGATATCGAGGGCGTGAGCGCACACGGCTCGATGCCGCACAAGGGCATCGACGCCATCGTTATCGCCGCCGAGATAGTGGATGCGCTGCAGGTCATCGTCTCGCGACGCATCTCGCCGTTCGAGCCGATGGTCATCACCGTAGGCGAAATCCACGGCGGTACCGCGCGCAACATCATGGCGGGCTCGGCCTACCTCACAGGCACGCTGCGCACTTGGCATCCCAACGTGCGCGAACGCGCAATCGACCGCATCGAGCGCGTGGCGGGAAAGACTTCCCATGCCTTTGGCGCCCAGATCAAGTTCTTGTTCGAGAAGGGCAATCCCGCCGTCGTGAACGACGAGGCCTGCGCCGCCGTCGCGCGCCAAGCCGTGCAGAAAACGCTCGGAGAGCAGGCCGTCGGCGCCTACGAGGGTACGCTGGCCGGCGAAGATTTCGCCGAGTACCTGCAGCATGTGCCAGGCGTGCTCGTGTTCGTGGGCACCAACAACCCCGAAATTGGCGCCATCCACCCCCAACACAGCTGCTACTACACCATCGACGAGACCATGCTCGCGAAAGGCACCCTGGTCGCCACCCAATGGGCCTGCGACATGCTAGCCTAACCTCGCTTGCCAACCCATCGTGACGAGCTAACGCATCAGGTACGTTGAATCATTAAAAATGGTCATACCTGTCGTGGCGTTCCGTTTGCTACGTTTAATCGAATGCGGATGCATCGCTTCAATGACAAGGGGTTTTACATGCTGCGGCGAATGGCGGCAAGACGCGAAAAACGCGGATAGTCCGCTAAGGGTCTCTCTGTTCATTAACCATGGAATCCACATTCCCAGTGGCGTTTTGGGGCGGATGGGCGGTTCGCCCCCGAGCGCCTCGGAGTTGTCTCCATCTAGAATCAGGCAGGGGGGAATGACCCGGTTATCCGTCCCGGATTAACCCCGCTGCAGCGACGCGGGTTGGGTTTCCGATTCCCCCCGCTGGTACCGCGTTGCGCCGCAAACCGCGCGACATCCCGAGAGAATTCCCCCCCTGAATTCCCCCGCGAGATTATCTATCTGATAGATAAAGGGGGTCTCGGAGCCGTGATTTCGACGGCTCCCAGACCCCCTTCCGAGAGCCTGAAAACAGACCGCGGGGTAAACTTTTTGCGCAGAAAAATTCCCCCGCAATAAAAAATCCCTGACCGTTTACCAGGTCAGGGACGTGATTTTGGTCGCGGGGGCTGGATTTAGCTCGCGTCAATTGCGCTTTTCGGCATAAACCGCTTCGCTATTTATACGAAAAGCTTCATTGACCCTCGCTGTTAGCGGTGTGCAGGATGCTACACCGCTAATGAACCAATTGCTCAATCCGAGACCCCAATCAATTAAAAAAGCCAGCTGAAGCTGGCTGTTTTAATTGGTCGCGGGGGCTGGATTTGAACCAACGACCTCCGGGTTATG
>JAFUCE010000166.1 GCA_017459805.1 Eggerthellaceae bacterium
AGAGGGTATCCCGACCCCTCCCGAAAACTCACCAAAGAGGGTATCCCGACCCCTCCCGAAAACTCACCAAAGAGGGTATCCCGACCCCTTACGTATGCATTCCGGAATTGAGATTCCCGTGTCCCTATGACGCTTGTGAAATGGCGTCTTCGATAAGGGCGCGCAGGTCGTCTATCCCTTGGCCTCTCTCAGAAGACGTAGTAACAACGATGGGGTTGGCTCCTATAGCAGCAAGTTGCTTCGAAATGGAAGCAACTTGCTTTTGCTGCTGCGCTTTCGAAAGCTTATCTGCTTTGGTGAAAGCCACCAGGTAGGGGAGTTCGCGCTCTTCCAAATAGCTCACCATGCGTAGGTCGTCTTTGGTGGCATCGTGGCGAATATCTATTAGGGACACGACAAGGGCAAAGCGACGATCCTGAGCAAAGTAGCCTTCAATCAATTCGCTCCAACGTCCTTTTTCGCTTTTCGCAACTTTTGCAAACCCATAGCCGGGTAAATCAACAAAGGTGGCACCTTCGACATCGAAGAAGTTAATGGTAGATGTTTTTCCTGGCGTGGATGAAACCTTCACTAAGCCCTTGCGTCCAAATATCTTGTTCATAATGGAGCTCTTGCCAACGTTAGAGCGCCCCACAAAAGATACTTCAGGCGAGGTGGATGCGGGAACTTGGGCACTTGTGCCATATGCTGCTACAAATTTCACCATTTGATAATTCATGTAAGAGATTATACCGTGGTAATCCAAGCAATAGGTTAGAATGCAAGTATGGATAACTTAGTTGAAGACATTCAATCAACAGCGCAGGGAAACGTTCTCTACCTTGTCATTATTGCCTGCGTATGCTTGTTGATTACTGCGCCCGTTTCGCATTTTATTACGCGCTTCATACGCCATGCCACGAGCTCGGACGAAGTTCAGGTACCGTCGTCTTCCATTATCGTAAACATCGTGCGCGTTATAGTGTGGGGTGTTGGTATTTGCGCCGTTCTTGCCTTATTCGGTGTGGATATAACCGCCCTTATCGCGGCCCTGGGCATTGGCGGTATTGCGCTTTCGCTGGGGCTTAAGGACACCATTGCCAACCTTCTTGGCGGTATTCAGGCTACGGTGTTAAAGATTGTTCATCCTGGTGACAGCATTACGGTTGCTGGGGTAAGTGGCATAGTTCAGGACGTAACCTGGCGCCAAACAGAAGTGGTCGACATCGACAACATCGTTCATATCATTCCCAATGCCACTATTAATTCTGCGGTCGTTTCAAAGGTGGCGCAAAACTCACTTGTGGTCGTTCCTTTTTCGACCATGGGCACCTGCACAGACCCTGAAAAGCTTGCACGCGACATGGAATCGGCCGCTAAACCTGCTATTGAAGCGGTGGGCCAGCTCGCGCGCGATCCCTGGGTGCTTTTTACCGACGTGGGGGACTACGGTGTACATGGCAAACTTCGATTCGTTATGGAAAAGCCGCAAAATCTTCGTGAAGCCCGCGATGCCGCCATGCGTGCCATAAGTCCCTTACTCGGCAATAACTAACAATTTCGCTTCGTACTAGAAAACGACCAAGCACCTTTACGACCTATTGTCGCTAGACTCGTTAGCCATGAGGCTCTGAGTTTTGTTGTGTGCTCATTGCTCCGAGGGTTTTAACTTGTTGTATAGACTCATTGCCCCTGTGTATTCATCTTATTTGTGCAGCACTTGTGGAGGATAGACACGCCCGGGTGCGTGGCGTTAGACACGCTGGTTACACGCTGGTATTGTTTCGCCTCGCGCCTCTTAGATGAGGCGCATTTTTCGCGTGTATAACAGCTGAATACACACGGAAGATTTGATAGCAAATCGATGGTTGAAAGCAGCCATCATGACGAAAGAAGGTTATTTTGCCAACAATTAACCAGCTGGTCCGCAAAGGACGCCACAGTGCTCAGGTTAAGAGCAAAACCCCAGCGCTTAAGGGCAATCCTCAAAAGCGCGGCGTGTGCACCCGTGTGTACACCACCACCCCCAAGAAGCCGAATTCTGCGCTTCGTAAGGTTTGCCGTGTACGTCTTGTAAACGGCATGGAAGTAACAGCTTACATTCCCGGCATTGGTCACAACCTCCAAGAGCACTCCATGGTGCTTATCCGTGGTGGTCGTGTAAAGGACCTGCCTGGTGTTCGTTATAAGGTAATTCGCGCTGCTCTGGACTGCGCTGCGGTTGATGGCCGCAACCAGGCCCGCAGCCGCTACGGCGCAAAGCGCTCCAAGTAGTAGACGGAAAGGGAAGGTAGTTTTATGCCGCGTAGAGCAGCAGCAACCCGCCGCGAAGTGCAGGCGGATGCCGTATACAACAACCGTCTGGTCACCCAACTTATTAATAAGGTGCTTCTGGACGGCAAAAAGTCCGTTGCCGAAGGTATCGTGTATGGTGCTTTCGACATCGTGGCTGAAAAGACGGGTGAAGACCCGCTGTCAGTATTTAAGCAGGCCATGGACAACGTTCGTCCCACGCTCGAGGTTAAGCCCAAGCGTATTGGTGGCGCAACGTATCAGGTTCCTATGGAGGTTAACTCCCGTCGTGCAACCACGCTGGCAATCCGCTGGATTGTAGACTTTAGCCGTGGTCGCAAGGAACATACCATGAAGCAGCGTCTTGCCGCTGAAATCATGGATGCAGCCGAAAACAATGGTGCATCGGTGAAGCGTCGCGAAGACCTGTACAAGATGGCCGAATCGAACCGTGCGTTCTCGCACTATCGCTTCTAGAAGGGGCGTGAAACTAGATGGCTATCGATCTTAAATTAACGCGCAACATTGGTATTATGGCCCACATCGACGCGGGCAAGACTACCACGACCGAGCGCATTCTGTATTACACGGGCAAGACCCACAAGATTGGCGAAGTGCACGAAGGTGCTGCCACCATGGACTGGATGGAGCAGGAACAGGAACGCGGTGTAACCATCACAAGCGCTGCTACCACCTGCTTCTGGACCAAGGATGGCAACGAGTACCGCATTCAGATTATCGACACCCCGGGCCACGTTGACTTTACTGCCGAAGTTGAACGTTCACTGCGCGTTCTTGATGGCACGGTTGCCGTGTTCGACGGTGTTGCTGGCGTTCAGCCCCAGTCTGAAACGGTATGGCGCCAGGCTGTGCGCTATAACGTACCTATTATCGCTTTCATTAATAAGTACGACCGCGTGGGTGCTGACTTTTCCCATGCCATTCAAACCATGAAGGATCGCCTTGGTGCTAATGCGGTAGCTGCCCAGCTTCCCATGGGTGCCGAAGACAACTTCTGGGGCGTTATCGACCTGATTACCATGACCGCATGGGACTTCAAGGCCGACGATAAGGGCATGACCTACCCCGAAGAAATGGACGCCATTCCTGACGAATTTGTTGCCGAGGCCGAAACGCTTCGCCAGCAACTCCTGGAAGCTGCCGCCGACTTCGATGACGAACTCATGGAAAAAATCCTCATGGAAGAAGAAGTCACGGTAGACGAAATTAAGGCTGCCATCCGCAAGGGTGTTCTGGCCTGTGCCCTCAACCCGGTTTTTGTCGGTTCTGCCTACAAGAACAAGGGTGTACAGGAACTGCTCGACGCGGTGGTTGACTATCTGCCAAGCCCCGTAGACGTTCCTCCTATCGTGGGCGTTAATCCCAAGAATGAAGAAGAGGAAACACGCGAATCTGATGTCAAGGGTCCGTTTGCGGCACTTGCCTTCAAGATCATGACCGACCCCTACGTTGGTAAACTCACGTATTTGCGCGTCTATTCCGGTACGCTTGATTCTGGTAGCTATGTCATTAATGCTACCAAGGGCAAGAAGGAACGCATTGGCCGTTTGCTGCAGATGCATGCGAACCAGCGCGTTGACATTGAACAGTGCCAGGCGGGTGACATCGTTGCCGTTGTGGGCTTGAAGGACACAACGACTGGTGACAGCCTGACTGCTGAAAATGCGCCGATTATTCTGGAATCGATGGAATTCCCCGATCCAGTTATCGACGTTGCAGTTGAGCCAAAATCTAAGGCTGAACAGGACAAACTGGGCGTTGCCCTGCAGAAGCTTGCTGAAGAAGACCCCACCTTCCGCGTTTCGACTAACGAAGAAACCGGCCAGACCATTATTGCTGGCATGGGCGAACTTCACCTCGAAATTATCGTTGACCGCCTGCTGCGCGAATTCAAAGTTGAGGCCAATGTTGGCAAGCCTCAGGTTGCCTATCGTGAAACCGCTACGAAGCGCGTGGACAACGTGGAAGGCAAGTTCGTGCGCCAGACCGGTGGTCATGGCCAGTATGGTATTTGCTACATCAACCTTATTCCGCAGGAAGCGGGCGCAGGCTACGAATTCGGCAATCAAATCGTGGGCGGTGCTATTCCCAAGGAATACATCCCCAGTGTCGACAAGGGCATACAGGATGCTTTAAACAACGGCATCTTGGCGGGCTATCCCGTTGTAGACGTCAAGGTCGAATTGGTCGACGGCAAGTATCATGAAACAGACTCTTCCGATGCCGCCTTTACGGTTGCTGGCTCACTTGCTTTCAAGGAAGCTATGAAGAAGGCCGAACCCGTTCTGCTTGAGCCCATGATGGCCGTTGAAATCGAAACGCCCGAAGAATACATGGGCTTTGTTATGGGCGACATCCCAAGCCGCCGTGGTGTTATCCAAGGTCAAGAGCCGCGTGGCAATGCCGTAGTTATTACGGCTAAGGTTCCGCTGTCTAATATGTTCGGTTATGCAACCGACCTGCGCAGCGGCACACAGGGTCGTGCGCTCTACACCATGCAGTTCGATTCATATCAGCCCGTACCTAAGAGCGTGGCAGAAGAAGTTGTAAGCAAGGCTGGCGGCAACGCTTAAGCGCTGGCTTAATTGGAGGTTATATAAGATGGCAAGTCAAAAGATTCGCATCCGCCTAAAGGGCTATGACCATGAAATCGTGGATCAGTCCACGAAGCTCATCGTCGATACCGCCCAAAAGACCGGTGCAAAGGTTTCTGGTCCTATTCCGCTGCCGACCGAACGCAACCTGTACTGTGTTGTAAAAGGTCCGCATGTCAACAAGGACTCGCGCGAACAGTTCGAAATGCGCACCCATAAGCGCCTTATCGACATTCTTGAGCCCACGCCAAATACCGTGGACTCACTGATGCGCCTCGACCTTCCTGCCGGTGTTGACATCGAGATTAAGCTGTAAGGGGAGTGGAGCACATGATTAATGCAATTTATGGAACCAAGCTGGGCATGACCCAAATCTTTTCCGAAGATGACCAGGTCATTCCAGTAACGGTTATCCAGGCAGAGCCCAATACTATCTGCCAGGTTAAAACCGAAGAAACCGACGGCTACAATGCGGTTCAGCTGGGCTTTGGCGCGGTAAAGGAAGATAAGGTCAACAAGCCTATGACCGGTCACTTTGCCAAGCAGGGCGTAGCTCCGGTCAAGCATTTGCGCGAAGTTCGCGTTGAAGATGCAAGCGAACATGCCGTTGGCGACACGGTTACCGTTGCAAACTTCGCTGAAGTTGCCAAGGTGGACGTTACCGGCACTTCCAAGGGCAAGGGTTTTGCGGGCGTTATGAAGCGTTACAACTTCGGTGGCGGCCCAGGCGGCCATGGCGCTCACTTCCATCGTGCCCCTGGTTCAGTTGGCCAGTGCGCCACGCCTTCCCGCGTGTTCAAAGGCCTTCGCCTTCCTGGCCACATGGGCGTAGACACCGTTACCATCCGTAACTTGGACGTAGTACGCGTTGATGAAGAAATGAACTTAATCCTGGTCAAGGGTGCGGTACCCGGCGGCAAGAACGCTACGGTGCGCATTCGCATGGCTTAATAGCAGGCAAGGAGTTTGAAGCATTATGGCAAGTATTGAAATGAAAAATGCGAGCGGCAAGAAGCTGAAGTCTGTCGACTTGTCCGCTACCGTGTTTGGTATCGAGCCAAACACAGCTGCCATGCACGAAGTGGTGCGCGCCCAGCGTGCAGCATGGCGTGCTGGTACCCACGAAACGCGCACCCGCGGCATGGTTCGCGGTGGTGGCCGCAAGCCGTATCGTCAGAAGGGCACCGGCCGCGCACGTCAGGGCTCTATTCGTTCGCCGCATTACACTGGTGGTGGCACTGTATTTGGCCCACATCCGCGCAGCTATGCTTTTAAGGTACCAAGTAAGGTTATTAAGCTGGCTATGCGCAGTGCTCTTTCCAGCAAGGTGGCCGACGAACAGTTCTACGTAGTCGATGAATTCAAGTTCGAAAAGCCATCTACCAAAGAAGCTGCGGCAGCCCTGAAGGCGCTTGGTATCGAAGGCCGCACAACGGTAGTTGTTGCCGACGACGACGTTAACACCTACTTAAGCTTCCGCAACATTCCGCTGGTGGAGTGCATTCCTGTTGCTGAAAGCAATACCTACGACTTCGTGAACAACAAGGCTCTGGTATTTACTTCTGCGGCCCTGGAACGTATCGAGGAGGTGCTGAAGTAATGAAAGACGCACGTAGCATTATCATCCGCCCCGTAATTTCGGAGCACAGTTTCGACCAGATGGGCGAAGGCACCTACACCTTTGAAGTTGCCAAAGACGCCAATAAGATTGAAATCGCACAAGCCGTTGAAGAAATCTTTAACGTGCATGTTAAGAAGGTCAACACGCTCAACGTGAAGGCTAAGCCGAAGCGTGTTCGTTGGCGTGCGGGCGAGACCCGTACTTGGAAGAAAGCGATGGTTACTCTTGCCGCTGGCGAGACCATTGAGCTTTTTGCCAACAATTAGTTGCAGGTTGAGAAGAGTTACGAATCCGCTCTACTCACCTGGTAGGGCGGATTTTGTTTAGAAGGGAATGAGGAATGGCAGACGAAAACAAACTTGGTAAAAAGATAGTTGCCCTGCGCGAGGCGCATCATCTTTCCCAGCAGGATTTGGCTGATCGCTGCGAAGCCGATATTGAAACTATTGCAGGTTTGGAGGCCGGTGAACTTCCTCCTTCGCTGGCGCCGCTTATCAAGATTACCCGCGCATTGGGCGTACGCCTGGGAACCCTTATGGATGACGACGAGCATCATGGCCCGAGCTACATCGATTCCACCCAGATGGAAGAAGTCACGCGCCTGAAAAGCCTTGAAACAAATTCAGACGCCGGTGACCTTTCGTACTTCAGCCTGGCAGCGGGCCGCCCGAGCCGTCACATGGACCCCTTCATTATTACCGTCAAGCCTTCGGGGGAGACTAACCATAAACTCGCAGGTCATGAAGGCGAAGAATGGCTCTACGGGCTTGAAGGCGAAATTGAGATTGAATACGGCAAGGAACTCTACGTGCTGCACCCCGGTGAGTCCATTTACTATGACTCCATCGTGCCGCACCAGGTTCGCGCCCACGACGGGCAGACGGCGAAGTTCCTTGCTTGCGTCTATACGCCTATTTAGGCGAATAGACGCTGCGAAGGAACCGTCCTGACGCTGCGCGCGACCCCAGCGCTGCGCGTTCCGTCGTTCTGGCGAACGCCGGAAGGGCTCGGGGAGGCGACATGACGCTGCGCGCGTCCCCAGCGCATCATCTTGCCCCTTGTTTTGGCCTCGGCGCGTACGAAGTACGCTTGGGCCAAAGGCGGGGCAATCTGAAGCACTGGATGCCGCGCTCGCTGTTTTACCATGGGCGACCAGCGAGGTTTGGTAGCGCCAATGAACAATGTTAAGTGTTCTACAATTATTGAGTTAGGATATTCAAATGAACGAGACGGAAGAGATTGCTCAACGGCTTCGGTTGCGAACCGAGGATGGGTGGTTCGAAGACGAGATTGCCGATAGGCTTGCGTATGCCACCGGCGGCTCTGCGTCGCGCGAAGATGGCAGTATTCCCACGCCAGGCGACCAGGACTATCCGCTGCACTCCGAACTGACCATCGGGCAATATTTCCGCGCCTGCGTAGAGCGCGACCCCGACCATGAATTCGTCGTATACCCAGATCGCAATCTCCGCTGGACCTACAAAGAATTCGATGAGCGCACCGATGCACTAGCGCGCGGCCTGCTCTATATCGGTATGCGCCCCGGCGACCACCTGGGCGTGTGGGCGCGTAATGTCCCCGACTGGCTCACCTTCATGTATGCGACTGCCAAAATTGGCGTGGTCATGGTTACTATGAATCCGGTGTTCAAAAGCCATGAACTCGACTACGTGCTCAAACAGTCCGACATGAAGGCGCTCTGCATTATCGACGCCTTCCGCGACATCGACTATCTTTCAATCGTGCGCGAGCTTGTTCCCGAATCGACCGAACAGCAGCGTGGCTACCTTAATAGCGAAACCTATCCGCACCTCAAAAACCTCATCTACATGGGCCCAGAAAAGCATCGTGGTTGCTATAGCGTGCCCGAGCTTCTCCTTTTGGGTGAACACGTGGCAGAAGAAGACCTCTGGGAATGCCAGAAGAGCTTTACCAACAACGACTGCGTGATGATGCAATACACGAGCGGCACCACGGGCTTTCCCAAGGGTGTCATGCTTACGCATCGCAATATCTTAAACAACGGCTTTTTTATCGGGGAAGGGCAGCACCTCACGCCCAAGGACCGCGTGTGCCTGCCGGTACCCTATTTCCATTGCTTCGGTTGCGTGTTAGGCGTTATGGCAAGCCTCACACACCGTTGTACCATCATCGGCATTGAGCAATTCGACCCCGAAATGGTTCTGCGCGCCATTGACCGCGAAAAGGCTACGGCGGTCTACGGCGTGCCCACCATGTATATTGACGAACTCAATCACCCCAACTTCAGCCAGTATGACATGTCCAGCTTGCGCACGGGCATTATGGCCGGATCGCCATGTCCACCAGCCACGATGGCCGAAGTTATGGACAAGATGAACATGAAAGAAATCACCATTTGCTATGGCCTCACTGAAACAAGTCCCGTGTTCACGCAGACCTCGGCCGACGACGACATCGACCATAAGTGCACCACCGTCGGCAAGAAGCATCCACCGGTAGAAGTAAAAGTGCTTGATGTAAACGATGGTCATGAATGTGCCCCTGGTGAACATGGTGAGCTGTGCTGCCGAGGCTACAATGTGATGAAGGGCTATTACAAAATGCCCGGCAAAACCGCCGAAGCCATCGATGAAAATGGTTTCCTGCATTCGGGCGACATGGGTACCGTCGACGAAGAAGGTTACTTCCGGGTAACGGGGCGCATCAAGGACATGATTATCCGCGGGGGCGAAAACATTTACCCGCTCGAAGTAGAAAACTTCCTGCTCACCATGCCAGGCGTGCTCGATGCGCAGGTGGTGGGCATTCCCGACGAAAAACTGGGCGAAATCGTCGGTGCCTTCATCCGCACTCAGCCAGGCTACGAGGGCATGACCGAAGAAGAGGTGCGCGAATACGCCATTCCACGTATCGCACGCTTTAAAGTTCCCAAGCGCGTCTTCTTTGTGGATGAGTTCCCTATGAACCCCGCCAACAAAATCCTGAAATACAAGTTGCGCGAAATGGCTAAGGAACTCACCGACCGCGAAAGCCTTAAAGTGTGGGAAAATGAAGAAGCGGCCGCTGCGGCTCAGGCTGCAAGTGAAGCCGATGACGCATCGGGTGGCATGTTCAGGGCGCAGTAGAGCATCCTGAACAACAATAAGGAGCGTGCTAAGGTGAATATAGTTGTTGCCGGGCTTGGCTACGTGGGTTCATCCCTTGCCGTTATGCTTGCACACCAACACCATGTCACAGCCATCGATATTCTTCCCGCTAAGGTAGACTTGATTAATAACAAACAGGCGCCCATTGTCGACGAAGCCATGCAGCAGGCTCTTTCAAGCGACAATCTCGATTTGCAAGCCAGCACGACACCTGACGAAGCATACCGCAGCGCCGACTTTATTATTATCGCTACCCCAACCGACTACCGTGAAGCTGAAGAGTCCTTTGACACTTCAAGCGTTGAATCGGTTGTCGAAGCCGCGGTTGCCTGTGGCACCAAAGCGGTCATCGTGGTGAAGTCGACCGTCCCAGTTGGCTTCACCCGTGGCATACAGGCCAAGCACCCAGACCTTACGGTTCTCTTCTGTCCTGAATTTTTGCGAGAGGGGAGCGCCTACTCCGATACGGTTAGCCCTGAACGTATTGTTGTGGGCTGCCTCGCATCAATCGGCAATAACGAAGAACAAGCCGAGTCGTTTGCCAATCTGCTTGCGGCATGTTGTGAAAACAAAGAGAGCGTTCCCATCCGGGTAATGGGCTTTGAAGAAGCTGAATCAATCAAGCTCTTTGCTAACACCTACCTCGCTATGCGCGTGGCCTTCTTTAATGAGCTCGACCTGTATGCCGAAGAACACAATCTCGACAGCAAGAGCATTATTGAGGGCGTGTGCATGGATGGGCGAATTGGAAACTTCTACAACAATCCCAGTTTTGGTTACGGTGGCTATTGTCTTCCGAAAGACACGCGCCAGCTGCTCTCTAATTACGAAAATCTGCCCAGCGAAATGATTCGTGCTACCGTGGCAGCAAATTTTGTCCGCAAGGAATCTATCGCGCAGCATGTTATTGCTCAGGGAACAGATAAAAAAGTAGGCATTTACCTGCTTTCCATGAAGAGTAACTCTGACAATTATCGCAACAGTCCCATACTCGATATTATGAACATGCTCCGTGAGGCGGGAATGGAAGTAATCATTTACGACCCTGTTCTTGCCCATGATGCATTATTCAATGGCTTTGCCGTGGAGCAAGATTTAAGCGCGTTTAAAGAAAATTGCGATATCATCATGGCAAATCGCTATGATGAATGTTTAGATGACGTAAAGCATAAGGTTTACACGAGGGATATTTTCCATCAAAACTAAGGAGCATACTATGCCGGATACCAACACAGAAATAGCTGTTTCTGTTGTTGTACCCATGTATAACTGTGCTGCATATGTTGAAGAGCTTCTTGACTCCTTGGCGAAGCAATCCTTTTCAGACTTCGAAGTTATTTGTGTTAACGATGGGTCTACGGACAATACACTCGAAATCGTAAATGGTTTTTGTTCACTTCATTCAAACTTTAGTTGTATTTCCAAGGAAAATGGCGGCGCTGGTTCTGCCCGCGACGCTGGAATGGATGTTGCACGCGGCACCTACATTATGTTCCTTGATGCCGACGACGTCTACGCCCCCACCTATATCCAAGCCATGTATGATGCCGCCGAGTCCAGTAATGCCGATGTCGTCCTGAGTGCCTTCATTTGGGAAGATGCCACGCTTGGGGCTACTACTAAGGACCGTGGCATCTATGGTGTATTGGCCAAGCAGGATGGCGCCATGGCTCCTTCAGATGTCCCAGACTTGTTTTCCTGCACTAATCCTGCACCACAAAATAAGATGTTTCGCCTGGAGTTCTTGAAAAAGCATGAACTTCGGTTCCTGCGCTTTAGTATTGCAGAAGACTTACTCTTTGTTTTTTCTGCATTACCCCTGGCGTCACGCATTGCCGTTCAGCGTCAGAATCTGGTAACGATACGTACGGGTTACGATAGTGAATCTATTACATCGGGGCGCGCCAAGAATGCACCAGAGGTACTACATATTTTACGTGCTCTTTACACTTGGCTCGACGAACACGGTCTAGCTGAACAATACCGGGATACGTTCCTCAAACGTGCTGGTATGGCTTTTAAGTATGAGACGAATTTTGCGTACAACGAAGACTATTTGGACGAAATTGTGCGCATGATTACTACCGAAGAGCCATGGACCTACTATACGCTCAAACAGGTAAAACACTCATTAGGCCTACATTCCACAAGCGAGCAAAAGGCGGTCGATAAGCTTACGCATGAACTTGACAATAATGCGGACGACTCCGAAGCCCAAGTCCAAGATTTGCGAAGACAGCTCTCTGCCGCTCAAAATCGTCTTGCAGCCGCACGCTATCTCGATAATTCGCTTTCGCACCATGCGCCCATCATTTCGATTATTATTCCTATCTATAACAGCGAATCATATGTACACGAATTGGTGCGCTCTATAAGCGCCCAGACTTTCACCCATCTTGAAGCGATATTCATCGATGATGGCTCGACTGACGATACCCTGCCGCTGCTCAAAGAAGCATGTGCCCTTGACACGCGCTTAACTTGCATTTCTGTTCCGCATGCAGGTGCCGGGGCGGCGCGCAACACGGGTATAGATGCGGCAAGCGGTACCTATCTGATGTTCTTCGATGCTGACGACGAATACGACCCCAACATGCTTCAGGAAATGTACGATGCTGCCGTGCGTACCCAGGCCGATGAAGTTTTTTGTTTGTACTACCTACACGATTTCGAGACAGGTATTCGTCAAGAAAATATTGGTGTATATCTTCCAACATTCCCCGACGGCCAGATAGTTAAGACGCGTGAAATAAAGAACATGTTGAGCTGTATAAGCTGGCGCGTCACCAACGTTTTGTTTAAGAAGGAGTTGGTTGATCAATATCACCTACGTTTTTCCACAACGCATATTTCCAACGACCTGTTCTTTATCAGCGCATATGCTGCGACGACTGAAACGATGGTGTGCATACACAAGCATCTGCATACAGTGCGTCGACGCATAAATGCGGAGTCGCTTACTTCAAGCAGGTGGAAGTACACCGAAATTGTCTTGGAAAGTTTTCGCGAATTATACGCTTGGCTCGAAGAACATCACTTCACAGAGTATTACCTGGACTCATTTTTGAATGTGTGCTTCGAATCGATCTCATACAACACAGGCTTTCCATACAACCAAAAATACATTGAAGCCATAAGCAAGTTCCTGTGCTGTGAAAAGCCCTGGAAAGACATTGATGATAAGACCTTATACGATAAGTACTGGAAAAGATTTGACGTCAAACGCCTTAAGAACGAAATCCTAAAACAACAAGACTTAGAAGATAACAGCCCCGTTCGGGCACAAACGCTATCTAATATTATGCAAAATACACAGTCCATAGAATTGTTGGCGTATGAAAAGTATGGACGTATTCTTAATCCAAATAACATTGCTGCTACCTTAGCGAAACGGGATAAGTTACTTGATGAAATAAAGCTTCAAAATAAAGATCTTGAACGCCGTGTAAAGAAATCTGAGGAGGCGCAGACTAAGCTCAAAAACTCGCGTAGTTGGCGCATTGGCCGTGCCGCTACTTGGGTTCCCAGAAAAATAAAACGATTGTTGAAGTAGGCGACGCCCAGGCAATTCTTGCGCGATTTTCAAGCAACTTCTGGGTGATTCTCAAGCACTACCGTAGTGAGTCCTGTGCGATCCATGAGTGACTCCTAGGCCACCCCCGTGCGACTCTTGAGTATGTTGCGGCAAATACAATGCCTCCATCATATACGACCATTGTTTTGTTAAAATAAGCAGTTACGCGCACTCATGCGGGCGTGGCGGAATTGGCAGACGCGCCAGATTTAGGTTCTGGTGGGCAACCCCCGTGCAGGTTCGAGTCCTGTCGCCCGCACCAGTCCCGTACGGGGAATAAAGCACGCGCCATACCGGCAGTGTTTGAGAGCGCCGTAAAACTTTATAGGCATACATGAGCGATCGAGAGGAAAGACATGAAAACAAAAGTCGAGAAGCTTGAAGGCTTCAACAAAAAGCTCACCATTGAACTAGACGCCGCAGAAGTCGATGACCGTATTAACAAGCAGTACAAGGACTTCGCATACCGCTACAATTTCCCTGGTTTCCGTAAAGGCAAAGCACCCCGTGCCGTTGTCGATTCAACCTTGGGTGCCCAGGCGGTCATAGGCACGGTTACTGACGACATTTTGAGCAAAGTAACGCCGCTTGCCATGGACGAAAATGACCTTGTTCCTATCTCGCAAGTTCAATTCGAAGACAGCGAAGAGTTGGTTGAGCAGGGAAAGCCCTTCAGCTATAGCGTAACGGTTGAAACGCGTCCTGAATTCGAATTGAGCAGCTACGACGCCATTGAAGTTGACCTTCCGAGCGTCGAAGCAACTGACGATGAAGTTCAAGCCCAAATCGATGAAATGCTGATTTATTACTACGATTTCGAAGACGCATCAGCTGCCACCAAGATTAAAGAAGACAGCTTCGTCGAAATTGCCCTGAAAGCTACCGATGAAAAGGGCGAAGAACTCGAGTCCATGAAGAGCGATTCCCGCGTATACGAATTGGGCATGGGCCTTTTCCCTAAGGAATTCGACGATGCACTGATCGGCTTGAAAAAGGGTCAGAGCACAACGGTTACCATCAGCCCCGACAGCCCTTCAATGCTTACGCAAAGCGTTGCGGCTGAGGCGGGCAATATCACCTTCGATGTTGAAATTAAGCAGGTCAAAAAGCGTATCCTTCCAGAGCTAACTGATGACTGGGTAAAGGAAAAGGCCGGCTTTGAAAGCGTCGACGACCTGCGGAGCCGCATGGCCGACCAGATTAAAGCGCAGAAAGAGTCCATGATGCCACGCCTTCGTGAAAACGAAGCGCTGTTTGAACTTCAGGGGCGCCTGAAGGGCGAAGCACCTGTCGTTATGCTGGAGGCCCAAGAACGCGAACTATTGCAAAGCTTCTTTGGACAGCTGCAGCAATCTGGCATGAGCTTTGATATGTTCCTGGCTCAAAATGGTATGAGCCCCGACACCTTCACCGACGACTTGAAGCGCCAGGCCGCCGATGTGGTTGCCCAAGACCTTGCGCTTGACGCTTGGGCGCGTAATGCAAAACTTACGGTGACCGACGAAGAAATAAGCCAAGAGTTCGCCAACAGCGGTGCTGAAGATCCCGCGGAGCTTGAAAAAGAATGGCGCGAAGCTGGCCGTATGGCGGCACTTCGCCAGGGAATACTTCGCGGCAAGGCAGTTGAGCAGATTATTGAAGGCCTTAAGGTGAACGAACTCAAAGCTGGCGCAAAGCTCAAGAGCGTTATAGCGCGTGAAAAAGAAGAAGAAGCGGCGCGTAAGGCGAAAGAAAAAGAAGAGAAAGCCAAGAAGAGCGAAAAGGCTGATAAAGCAACTGATGACAAGAAATCAACGAAGAAGAAAAGCACAAAGAAAAAGGCGGATAATGCCGAATCAGACGATAAATAAAGTTTTAGTTAAGGAGTAGAACATGAACGAAATTATACTTCCCAACACACGATCGGCGCTTATCCCTTACGTCATCGAGCAGAGCCCGCGTGGCGAACGCAGCTACGACATTTATTCACGCCTCTTAAATGAGCGCATCATTTTCTTGGGCGAACAGATTGACGACCATGTTGCCAATAGCGTGGTTGCCCAGCTTTTGCACCTCGAATCTGCCGACCCAGAAAAGGACATCTCCATTTACATTAATAGCCCTGGTGGCAGCGTGACTGCTGGCCTCGCTATTCTTGACACGATGGAATACATCCGCTGCGACGTTTCGACCATCTGCATTGGTATGGCAGCATCGATGGCCGCGGTCTTGCTTGCCTGCGGTGCTGAAGGAAAGCGTTACGCTCTGCCAAACAGCCGCGTGATGATCCACCAGCCGTCCGGCGGTGCGCAGGGCCAGCAAACCGAAATCGAGATTATGGCCAAGGAAATCCTCTATATTCGTGAACGCCTTAACAAGATTCTGGCAGAAAAGACTGGTCAGAAGATTGAAACCATTCAGGCAGACACCGAACGCGACAACTTCATGAGTGCCGAAGACGCAAAGGCTTACGGTATCGTTGACGCCGTCGTTGACAAGCGAGTCACTACCGACAAGGACGACAAGAAAGACAAGAAGAAGGACGAAGAATAAAGCACGGGCACTATGTGAGCGCGTTGTTTGCTCGCAGGTGCTGGTAACGAAAGTGATAAGAAATGCCTAAGAAACCACACGACCACGGCAACGAAGAAATCCGCTGTTCATTCTGCGGCAAAACAACTGACATGGTGGGCGCCATGATTAGCGGGCCCAACGGCATCTATATCTGTGACGAGTGTATTTCGATTTCAGCTGATGCCATGATGCGCGACATGGGCTTGCATATGGAAGGCACCATGCCCGAAGGCGAGCCCCTGCCAGCCCTGCACAATAGCGAAGACGCTCCCGCGGGCATGCTCGATACCTTGCCCACGCCTCATGAACTCTATGAGCGTTTAGGCGAATACGTCATTGGGCAGGAGGACGCCAAGAAAGCGCTTTCCGTTGCTGTCTATAACCACTACAAACGCATCTCTATGGATTCAGGTCGCAAAAACGATGACGTCGAACTCGCGAAAAGCAACATCATGCTTCTCGGGCCAACGGGTAGTGGTAAAACGCTTCTTGCGCAAACGCTGGCTCGTACGCTTAAGGTTCCCTTCGCCATTGCTGATGCTACTACGCTTACCGAAGCCGGCTACGTTGGCGAAGACGTTGAAAACATCTTGCTCAAGCTCATTACGGCAGCCGACTTCGACATTCCCCGTGCTGAAATTGGCATCATTTACATTGACGAAATCGACAAGATTGCCCGCAAGGGTGAAAACGTTTCTATCACGCGCGACGTTTCGGGCGAGGGCGTGCAGCAAGCCCTGCTCAAGATTGTGGAAGGCTGCGAAGCAAGCGTCCCGCCCCAGGGTGGACGCAAGCATCCCCAGCAAGAACTTCTCCACATTGACACCACGAACATCCTATTCATTTTGGGTGGCGCCTTCGTTGGTTTAACCGACATTATTGCTAACCGGGTCGGCAAGTCTGGTATGGGCTTTAATGCCGATATTCCTGAATCTAAGCGCCATGAGGACGCTGAACTTCTAGCTCAGGTTTTGCCCGAAGACCTGAACACCTTCGGCATGATTCCAGAATTTGTTGGACGTATTCCCGTTATCACGAACCTCACCGAATTGTCCGAAGAAGACCTTGTTCGTATTTTGACCGAACCAAAGAATGCCCTCGTCAAACAGTACGTGCGGATGTTTGAATTCGAAGACAGCGAACTCGTCATTGAAGAAGCCGCCCTGCGCGCCATAGCCAAGCAGGCGGTTGAGCACCGTACAGGCGCGCGTGGATTGCGCTCCATTTTGGAAGGCGTTCTGATGGATGTCATGTACGACCTTCCTGAACACAAGGGGGCAACGCGCGTTGAACTGCGCGAGTCTGACATCTTGGGAACCACAAAGCCAGAAATTAAGGCCAGTGCTGCAAAAGGCAAGGCAGCATCATAGACTAAAACCAAGGGCCGGCCATGACGACCGGCCCTCCTTTCGTTGCTTGCAAGCAGGAACGCCGCACGCAAGCGGGGACGCTGTAAACAATGGGGAAGCCGCATACAAGGGGGATACATGAGTCTTAACGACATGCCTAAAAACTACGAGACCGCAGAAGTCGAAAAGCGCATTCTGCAAAAATGGCTTGATGGCGGCTGGTATGCACGCAACGATGGCACGGGCGACTGCACCGTTGTAATACCGCCGCCGAATGTAACGGGCATGCTCCATATGGGCCATGCGCTCGACGACACCATTCAGGACACCTTCGTGCGCTTCAACCGTATGCGCGGTGTTTCAACGCGTTGGATTTTAGGCACCGACCATGCCGGCATTGCAACCCAAACCAAGGTGGACAAACGCTTAAAGGAGCAGGGAATCGACCGACGCGCCATTGGACGCGAAAAGTTTTTGGAAGCCTGTTGGGACTGGACGCATGAGTTCGGTGGCATCATTGTCGAACAAATAAAGCGCATGGGTTGCTCAGTTGATTTTGCCGACGAAAAATTCACCATGGACCCAGACTACGCCAACGCGGTGCGCAAGGTTTTTTGCGATTGGTATCATGACGGGCTTATCTACCGCGGCAAGCGCATCGTGAATTGGTGCCCGAGCTGCACCACGGCTATTTCGGACGACGAGGCCGAATACCAGGACGAGGGCGGCCATCTGTGGCACCTGCGCTATCCGCTTAAGGAAGCAGTTAGTGGTCAAGAATACATTACCGTTGCGACCACGCGTCCTGAAACCATGCTTGGCGACACCGGTGTGGCAGTGTCACCCGACGACCCAGAAAAAGCGGCCTTCAGAGGCGCTACCGTTATCCGGCCTATCGTCGACCGCGAAATTCCCATATTTGCCGACTGGCATGTTGATGCAGGTTTCGGCAGCGGCTTTGTGAAAGTTACCCCCGCGCATGACCCCAATGACTATGCCATGGGGCAAGACCACGACCTGCCCCAGGTCAACATTTTTGACGAACATGCGGTGGTTGTGGAAGGTTACGGTCCGTTCACGGGCATGACGCGCGAAGAATGCCGCGAGGCCATAATTGCCTGGTTTGAAAAACACGACTTGCTCGACCATGTGGACGACCACGATCATTCGGTTATGCATTGCTATCGCTGCGATTCTTCGCTTGAGCCCTGGCTTTCCGAGCAGTGGTTTGTGGCTGTTGACAAACTAAAAGGCCCTGCAACCGATGTTGTTAAAAGTGGGGAAGTGAGCTTTCATCCGGACCGCTGGACCCAGACCTACCTTACCTGGATGGAAAATCTTAAAGACTGGTGCATTTCGCGCCAGCTGTGGTGGGGGCATCGGATACCGGTGTTTTATTGCGACGCCTGCGGCTGGGAAGACGCCCTCGAAGAAGATGCGGACGTTTGCCCGAAGTGTGGCGCGCCGCTGCGTCAGGACGAAGACGTCCTCGACACCTGGTTTTCGAGTCAGCTTTGGACCTTTGCGACGCAGGGCTGGCCGAATAATCTCGATGAAATGCAAGGGCACCATCCTACCAAGGCGCTTGTGACCGCGCGTGACATTATTGCGCTGTGGGTGGCTCGTATGGTTATGAGTTCCCTCTATTTCACGAAGCAAATTCCTTTTGAAGACGTAGTTATTTACGCCACCATTCTTGCCAAGGATGGCAGCCGCATGTCGAAGTCCAAGGGCAACGGCGTAGACCCGATGGACCTTATTAATATGTATGGCGCCGACGCTATGCGCTTTAACCTTTTGACCTTGGTCACGAACAATCAAGACGTGCGCTTCGACGCCGACATTAAAGACGGTGCCCTCGTTGGCAGCCCCCGTACGGAAGCAGCGCGTGGCTTTGTCACGAAAATTTGGAATGCGGCACGTTTTGTGGGCATGAACATGGATGGCTATACCCCTGGCGAACCGACTATTCAGACCCCAGCTGACGCATGGATTTTGAGCCGTCTGGCAAAGCTTTCAGAAAGCGTTACCCGCGGTATCGAAGAATACCGCTTTGGCGACGTCGCGCGCGATTTGCATCAGTTCTTCTGGAGCGAATTCTGCGATTGGTATATCGAACTTTCCAAGGCATCCCTCAAAGACAGCGACGATGTTCGCCTGGCAGCACAGCGTAATCTCGTTTTCGTGCTCGACCAGGCGCTACGCTTGCTGCATCCGGCGATGCCCTTTGTCACCGAAGCCATATGGGAACAGCTTCCACAACAGGATGCTGACTCCTTGATGATTGCCGCCTGGCCTGAACCTGCTACGCTCGCACCATGGATTAACGAAGAAGCTGAAAAATCCATCGATCTTACCGTGGCGACTGTTTCTGCCGTGCGTAGCACGCGCGCACGCTATGGCTTGTCGCCCAAGCTTGAACTTGCCGTTGCCGTGAAAGCCCAAGACGCCGAAGCGGCCGCGCTCACGAGCCAATCGGACCTGGTCAAGCAGCTTGCCAACCTATCGTCCCTGTCCATTGGCCCCGATGAAGAACGGCCAGCTGAGGGCAGTGTTCACATCGAAGAAGGCTGCGAGATTTATTGCGACCTTACAGGCGTGGTGGACTTCGCTGCCGAACGCGCGCGTCTGGAAAAAGAATGCGCTGAACTCGAAAAAGAACGGGACAGGCTAGCCAAAAAGCTTTCCAACTCCGGCTTTTTGGAAAAAGCGGCGCCAGAAATCATCGAAAAGGACACGGCCCGTCATGCCGAATTGTGTGACCAAATTGAACGTGTTACTGCACAGCTTGCTGAACTGGTATAATTTCCGTTCGTATGTGTAAACACGAAACAAGGAACTATAAACATGAATGAATTGCTCTCACAAGTTCTGACACCTGAAATTCAGCAGGCTTTTTCGGTTATGCTGGGCATGCTGGTTGTATTGCATGCTCTTGTTGTTATCTGGATTGCGCGCGATGCGTATCAGCGTGGTACCTGGTGGTGGCTGTGGGCCATCGTTGGCCTGGTGCCCGTTGTTGGTGTTGTTGCTTATATTCTGCTTCGCCCTCAACTGCTTGCGGTTGACCGTGAAGAGCAGGAATTGGAAGTTGCTATCAAGCAGCGTCAGCTCATGAAATATGGTGAATGCGCTAACTGCGGCTATCCCGTTGAGGCAGATTACGTTATCTGTCCCAACTGCCA
>JAFUCE010000001.1 GCA_017459805.1 Eggerthellaceae bacterium
ATCCTCTTTTGGGCAGATAATAACAAGATGAGTATTTTTCTCTTCGTTCATGAACACTTTTGCTGCCCAAAAGTGCTTAAATGGCTTCACGGAGAAGGTTTAAGCAAGACACCTTTAATAACGTAGACGCAAAAGAATAGAGGAGGAGAAGCTTATGGGAAAACTACTAGTTGTGGACCCCAAGAAGTGCGTGAGCTGTCGCACCTGTGAATTGGTGTGCTCGTTTAAGCACAATGAGGAGTTCAACCCGCGTCTGTCCAATGTGAGCGTGTTTTACTATGAGAAGGAATGCATCACCGTTCCTCTCATGTGCATGCAATGCGACGAAGCAAGCTGCGCGGCCATTTGCCCCACGGGCGCACTTTCGCGTAACGCCGAAGGTGTGGTGGAGCACAATGCCGACAAGTGCATTGTCTGCAAAATGTGCGTAAGCGCATGCCCCTTGGGCAATGTTTCTTATTCACCTGCCAAGCGCAAGATTTTCAAGTGCGACATGTGTGGCGGTGAAACCATGTGTGCTCAGTACTGTCCGACAGGCGCCATTTCGGTGGTCGATCCTACGGACGTACCAAGCAAGAAGCAGCTTGCTGCCGACAAAATGATGGCAGCAGTCGAGGAGGTGAGTGCATAATGGCACAAGCAAAAGGCTGGATGGGCACTATCCTCCGTGTAAACCTGACCGAAGGAACCATCACGAAAGAACCCCTGAACTTGAAGGACGCAAACGACTATGTGGGCGCCCGTGGTTTGGGCACTAAGTATTATTGCAACGAAGTTGACCCTAAGGTCGAACCCTTTGCACCCGAAAACAAGCTCATCTTCATGACGGGCCCCCTGACGGGTACTGCCGCTACGTCTGCCGGTCGCTACGAAGTGGTTTCAAAGGCGCCGCTGACCGGCATCATTGGTGCAGCGAATTCAGGCGGCCACTTTGGTCCCGAGCTTAAGTATGCTGGTTACGACGGCATCATCTTTGAAGGTAAGGCTGAAAAGCCCGTTTATCTGCTCATTCTTGACGACCAGGTTGAACTGCTCGATGCAAGCGAGCTGTGGGGCCAGGGTGTCCATGAAGTAACCGAAGCACTAGAAGCCAAGCATGGCAGCGTGCGCGTGTCTACCATTGGCACACCGGGCGAACGCGGCGTTTTGTTCGCGGGCGTTATGAACGACAAGAACCGTGCAGCTGGCCGTGGTGGCATGGGTGCCGTTATGGGCTCCAAGAACCTGAAGGCTGTTGTTGTGCGTGGTACGGGTGGCGTCAAGGTTGCCCGCCCCAAGGAATTCATGGACGAAATTACCAAGGCTCGCACCATGTTGTGCGAACACCCGGTTACGGGCGAAGGCCTGGGTGCGTTGGGTACTGAAATCCTCGTTAATATCGTTAACGAAGTTGGTGGCCTGCCCCTGCGTAATGGGCGTGACGGTGCTTATTGGGATGAAGCAGATTCAACTTCGGGCGAACGCCTGGTAGACACCTATCTGGTAAAGAATCAGGGCTGCTTCGGCTGCACCATTGCTTGCGGGCGCGTAACCAAGATTGAAGGTCGTGGCGACCTGGACGGCTTGGGCGAAGGCCCCGAATATGAAGCAGGCTGGAGCTACGGTGCTGCCTGCGGCGTTACCGACCTGGGCGCCATCGTAAAGGCTAACTTTATCTGTAATGAACAGGGTATGGACCCCATCACTTTGGGTTCCACTATTGCCTGCGCTATGGAACTTGCTGAAATGGGCGCTATTCCCGAAGAAGACATTGGCTTCCCACTGCGCTTTGGCGACGCTGAAGCTATGGTTAAGCTGACGCAGATGACCGCCGACGGCGAAGGCTTTGGCCAGATCCTCGGTCTTGGTTCCTACCGCCTGGCCGAAAAATATGGTCATCCCGAGCTCTCCATGTCTGCGAAGAAGCAGGAAATGCCTGCTTACGACGGTCGTGCTATTCAGGGTATTGGTCTTGAATATGCTACGTCTAACCGCGGTGGCTGCCACGTACGTGGTTACATGATCAGCCCCGAAGTGTTGGGTATCCCGCTGAAGATGGACCCACTGGAGACTGAAGGCAAGGGTGCTCTGCTCAAGACCTTCCAGGACCTAACGGCCCTCTGCGACTCCACAGGCATCTGCCTCTTTACCACCTTCGGTATTGGTCTGCCCGAAATTGCAGGTATGTACCGCGAAGCGGTGGGTTCGGACGAAAGCGACGAAGAAATCCTGCTGAAAGGCGAACGCATCTGGAACCTGGAAAAGCGCTTCAACATCCAGGCTGGCGTGGAAAAGGACACCCTGCCTCCGCGTTTGCTGCGTGAAGCTCTGCCCTCGGGTCCTGCTAAGGGTAAGGTCAGCCAGCTGCAAACCATGTTGGCAGACTACTACGCTGAACGCGGCTGGACCGCAGACGGCGACCCGACACCTGAAAAGCTTGAAGAACTGAACGTGAGCTACTAGGTGTGAAACGACGAACTGCCCCAGCTTTGCCTGGGGCAGTCTTCCTGCGTGGGCAACGCGGTGCTACCATACAAGCCATACGTGTTGTCCACGCCAGAGGTGAAACTATGTTAGTGAAATTCTTTGCTACGTACCGGCAAATAAGTGGCTGTAATCAGTGCGATATTTCAGGTCCTTCCAGCGTCCTTGAACTGCTTGAAGAAGTGTCAAGGCGCTGGCCTGCCTTCCGCCCTCTTGTTCTTAACGAAGCGGGTACGGAAAAGGGCGAAGATGCCATTATCCTCGTAAACGGGCGCCACATCGAACACCTAGATGGCGTTCACACTGCCTTAAGCGAAGCCGACTATGTAGCTCTCACTCCTTTGGTTGCAGGAGGATAAACGAAAGAAGGTGAACTGTGGTTTCTGTTGAAGAAGTCGCACGTATTATCGAAGCGTATCCAGCCGACCGCCGTTTTGCACTTGCCGCTATGCAAGACATGCAAAACGAATTTAACTACGTGCCTGAAGAAGGCTTGGAAATGCTTGCTGAACACCTGGGCTGTCCTATTGCCCAGCTGTTCGCCATGGCGACGTTTTATAAAGCCCTTTCTCTTACGCCTAAGGGAAAGCACATCATTAAGATTTGCAACGGAACTGCCTGTCATATCCGCGGTGCCATGAATCTGGTCACGGGTGTTAAGCGCGAACTTAATATAGAGCCAGGCGAAACCACCGAGGACGGCCAGTTCTCGGTTGAGATCGTTAACTGTGTTGGTTCTTGCGCTTTGGCGCCTGTCATGTTGGTGGATGGTGTTTACCATAATAAGCTGCGTGTGGAACAAGTCCCTAGAATTATTGACAGCTACCGCGCAAAGGATGGTGAGCAGCATGACTAAACGTACCGAAAAGATTTTGGTGTGTTGCGGCACCGGCTGTATTGCCAATGGTGCCCTCGACGTGGCTGCTGCTATCGAAGCGGAAGTGGCCGCGCGCAACCTAGACGTTGAAGTGAGCGTAGACGTAGTGCGCACCGGCTGTTCGGGTGAATGCGAACAAGGTCCGGTGGTGCGCCTTATGCCGCGCGACACCATGTACTATCGAGTGAAAGAATCCGACGCTTCCGCCATTATCGATTCCTTGGAAGGCGATCCAGTTGAAAAGCTGTTGCTGAAAAAGGGCGGCGTGCAAGTGGAGCACATGGATGAAAATCCTTTCTATGCGCTGCAACACAAAGTGGTGCTCAAGGACGTGGGCATCATTGATCCGCTTTCGCTGGACGACTATATTGCCCATGGTGGCTACGAGGGGCTGAAGCGTGCGCTTGAAATTACCCCTGAACAAATTATCGACGAAGTGGACAAGAGCGGTTTGCGCGGCAAGGGCGGCGCAGGCTTTCCCACGGGGCGCAAATGGCGCACCGCTGCTGGCTACGATGTGTTCCCGAAATACATCGTTTGTAACGGTGACGAAGGCGACCCGGGTGCGTTCATGGACGGCTCCACAATGGAGGGTAGCCCCCATGCCGTTATCGAAGGTATGATTATTGGCGCCTTGGCCATTGGGGCTGAAGAAGGCATTCTCTACATCCGTGACGAATATGCCCTGGCGCGCGACCATATCCAGAAAGCCATCGACAGCGCCTACGAGGCGGGTATTCTTGGCGACAGCATCCTGGGTACCAGCCATAAGCTGCATCTTTCGATTGTTCGCGGTGGCGGCGCCTTTGTTTGTGGTGAATCGACGGCACTCATGGCTTCCATTGAAGGCCGCGTAGGCGAACCACGCGCCAAGTACATCCGCAGCGTGCAACGCGGGCTGTTCGACCATCCCACCGTACTCAATAACGTGGAAACCCTGGCGTCTATCCCCACCATTTTGCGCGACGGCGGGGAAGAATACGCCAAGCTTGGAACGGAAAATTCCAAGGGCACGAAGGTGTTCGCAATGGTGGGTAAGGTCAAGCACACCGGCTTGGTGGAAGTGCCTATGGGTACCACGCTGCGTACGCTCATTTACGACATTGGTGGCGGCATCATTGACGACCGCCACTTCAAGGCTAGTCAAACGGGTGGTCCTTCGGGTGGTCGTATCCCCGAAAGCTTACTCGACCTTCCCGTTGACTTTGACACCCTTACAGAACATGGTGCCATGATGGGTTCGGGTGGCATGATCGTCATGGACGACCGCAGCTGCATGGTGGAAGTGGCGCGCTATTACGTGGACTTCCTCTGCGAAGAAAGCTGCGGGAAGTGTACCCCTTGCCGTGAAGGGCTGCGCCAAATGCGCGCCATCCTCACCGACATCTGCGAAGGGCGCGGCCAAGAAGGCGACATCGAACTGCTCGAGCGCATTTGCCACACCATGGAAGATGCGTCCCTGTGTGCCCTGGGTCGCACCGCTGCCAATCCCGTGCTTACTACCATCAAGTTCTTCCGCGATGAATACGAAGCGCATATCAAGGAGCATCGTTGCCCAGCGGGCGTGTGTGCCGAACTCACCCAGTTCGTCATCGACGCAGCTGCATGCACAGGCTGCGGCATGTGCATGAAGGCGTGCCCGGCCGACGCTATTTCTGGCGAAAAGAAGACCCCGCATTCAATTGATCAAGCGAAGTGCATTGCTTGCGGCAGCTGCCGTGAAGCCTGCCACTTCTCTGCGGTGCTGACCGAAGGGAGGAGCGCATGAGCGAGCTCGTAAAAGAACAAATAAAGCTTGTTCTAGACGGGAAAGAATGCTTCTGCGAAAAGGGCGAATACCTCTACGATGTCGCGAAGCGCAACGATATTTTCATTCCCGTGCTCTGCCGGTCTGACGCCTTCGATGACCATCGCGCCTGTTGTCGCGTGTGCATCGTTGAAGTAGAAATTCGCGGCAAGAGCAAGGTAGTTACTTCGTGCGTGTACCCGGTTGAAGAAGACTGCACGGTCTATACCCAGTCTGAAAAGATTAAGGAAGAACGCGCTGTTGTTATGGCTTTGCTTGCCCACCGCGCACCTGAATCCGAAATCATCGGCGGCATGGCCCAGGGTATGGGTGGCACAGAAGGCTTCGCACGCCTTACGCCCCTTGAAGCAGGCAAGTGTATTCTGTGCGGTCTGTGCGTTCAAGCGTGTGACAGCCTGGGGACGGGCGCCATTAGCACGGTGCTGCGTGGCACTGAAAAGCGCGTTGATACTCCCTATGGCAACCCGTCAAAGGCATGCATTGGTTGCTTGAGTTGTGCAAACGTGTGTCCCACAGGTGAAATCGTCTTTGAAGAAAATGAAAAGACGCGCACCATTTGGAAGCGTGAATTCGAATTGGTGTTCTGCGAAGAATGCGGTGCGCTTATGGGCACAAGGGAAATGCTCGAACGTGCGGCGGCCGAAACGGACGGGGAAGTTCCCAAAGTCTGCGACGCCTGTCGCAAGAAAGCCATGGCTGACGAAATGATGCATACCTACCGCTTTGTATAGGGGCAAGAAAAATACGGCGTCCTTGGGGGCGCCGTATTTTTATGTTTAGATATGCTTTGCTATAGTTCAAACATGAACATGAAAGAGTAATCGAAGAGGACATTCCATGGACTTTCTCAATCGTTACAATCGCAACTTTGAATCAATCTCTGAAGCCGAGCAGGCCACGCTTGCAAGCGCGCATGTTGTGGTAGTCGGCTGTGGTGGCTTGGGTGGAGCAGTTTCTGAAATGCTTGCGCGTGTAGGCGTAGGGCATATGCGGGTTGTCGACGCGGACGTCTTTGAAGAAAGCAATTTGAATCGTCAGCTTATGGCAACCGAAGACAAGCTTGGGAAGCCCAAGGCCCAGGCAGCTCAGGAGCGTATTGCGCGCGTGAATAGCGCAGTTGAAGTGGACGCTCGCGAAGTTTTTCTTGATGAAAACAATGCTTCACAACTCCTTGAAGGCATGGACTGTGTGGTGGACTGTTTGGATAGCGTGGGAAGCCGTTTGTGGATGGCGCATGCAGCCCTGCATTTGGGCATCCCTGTTGTTCATGGCGCCATTGCGGGCTGGTTTGGTCAGGTATGCACGGTTGTGCCTGGCGACCCTTCCTTTGCAACCATTTATGGCGCCATTGAAGAAGGTGGGGAAGGCGTCCAAAAGCAGCTGGGCAACTTGGTCCAAACTGCGTGGGGTACCGCTTCATTTCAGGTTGCAGAAGTACTGAAGGTGCTGCTTGGGCGCGACGGTGTGCTGCGCAACCGTTTGCTTATGATCGATTTCCTTTCGGGTTCTGCGGAAAGCATAGACCTTGCTTAAGAAGGTAAGAGAAGACTATTCGTGAAGCGCACTCCCAACCATATCGAACTCGATTGCGGGCGCCCCTATGCCCACGTGCATGCGTGGCTTGAAGAAGAGCTTGGGCTTTCATGTCAAGATGAAACGTGGCTCTTTGAAAGAGATGAATCAAGCTGTGCAATAAGCATAAGGCCTCTGCCGCCCCGGTCTTTTCGTCATTTGGCTCTGGAACGAACACACATTGAAGTTGAAGGCGATGAACGCGCGATTGATACCTTTATGCAACTTTTTACCTTGCGGTTCATTTCTGCAGGTGGATAAAGCAGCTGAAGCTATCTCCATATTTCAATTATTCACGTTTGAGAATGATTTACAAAGGCATTCCAGAGGTAATACCATAATCCGTGCAATCGACTCGAAATACGAGTCGTATTTTTCTTAGGAGGGACGTAACATGCAATCGTCAAAGAAACTATTATTCACTCTTGTATTAACCATGGCACTGGCCGTTTTGGGTCTTTCTGCCTGCGCAGGTGGTTCGGGTGCAGCCGCATCGAGCGCTGCTGATGCTTCCGCTTCCGCTGCTGCAAGTGCCGACGCTGCTACTTCTGCAAGTGCCGACGCTGCTACTTCTGCAAGTGCTGACGCTGCCGCCGACGCTTCTGCTTCGGCTGCCACTGAGGCCGCTGCATCGAGTGCTGCCGAAGCTGCTCCAGCTGCTGCCGACAGCAAGGTCATCCGCCTTTCCACCACTACTTCGGTGAACGACTCTGGCCTGCTGCCTTACCTGCAGCCTACCTTTGAAGGCGAATCGGGTTACACCCTTGAAATCACTTCTGCTGGCACGGGTGCTGCTATTAAGAAGGGCGAAACGGGCGACGCAGACCTGCTGCTCGTCCACGCTAAGGCAAGCGAAGAAGAATTCATTAACGCCGGCTTTGGTGTAGAGCGTCTGCCCTTTATGTACAACTACTTCGTTATCGTTGGTCCAGCCGACGACCCTGCTGGCGTGGCAAACTGCACCACTGCTGCCGACGCTTTCAAGGCTATTGCTGACAGTGGCGCCACTTTCGTTTCTCGTGGCGACGACTCGGGTACGAACAAGAAGGAACTGCAGATTTGGGAAGCCGCTGGCGTTACTCCCGAAGGTAACGACTGGTATGTCAACGTGGGCGACGGCATGGGCGCAACCCTGAACAAGGCTGCCGAACTGCAGGCTTACACGCTCACCGACAAGGGTACCTACCTTTCTCACGAAGCCAAGAATCAGCTCAACATCGTGCTGGGTGAAGCTGACGACATGAAGAACACCTACTCTCTGATTGCCGTGAACCCCGAAAAGTGGCCTGATGTTAATGCTGCTGGCGCTCAGGCTTTCATCGACTGGATGCTTTCTGATGAAGCCGCCGAACTCATCTCGAAGTATGGTGAAGAAGAATACGGCGAGCCGCTCTTCTACATGATGTAGTTTTTACTGCAGAAAACGTATGTTCAGGGGCAGGTATTTTTTGCTTGCCCCTGCTATTATGGTGAACCATGCAAGAACTGTTTGAGGTCCTAACAACCGTTTTTACGCCGGGAAGTGAGCTTTCCCAGATTGTGCTCGTCACGCTTAAGATGGCGTTTTTTTCGACGGCTATATCCATGATTTTGGGTGTGCCCTTGGGCGTTTTAATCGGTTATTCGGACTTCAAAGGTAAGCGCATTATTTTGCGTGTTCTCAATACGCTTATGGGTCTGCCCCCTGTCCTTGCGGGCCTCATTGTGTTTTTTATTCTTTCGCGTTCGGGTCCCTTGGGTGAATTCCGCTTGCTTTACACCGTGCAAGCTATGGTCACGGCCCAGGTTGTTCTCATTACGCCTATCGTAACGGGGCTCGTTTCTACCGCGGTGTCCCAAGTGGCACCTAAGCTGCACGAAACCGCTCTGGGCATTGGGCTTTCTCGTGGGCGCGAATTACTTTATTTGCTCAATGAATGCAGATCTCAAATCTTCTCGTACATCTTTGTGGCCTTTGGTCGCTCGATTGGTGAAGTGGGCGCGGTCATGCTCGTGGGAGGCAACGTCCAATACAAGACACGCGTTATGACCACGGCCATCATGCTGGAAACCAATAAAGGTAATTTCGAAATGGCCGTGGCACTTGGCATCGTTCTGCTTTTAATCTCTTTCGTCATTAATTCAGTGGCACTTCTCTTTGACGAACGTGGCTTCGCAGCGCGTAAGCGGAGGAGCACCATTCCACGCCACAAGGGCGAAGGCAGCTCTGCTTTGAACGAGAATAAGAAGGAACGAGCATGAGCATGCAGTCGGTACATATCAACAACGCTGTCGTGCGCTACGGCGAAGATGTGGTCCTGGATATTCCAGAGCTTACGCTTGAAGCAGCTGGTCAATACGCAGTAATTGGTCCAAACGGTGCAGGCAAGACAACCTTGTTGCGCATTTTGGCGGGAACGCTTGAACCAAGCGAAGGCACGGTAAGCGTTCCCCAGGCTTGGTCGGTGGGCTATCTGCCACAGCATCCCTTTGTGTTTAACTTGTCGGTCTACCGCAATGTGGACATGGCGGTGCAGGACGCAGGGCTTTCGCACAGTGAGCGAGAAAAGCGCGTTAATGAAGCACTTGAAATCGTGGGGATGTCAGACCTCATTTCTGCACGAGGGACCGAGCTTTCGGGCGGACAGGCACAGCGTGTAACCCTTGCGCGTGTGTTTGCCCAGCATCACAATCTTCTTTTGCTTGACGAACCTACGTCGGCCATGGACATCAAGGGTACCATTATTGTCGAAGACGCCCTTAAGCGCTATCTCGACCAATACCAGGCAACATTGGTGGTGTGTACGCATGCACCGTCGCAGGCTCAGCGTATTTCCAATAAGATAATAGTGCTTGAAGAAGGTCGCATTGTCGAACAGGGGCCGACGGTGGACATTTTGCAAAACCCGCAAAACGAAATGGTTCAGGAATTCCTTTCCTATTGGCGTCTGTAGTTATTCTTATTATAGTATAATCTTTGACAGAGATAAAGAGGCAAACATCGAGGCGGGCATGAAGGATCATTACGGAAGAACAATCGATTACGTGCGTATTTCGTTAACTGACCGGTGTAATTTGCGCTGCATTTACTGCATGCCTGCGGAAGGTGTCGAACAGGTAGGTCATGCCGACATTCTGTCCTTCGACGAAATCTTAAAGTTCGTGCGCGTAGCAGCCCAGATGGGGGTACGTCGTGTGCGCCTGACGGGCGGCGAACCGCTCGTGCGCAAGGGCGTGGTTGACTTGGTGAGCGACTTGCATGCCATTGAAGGTATCGACGATATTTCGCTCACGACCAACGGTATTTTGCTCGCACAGTTTGCGGATGACTTGAAAGCAGCAGGCCTGCGTCGTGTGAACATTTCACTCGATTCGCTCGATGCCGCGCAGTACAAAGAGATTACGCGTGGCGGTAATTTGGATGACGTACTAGCGGGCATCGACGCGGCCCTTGAAGTAGGCTTCAACCCTGTGAAGGTAAACGCGGTGGCGGTGCGCAGCCTGAACCAGGACTATCTAGCCTTCGCCCGCATGTCGGTGGATCGCCCCCTGCACATGCGCTTCATTGAGTACATGCCCGTGGGGGATAGTTCAGGCGTTTGTGGCCACGGTTGGGGTGAAGAAGACGTCATCAGCTGTGAAGAAATTCGCGAACGTATTAACGAGCAGGCGGCAGCTGAAGGCTTGCCACAGTTGGTGCCTGTTGAAGGGTCGAGCAAGCCCGACGGCGGTGGTCCCGCACGTTATTGGCAGTTCCCCGAAGCACAGGGGACCGTCGGCTTCATTTCACCACTTTCGCGCCACTTCTGTGGGGAATGCAACCGCCTGCGCCTTACGAGCACGGGTCAGTTGCGCCCCTGCCTCTTTTCTGACGATGAATTCGATGCGCGCAGTGTGCTTCGCAATGGAAGCGAAGAAGACGTGCATGCGCTTATCGAAGCAGCCCTCGGTGCTAAGCCCGAAGAACACCAGCAAGGCGACCACGCGAACGCCAAGCAAACCAACATGACTGTACTTGGAGGATAAGATGGCCGAGCTAACTCACGTAAACGAAAACGGTGACGTGCGCATGGTGGACGTATCCACCAAGGACGACACGGTGCGCGTGGCGGTGGCGGAAGGCTTCATTGCTATGCAGCCCGAAACGCTTGAGCTTATCACCACGGGCCAAGCTGCCAAGGGCGATGTACTGGCCTGTGCGCGCGTGGCGGGCGTGATGGCAGCCAAGAACACAAGCAGCATCATCCCTATGTGCCACCCACTGCTTATTACTAAGTCGCAAGTGGAGTGCATTCCCGTTGAAGCGGGGCAGCGCGACGACGGCCGCGTGGGCATTCGCGTGGAAGTGACCTGCGGGGTAACAGGCAAGACCGGCATCGAAATGGAAGCCTTAACCGCCGCAAGTGTTGCCTGCCTAACCATCTACGACATGTGCAAGGCGGTTGATCGCGGCATGGAAATCATGGATGTGCGCTTGCTGCACAAGTCTGGCGGAAAATCTGGCACCTGGGAGCGCAACTAGCGCATGCCAACTAAGCCCAAAGCAGGGCACTATTCATTCACGTAGCCAAAGAGCGGGTCGAGCACCGGTGAATACCAGGTTTCGGGCGCCCGCACATCATTAAGTGTCACCGTACGGAGCACTTCGGCAGCAGACAGGTCCTTGTCTTCGGAAAGCCCTGTAACCGTTATGGCATTGTCGCCCTGTTTAATCCAGCCATACTGCTCGCGCGCACGATCCTCCATGCCTGTTTCACTGGTAAGGAGGGCAACATCTTTTGCAAGGGCATCATTGCGCGTGGTTACGATTTCGTAGGCAACCTCGGCCTTGGCCTTGTCGCGAATCGCGGTGTAGTAGTTCTTTGATGGTGTATACAACAGGGCGCAGGTAGCAACAAGGCAGAAGCACACAATCATGGCGATAGAACTTTTCGTGCCAAATACATGCGACCCAATACGAATGCCCTTGTCAGCAAAGCCGATGGGAAGCTTCGGTAACTCCGGCAGCGGCGGTAGCTTGGGCAGTTCGGAAATCTCGAGCAGCTGCGGCAGTTGCGGCAGCTGGAACTTCACCCGGCTTTGACGATTCGACCTCTGGCTCCTGCGTCCGTTTTGCTTCGTTGCTTTTGACCTGCTGCTTTTACTCGCTTTGCTGCTGTGTGCGCGCTTTGTATTCTTAACAGGCTGCGAATTGCGTGTGTTTCTAGAGCTCCGTTTGGAACCTGAGCTGCGCGAATCCTTCAAAGGGGCGGAGTTGCGGGTGCGGCGTGTTCGACTCTTGTCGTTTAGTGGAGCCGAATTGCGCGTATCGTTTTTTGTGTCTAGTGGCATTGAGTGGCGTGACCCGCGCTTGGTGTCTCGTGCATCGGGCCTACGCGAACTGCGCGAGGAATGCCTTTCGGAATCCGACGAACGTTGCGAACGCGACGAAGTAGCACGTCCACCCGAAGCACGGCGTGCTGAAGCCGACTTGGCTTCTCCAAAATCTAAAATTCGTGCTTGTCTTGCCATGAACTTCGCCCTAGGTTTGCACGTGTTTCATTTGTTGCTTCATTTGCGCTTATGAGGCTGCGCCTATCATACCATGCAAAAGGACTTTCGTGTAAGAATCCCTCATAAAGAAATAGTCATTTTCACGTATAATAGCCAAGTTAAAATAATGCACTTCTAACGAACCCCAAAACGCAGTTGAACATGAAAGAGAGGAATCCTTATGGCAGAGCTTGTGCCCATTGAGCAAGCACAAAACATTATTCTTGATGCGGTGGGAACTATAGCGCCGGAAAACATAGCGCTCGAACATGCCCTGGGGCGCACCTTGGCCGGCGATTGCGTGAGCGATATCGACATTGCGCCCTTCGATAATTCCGCTATGGATGGCTTTGCTTTTCGTGCAGCTGATCTGAGTCAAGCGAGCGAGGAATCCCCGGTCAAACTTGAAATTGTTGCCTATATTCCCGCGGGTGCTTATTACGAAAATGAACTTCAAGCTGGCCAATGTGCCCGTATTATGACGGGTGCCGCCGTGCCCGCTGGCGCCGATACGGTTGAAATGATTGAACGGGTTATTCTTACGGGCGATGGCATGGTGGGCGACGAACTCATCTTGGACCACCTTGTGGAACAGGGAAAGAATGTGCGCTATGCAGGAGAAGAAGCCAAGGCGGGCGCATTGGTGCTACAGGCGGGAACAACGCTTGATCCTGCTGCCCTAGGCCTTTTGGCATCAACGGGCAATGTCGAAGTATCGGTGTACAGAAAGCCTGTCGTGGGCATTATTTCGCTTGGGACCGAATTAGTTGAAGCAAACGAAATTCCTGGTCCTGGGCAAATTCGAAATTCAAATCGCTTTGCACTCATAGGTTGCATTGAACGAGCGGGTGGCATTGCGCGGGCCTATCCTATCGCACCCGACAATTACGATGCCATCAAGGATACGCTGAGTCAGGCTGCTAATGAATGTGATTTTGTGGTTTCGAGTGGCGGCGCAGCCGATGGTGACTTCGACTTTATTACCCAGATTGCAGGGGAGCTTGGCGAAGTATTCTTTAAGTACGTGAATATGCGTCCGGGAAAGGCCCAGACTTTCGCGGTCATCAATAAAACGCCCTTCCTCGGTTTGGCTGGAAACCCTGCGGCCGCCATCTGTGGTTTTGAAATGCTGGTGTATCCTGCGCTCCAAAAAATGCAAGGACGCTCTACGGTTTTTCACCCCATGCAGCGTGCCATAGTGGGAAGCAGGGCAACAAAGAAGGATTCTCGCGTTCATTTCCAGCGCTCTTCGCTTGCACGCAATGAAGAAGGAAAGCTGGTGGTGAGCCCTTACAGCAACCAAAGTTCTGCTTTATTTAGTACTTTTGCAGAAAGCGACTGCCTCCTTATCGTTCCTGGTGATGTTAAGGTTTTGGAGGTGGGCGAAGAAGCTGACATTATTAACTTCGGTCTTGACTCCGGAATGCTTATTTAGGGGTGTGCAATGGATATATGGTTTGGCATAGTTACGGCGTCAGATACGCGCGGCTTTGAACAAGATACCGCGGGCGAGGCCCTCGAGGCCCTCATTGCAGAACAGGGCTGGAAGTTGCGTGAGCGCGTGGTGGTGAAAGACGAGCGTGCAAGCATTTCGGCTGCCATCGTAAAGATGGCCGATGAATACGGCGTTGATGTAGTGCTTACCTGCGGCGGCACAGGCCTTTCCTTGCGTGACGTAACGCCCGAAGCAACCCAGGATGTGTGCGATCGCAATGTGCCAGGAATTGCGGAAGCTATGCGCAGTTATTCGCTGACCAAAACAGGACGTGCTATGCTTTCGCGTGCAGTTGTTATGCAACGTGGCACCACCCTCGTCATTAATTTGCCAGGCAGCGAAAAAGCAGCACGCGAAAACTGGGAAGCAGTGTGCGACCAGCTTGAACATGCGGTACTTATGACCGCGGGCGGCGGGCATTAATAGATCAGGAGAGAGCATGAAACCGAAAAGTTTAGTTCCACGCATAAAACTTACCATTGAAAACCCGAAGCAAAAAGGCGGTTCCGCCTTTGGGCCTGGTGTCGCAGCGCTTCTGGAAGGCGTGCGCGAAAAAGGTTCCCTGAATGCGTCGGCAAAATCCATGGGCATGGCATACAGCAAGGCCTGGCGCATCGTGAAGGAAACAGAAGATGCGCTCGGCATAAGCTTTTTGGACCGCGATGGTGCACGGGGCTCAAGCTTGACGCCCGAGTGCATTAAACTGTTAGACACTTACAAAGCACTTCAGAGCGACATTTCAGATAAAGCGCAAAGTGTTTACGCAAAACTAATTGCAAAATAAGACATCAGGTTTGAAACGTTTGAAAGGTTGGGACAATGTCAGGTCATTCAAAATGGGCAACAACGAAGCATCGCAAGGCAGCGCAGGACGCAAAGCGTTCGGCTCTCTTTGGTAAGCTTTCGCGCAATATTACGGTAGCAGCCAAGGAAGGCGGCGACCCGAACCCCGAAAACAACGCAGCCCTCGCTGCTGCCGTTGAAAAGGCCAAGGCAAATTCCCTGCCGAAGGACAAGATTAAGGCCGCTATCGACAAGGCCTTTGGTTCAGGCAAGGACGCCGCCAACTATGAAACGGTTATTTACGAAGGCTACGGGCCGGCGGGTATTGCTATTTACTGCGAAGCCCTCACCGACAATCGCAACCGTACGGCTGCGGACGTGCGCGCGGCTTTCACGCACCATGGCGGAAACCTGGGTACGAGCGGTTCGGTGGCGTTCCAGTTTGAACGCAAGGGCCAGGTTATCGTTTCAAAGGTTGTTGAAACTGACGACAAGAAGAACCCCACGAAGCCCAATGGCGCTGCGGCTGATGAAGAAGAGTTTATGCTTGCGGTAATGGATGCTGGCGCCGACGACTTTGAAGATGCCGAAGACGAGTGGGTGGTTTACACGTCGCCAGCAGACTTGATGGCGGTCAAGAGCGCCCTGGAAGCTGCTGGTATTGAAACCAAGGGTGCCGAATTTACGATGGAGCCCACTACGCCAACCGAAGTTTCGGTTTCTGACGCCAAGAAGGTCATGCGCCTGGTGGACCGCCTGGAAGAATTGGAAGACTTGCAGGGCGTCTATCACACCATGGACATCACCGACGAAATTGCTGAAGCCCTCGAGGCTGAAGACTAATTGCTGGGGGTTTTAATTCCCCCTTGTGTGCTCGCGAATAATTATGAGATGCGCTGCCATAGATATTGGAACGGTTACCGCACGCCTGCTGGTAGCCGATGTTGACGCGCTTGGTATGCACGAACTCTATAGGTGCTCTGAAATCGTAAATTTGGGGGCTGGTGTTGACGAAACGGGCATCCTGGCGCCCGATGCCATTGAGCGCGTGTGCGCGGTGGTGGCACAGTACCGCTCGGTTATTGACGAACTTTCGCAAGATGAGCCCACGGTCGTGCGCTGTTTGGCAACAAGTGCAAGCCGCGATGCGCGCAATGCGGGCGAGTTTGCGGCGCGCTTGGCAGAGCTTGGCGTGGAACTAAGCGTTATTCCTGGTGAATACGAAGCCCAACTCTCCTTCCTGGGCGCATCGGGCGATTTTGCGGGCGAACGCCTGCTTGTGGTTGACGCTGGCGGCGGTTCAACTGAATTGATTGCAGGTGTCGCTGGCGAAGGGGTCGTGCATTCTCATTCCTTTAATATTGGTTGCCGCCGTGCAACGGAGCGCTTGCTTAAAACCGATCCACCTACGCCCGAAGAACAGGCGGCTTTGGCTGCTTGGGCGCACGACGAATTCAAGGGCTTTTTTGACGAGCTGGATGAAATGGGCTTTGTGCCTGCGCGTCTTGTGGCGGTGGCGGGGACGGCAACATCGGCGGTGTCTATCGACCAGGCCATGGACCCCTATGACCCAGAGCGTGTGCACGGTAGTGCCGTAAGTGCCGAAACGCTCGAGGCGCTGATAGCGCGGCTTGCTGGCATGCCGCTTGAAGAACGCATGCAGGTGGTTGGGCTGCAGCCGAAGCGCGCTCCCGTTATTGTGGCGGGCTTTATTATCCTGCAGCAAGTGCTGAAGCTTTCGGGCCTTCCAACTTATACGGCTAGCGAGTCAGACATCCTTGAAGGGATAATACTTTCCGCCGTTCTTCCGAACGGCGGGAAAGCCGACGCTGCGATGTAATTTTGCTTCCCACTTCGCCCTTCTATGGCTTGGCCCGTACCAAAGTACGGGCACTGCGCCAAGAGCGGTTTAATTGCTTTGCAAAATTCTATCTCGCTGTCTTTTTACAACCTATGAGGTGGTAGAATGAAATCCGCTCAAAAGTGGGGGTGTGGCGGAATTGGCATACGCAGCGGACTTAAAATCCGCCGCCGCAAGGCTTCAGGGTTCGAGTCCCTGCACCCCTACCAACTTTCAGGTCCAAATAACTATCTACAAAAAATGTGTTTCATATATAGTTGAGTTTTGTGCAGGGACTCGAACCCGAGAGGGCCAAACGTGCCCTCTGGCACGTTTGTCGCGAGCGAAGCGAAGCGGATTGAGTGCGAGCGAAGCGAGCACGGCGAGTCCCTGCACCCCTACCAACTCGCAGGTCCAAATAACTGCCTATAATAATAGTTCAAGACTTGCTGGCAAGAAATGACGGAGTTGTACGGATTTTCCCGGTTCAAGCCGTACAATTCCGTCATTTCTTGCCATTTTCGCGCTCTAACTCGTACAACTCCGTCATTTTTTGCCAGCAACTGCTATTTTGCTTGCTTTACCAATAAGTGCCTTTAGTCCTTCTGCCGTGCTATGACGATTGTGCCTCGCTTGGAGCGGGCTTGTGTCACTCACCAGATGCGCGCTCGCTGTTTTACTAACGCCAACCTGCGACAACATAACACATGGGCGACCTGCGACATAACCCACGGCACAACCTGTGGCATAATGGAGCAGAGAAAAAGGAGACCTACATGACACCAGATAGTAGTTCCCGTAATATACGGCAGATTTTAGACGCGGTAGACCATCTACCTACTAACTTCGAAGAATACCTTGACCTTTACGCCCGGCAGGTGGGGGACTTGGTCAACACCTATATTCCCCATGGCACGCATCAGGACATGGACCGCTACCTTTATACCCCCTTGTTCGAATACAGCCAGAACGGGGGCAAGCGCCACAGGCCCCTCATCTGTTTTGCGGCCTGCCTGGCCGTGGGCGGCGACCCCGTGCGCGCCACGAGCGCTGCGGCGGCTATCGAACACTTTCATACCGCTGCTCTTATCCACGACGACATTGCCGACGACGCAGAACTGCGCCGCGGTGAGCCCTGCATCCACCTAACGGAAGGGCTTGGCCTCGCCATTAACATGGGCGATTTGGGGCTTTCGCTGGTAAACGGCACCGTCATGCACGACCCATGCCTTGACGACGCAACCAAGGTACGCGTGGTCACTGAACTCATCGAAATGACGCGTCGCACCATCGAAGGCCAGGCGCTCGACATTGGCTGGGCGCGCGACGGCCGCTACGACGTCACCCCCGAAGACTACCTCATCATGGCAACCCACAAGACCGCGCACTATTCGGGCGCGGTGCCCCTTGCCATTGGCGCCATCATCGGCGGCGGCACGGAATCCCAAATTGAAGCCCTGCGCAACTATGGGCTGGACACGGGTCTTGCCTTCCAAATCCAGGACGACCTCCTTAATCTTATTGGCACCGAAGAATCCACCAAGAAGGACTTCCGCCTCGACATTACGGAGGGCAAACGCACCCTGGTGGTGGTACATGCTTTGCAGCACTCGCCCGACCGTGAGCGCCTGATTGAAATCCTTTCGTCAAAGAACAAGGACCGCGCGGTGCTCGATGAAGCCGTGGAAATCATGCAGGCTTCGGGCAGTATTGATTACGCGCGCAATTACGCCGAAAACCTGACAAGCATTGCAAAGAACCGCCTGCTCGACATGCTTGATCCATCCCCGTCACGCGACATGCTCATTTCCATGGGGGACTGGTTCGTTAAGCGCCTTAGCTAAGCTTTGACGGCGGCGTGAAGTTTTTATGGGGCGGACACGTTCAGAACAAGTTCAGCAGCATGGGCAGGCGCGCCGTTTTTCCATGGTCGACCTATAAGTGATAGTATTTAAGCATGGATGTAATAAGAAAAGACGATGCGGGTGCCGCAGTACAAGACGTACAGCAGAAGCTGGCAGCGCTCGGCTTTTTGGAAGAAGAACAAATCTCGGGAGTGTTTGACGACACTACGATTGCGGCCGTTGAAGCATTTTGCCGCGCCCATGCCTTAAGTCCTGTGCAGCAGGTAGACGACGCCGTCTGGGCAGCTCTGCTTGACGCCAGTTTCACGCTGGGCGACCGCACCCTGTACCTGCGCATGCCGCATTTCCACGGCAACGACGTGCGCGAACTTCAAAACGCACTGGGTGCCCTCGGTTTTCCCTGCGGCGACGGCGACGGCATCTTTGGTGCAACAACCGAAGCGGCGGTGCGCAAATTCCAGACCAACATGGGCCTGCCCACCGACGGCATTGCGGGTGCTTTCACCTACCGGGCGATTCGCAATCTGCATCATTCCTGGGACGGCAAACATGGGCCCGCAACCGCCCACATGGGTTTCGCGCGCGCGGCCGACGTGCTTGAAAAGAATGCCCTCTGCCTCTTTGGTACCTGCGAATTTACGCGCTCGGTGGCTGCCCGCATGTCAAACCTCGCGCTGGCTACTAGTCCTACCGCAAAAATCCTGAGCGCCGATTCGCTTCTGGTTGCGCCTGATGAAGAAATGCTGCTGGTGCATATTATCCTGCCTGGCACTGCCACCGACGAAAGCGCACCACTCGTTGAATTTACGGAAGAGGGCCCCTTCGCCCTCCGGCTGCGTTCAGCTATTTCGGCGGCAACGGGCAAGCCGCGCCGCATTGCCATTCGGCTTCCAGGCCAGCAATGGGAAGACGCCGGCGAAGGACGTTCGGCGCAACACTATGCCATTACTATGCTTGATGCCCTCTGTACGGCTCTAAGCAGTGACGTATAAAAGCAAGGGAAGGGGAAGGCATGACGCTGAGTAACACCACCGCTATTATTCTTGCAGCGGGGTCTGGCACGCGCATGAAATCATCCAAGCCAAAGGTAATCCACGAAGTTTTGGGCAAGCCGCTCATCCGTTGGGTGGTGGATACCGCTCGTCAGGCGGGCGTTGAACAGATTATCTGCGTGCTTGGCCACAAGCGCAACGTGGTCGAACCCTTCGTTGAAGCCGATACCACCGTGGTTATTCAGAACGAACAGAAGGGCACGGCCGACGCGGTGGCGGTATGCCGCGGCGCGGTCAGCTCTTCGGCGAAGTCGGTGCTTGTGCTCAACGGCGACTGCCCCCTCATTACGCCAAAAACCCTCAATGACCTGGTCGAAGCGCGCGAGGCAAGCAATGCGGGCGTGGCGGTGCTGACCATGGAAGCCCCCGACCCCCACGGCTACGGGCGCATCGTGCGCGATGCGGGCGGCATGGTGGAGCGCATCGTCGAGCAGAAGGACTGCGACGAACTTCAAGACGCCATAACCGAATGCAACTCGGGTTTTTATTGCTTTGACGCGAGCATGCTTTTCGATGCCCTTGAACAGGTGGGCAGCAACAATTCGCAAAACGAGTTTTACCTGACCGACGTCGTTGAAATCGCGCGCGCAAACGGCCGCGCCACGATTGGCGTGAAGGCCGAAGACGTCAACGAGTGCCTGGGTGTGAACACGCGCATCCAGCTGGCGGAAGCAACGAAAATCCTGCAGCTGCGCATTAACCACGCGCACATGCTTGATGGCGTCACGATTATCGACCCCCACCAGGCCTGGATTGGGCCAGACGTCGTGCTCGAAAACGACATCGAAATTTGGCCGCAGACCTTCTTGGCGGGTAATACCCACATTGGGGAAGGCACGGTCATAGGTTATAACAGCCGCATGTTTGACACCGATGTGGGCGCGCAGTGCAACATTTCCGAAACCGTTGCAATCGAAGCCGTCATTGAAGATGGGTGTACCTGCGGCCCGCGGGCCTACTTGCGCCCCGGTGCGCATCTGTGCAAGGGCGCCAAGGTGGGAACGCATGTGGAAATCAAGAAGTCGGTTGTGGGGCCAGGCTCGAAGGTGCCGCACCTGTCATATATTGGTGATGCCACCATTGGTGAAGACGTCAACATTGGGGCGGGCACCATTACCTGCAACTACGACGGCACCAACAAGCACGCAACCATCATCGGCGACAAAACCTTTATCGGCAGCGATACCATGCTGGTTGCACCTGTAACGGTGGGCTCAGACGTTGTGGTGGGCGCAGGTTCCGTTATTACCGACGACGTGCCAGACGGCGCCCTCGCCCTTGGCCGCGCCCAGCAGCTGAACAAGGAAGGTTACACCCAGTCACACAAGCCCAAGGAATAGGGGTTCAAATACAGCAAAACGTGGTACTCTGCCATAGGAGGCAATTTGTAAGGAGCGCGCAATGATAGAACCAATTCAAATGACAAAATCCCTGGCTGTTTTTTCAGGGTCGGCCAACCCAGAGCTTGGCGAACAGATTGCCGAAGAACTGGGTATTTCGCTGGGTAACGTAAAGCTGGAGAAATTTGCCAACGGCGAAATATACGCGCGCTACATGGAAACGGTGCGCGGTGCTGACGTCTTCATCATTCAGTCCATTGCGGGCGAACACGTCAACGACGCGCTCATGGAACTGCTCATTATGGTTGACGCTGCTAAACGCGCATCGGCGCGCACCATTACAGCGGTCGTTGCCCACTATGGTTATTCGCGCCAGGACCGCAAAGCCGCAGCTCGCGAGCCTATTACGGCCAAACTTGTCGCGGATTTGCTGACCGTGGCAGGCGTGACGCGCATCATCACCATCGACCTGCACCAGGGCCAGATTCAAGGCTTCTTTAATATCCCTGTTAACCATCTTACGGCACTCAGCTTGCTTGCCGACTACTTCCAGTCAAAGAATTTCGATAAGGAAAAGCTTTGCGTGGTATCGCCCGACCTGGGGCGTGCCAAGGCGGCGAAGAAACTGGCCGACATGATGGGTGCAGAACTCGCGGTTATGCACAAGGGGCGCCCGAAGCATAATCAGGCTGAAATCACGGCGCTCATCGGCGATGTTTCGGGCAAGATTTGCATCATCAACGACGACATGATTGACACCGCAGGCTCCCTGGTAGCTGCCATTGATACGCTGAAGAACAATGGTGCGGAGCAAGTATATGCCTGCGCGACGCATCCCGTCTTTTCGGGCCCGGCGTACGAGCGCCTGGAAAACTGCCCCGTGGAAGAAGTGGTGGTCTGCAATACCATCCCTGTTCCGCTTGAAAAGCAGACGGGCAAGATTAAAGTCGTGAGCGTTGCGCCGCTGTTTGCGCGAGCCATTAGCAACGTGTTTAACAACGGTTCAATTTCCACTTTGTTTGATCCCGATTTTGCGTTATAGATTCCGCTGTTCTACCGAACGGCGGAATTGTCGATGTTGCGCTTGGTTCTCGCGCTTCATCTTGCCCCTTGTTTTGAATATCGTGTACCAAAAGTTTCGCTGTTCTGGCGAACAGCGAAATGAATCGACGCTGCGGTTTTATGCTATGCTCCATCTTGGCGTTCCAAGCATTCGTCACGTATCGAAGTACGCTTCCTCATGCTTTCACGCCAATCTGGGGCATATCAAAAAACCTCGCTGACTTTATTGGACTTAGGAGTGTAACTTTGTATCTGGTAGTTGGGCTTGGAAACCCCGGTGAAGAGTATGAAAACACGCGGCATAACGCGGGTTTTGTGGTGCTTGATGCCCTTGCGCAGGGCAGCGGGGCTAACTACTGGAAAAGCGAATGTGGTGCGCTTACTGCTAAGGGTGTTTTGGCTGATCAGGACATAGTTTTTGCAAAGCCACAGGGTTTTATGAACGTTTCTGGCGGGCCCATTAAGCAGCTCTGCAATGCCTACGGTATCGAACCCGACCATCTTATCGTGATTCATGACGACCTCGACATTGAACCTGCGCATATCCGTGTGAAGCTGGGCGGGGGCAGTGCGGGGCATAATGGCCTCAAATCCACAACGGAAAAGCTTGGCACGCCAGACTACTACCGCGTGCGTGTGGGCATTGGCCGGCCTCCTGGACGCATGGATGCGGCCGATTTTGTGCTTGCGCCCATCCGTAAAGATGCGCTGGATGACTTCATTGAATCGTGCACGCAGGCTGCCCATGCTGTTTCGTATCTGATCGAGCACGGTCTCGAGGAAACGCAGCAACGCTTTAACTAAGGTTGAGGAAAAACTGGCGGCCGCGAAGGCTTTTGAACCTGCACACTGGCGTGTCGTACGGACGCGTTGCTGTGTCGTACGGGTGTGCTGATGCGTCTCATTTGCTGTCTCGAATTTACCCCAAGTGAGACACCGTCATTTTTGTTACTAAATCGTTTCGTAAAAGACGGGTTTTAGCATGCTCAAATGCCCTATTTAGCGGTACAATAAGGTGACGTATTAACGCATGAGTTATCGTATCGGCATGAGAGGGGTTCGCAATGGTCGCGGAGTCTGTTTTCAGCAAGTTTTTCCGCATTTTCATGGCAGTGGTGATGGTGGTTACCCTGCAGGTCCAGGTGCCACGTACCGCCTTGGCTGATGAAGGTACTTCCACAGGTACGGCTGGTAGTCCAGGCCTGACCCTGGGAGACCCAGGTTCCACAGGGGGTAGCGAAGGCGGTGACAGTGGCAACACTGGCGGCGACACTGGCTCCGGCAACACTGGCGGCGACACAGGCTCTGGTGCCACGGGCGGGGAGCAGACTTCGACGTCGGTTGCCAAGATTGTAACCGCAGCAGGAGAAACCACCTACTACGACACTCTCCAGGATGCCTTTAATGCTGCTACAAGTGGCGACACTGTTCAGCCACTAGCAAACATTGAGCTGAGTAATATTCTTACAGTGTACGATAAGTCGGAGGTAATGCTCGATCTTGCGGGCAAGACCATCGAGATTTTCGAGAGTCCAGGGACAAGTTCGGCAATCGCCATCAACATAAACAAGGGTGGCAAGCTCACTTTGACTGACAGTTCGGAAACAGCAGAATCGGCCGGCACAGGTGCAATCGTGAATGAAACGGGCGATTTATGCGCTGGCGTTGCCGTGGCAGAGGGCGGCGAACTAACCATGCAGGCCGGCACCATCAGGGGTAACGGTCGTGGCATCTGGATTGGTGGCTCACAGTATGGTAGCGGATTGGCCACTATCGAAGGCGGCACCATCGAAGTCAATGGCACAGGTGTCGACATTAGTCACTATGGCAAGGTAGTCATCGCAGGTGGCACCATCAACGCCCAAGACACAGGTGTTCACGCCGAGGAGTATGCCAACACAACCATCACCGGCGGCACCATCAATGCTCAAGGTACAGGCGTTTATATCGCGGGATACGGCAACGCAACCATTACAGACGGTAGCATTAATGCCCAAGGCACAGGTGTTTATACCGCGGGATACGGCAACGCAACCATCGATGGTGGCTTTATTTCCGGCACAACGGCTTCCGTGGGCAAGGAAGATGCCAATGGCACATTCGCCATCAATGGTGGCAAGTTTAACGACAAGTCAGGCAATGCCGATAATTTCACCCGTCCAACTGGTCAGCTTCTCATAGATGAGGACGTTGATGGCTGGTACGAACTGGGCATGGCTATTGCTAAGCGTGAAGTTGACGGACAGGATGTAATATACAGTTCCCTCAAGAATGCTATTGAGGCCGTCTCAAGCACGGGCGAAACCATCATGATGATCGCCAATAGCGATGAGGGAGTATTCACCGTCGACAGGTCAGATATTAAGAATATCACCATCGATCTGGCGGGCAAGACGGTCACCGCATCCACCATTACGATGAAAAGCGCGATTTCCATCAAGGATTCCAGCGATCCGTCTACCGGCACAATCGAGTTTGCCGAAGGCGTTGAGGGCGCTGGTTTCCAACTTGTAGACGGTGGAGCGGTGCAGTTCGATTCCGGCACCATCCATGCAACGGACCGCAGCGTGGCGGACATTGCGGCGAACAGTGCGTTTGGAAACACTGTCTTCGGCGTGGGATCGGGCAGCGCGAAAGTTCAAAGTGATAGCGCAACAGAGCCCGCGTTTAAGGTGGGCGGTGGCACGCTGATGGTTGCTGGCGAGGGCAGTGTGACCGCAGTGGGAGATGCAGTTGTCGCTGAAGGCAATGGTTACGTTGGCACTATGGCAACTACGAGCGGTGCTTTAAGCATTACCAGTACAAGCGGCACGGCAATCGTGGTCAAAGGTGGCAGCGCTGCAATCTATGGCGGTACCATTCAGGGTGTTACAGGCGGCATCCACGCAACTGGCGGCAAAGTAAATATAGAGGAGGGCACCATCATAGCAACTGATGGCGATTCGGTCGCTACAGCTGATGGCGTGGAAGAATTCACTATCGAGAACTTTGACACCACTTTTAAACCGGCGTTCAGCGACGCTGCTGGCAATGCAGAGGGCTTCACGCGCCAAGACGGCATGTATTTGCTCAAGGGCGCAGACGACCTGTATCGCCTGGGCAATGCCGCGGCAATGAATGCCGATACGAACGAGTGCTATACGACTCTGGCTGATGCAATTGCGGCAGCCGACGCCAGCCAGACCATCAAGGCAGTTGCCGACTCCACAGAAACCCAGACGATCCAGGTGGCCAAAGAGCTGACGCTTGACCTTGCTGGACACAAGATCAATGCCGACATGGCTGATCCTGTGCTGAGCGTCTCCGCACCACTCACGCTCACTGACACCAGTGCGACGGACGACAATCCTGTTGGCGACGGCAGCATCACAAACAGTAACGCAGGCGGATCCGGCATCGACGTGCGCGACAGCAATGGCGCTCTCGATATGCAGGCAGGCTCCGTAAGCGGCGGCCTGTACGGCATCGAAGCGAGCTCTGTCAATGGTGCCACCATCAATGGCGGCCAGGTGCATGGTGACAAGTATGGCATCTACGACCAGAGCAAAATCGTCGTCAACGACGGCACCATCACCGGTGGCGAAGTGGCGGCGTTCAGCAATGCGAACACCATCACCATCAACGACGGCACGATTGGCGACGTCGAGAACACAAGTGCGGCATCGGTCGGCGCAAGCGACTCTGGCAAGATCGAGATCAACGGCGGACGCTTCTCCGACGACATCGGCAACAGCGATGCCGCTAAGTATGTTCTGCCAGACGGCAAAACGCTCATGACTGAAGGCGACGGATGGTACACGCTGAGTACAGAGGTGGCCAGCGTCACCAAAGAATACACGGGCGCAATCACCTATTACTCTTCGCTCGGCAGCGCCCTTGCGGCGGCCGAAAAGGGCGACACCGTCACGCTGCTCGAGGACACGAGTGCTGACACGCTGACATTCAATACGCGGCGCGTCACCTTCGATCTGGCGGGCAAAACGCTTACTACTACGGGCCAGATCTCGGTTACCGCAAACACGACCATCACCGATTCCAGCACAGAGGCCACTGGTCGCATTGAGTGCGCGGTTCCTATTGATGTATCGCACGGCTGCGTTGCTACCCTCACGGGCGGCACGCTTTATGCGGAGAACTCTGGCGTTCTTGACGTCAATGGTACTGGGGGTGATGCCGGCTTCACCATCGAGGGCGGCACAATCGAAAGTGCTAGCAGCACGGATGCGGCAATCGTCCATCGCAGCTCGAATGGCACACTTACGGTGAACGGCGGCCAGATTACCGGTGCAGGCATTGCCATAGATGCCCAGGATGGCACCCTCACTGTCGAAGGCGGCACTGTCACCGGTGGCACTATCGGCATCAAGGCTTCGGGTTACAGCATTACTACTATTGATGGCAGCACGGTTGTGCGCGCGGGTGAGGGAGGAACCTCTGTTGTCTTTAATCCTGGCTGGCAGAATTCCAGGTTCACCATCAATGGTGGCGCATTCTCCGATTCAGCAGGTAATGCAGATGTCTTTGAACGCAAAGGCGGTCAGTTCCTCGTACGGGATGCATCTGACGGGCTCTTCCGCCTGGGGGATCCTGTGGCCAAGAACATCAAGACGAATCAGAGCTTCGGCACAGTAGCGGAGGCAGTGAACGCGCTTAGTGGCACGAGTGGCACGAACGTGATCATACAGCTGCTCAAAGATGCGAACCAGGGTCCGGACGTGCTCGAGCTGAACGGCAAAAGCTTCACGCTCGACCTGAACGGACACAAGCTTTCGGGCAGCAGCGATAACCTTGTACGTCTGGAGAACGGCTCGGCCCTTACTGTAGTTGACAGCTCTCCTGCAGAAAGCGGCGCGGTGCAGACAAGCGGCTCTTACGCTTTCATCGTTGAGAGCAACTCTGCCATTACGGTAAAAGGCGGCTCGATTTCGGGCACCGAATCTGCAATCCATTTGGGCACGACCAGCGCCGCCACCATCGAGGATGGCGTCATCACAGGCGGGAGCGAAGCGCTCTCTGCTGAAGGAGAAGCGGTCTTCACTATTACCAGCGGATACTACTCTGATAACGGCGCCAACGCAGGCGCGCCGAACTATGTGCTACCCGAAGCCCAACGGCTCATGAGGGTTGGCGGCGACGGCACATACAAAGACTATTACGAGCTGAAGAACGTAGTTGCCAAGCGCACGGTAGGCGATAAGGACGTCTTCTACGTAGACCTGCAAGAAGCAGTAAACGAAGCTGAAGCGGGCGAGACGGTAATCGTCGTAGCGGACATTTCTTTGGCGCAGCGCGTAGATGTGGGCAAGAACCTTGTCATCGACCTGGGCGGCAAGACCATCAAGCCGCAGTCTACAGCAGCCAATGGCAGCGCATTCAACATCCAGAGCGGCACCGTGGAAATCAGAGGAGGCACGCTTGACGGTACCGAGGTTGTGGAAGTCGAAACTGCTACCACTGAAAACGCAGTGGCCATCAAGGACGGCATCTGCCTCGTGACCGTGCGCGACGGCGCAACCCTGAACCTCAATGACGACAACCTCACCATGGTCGTCGACAGCAGGAACGGTTCCTGCGTGTACCCCTTCGCGGGAGGCTACGTCAACATTGCTGGCGGCACGTACAAGAACCTGACGACAGAGGACTACCAGTACAACGCCGATTTCCATGGCATGACCATCAACCAGGCTAACGTGGCTGATCAACTGGTCAACATCACGGGCGGCACCTTCTATGGCCAGGATCCTCGCGATGGCGACGACAGCGGATCGTGCACCAACTTCGTCGATCCGGAATTCGCCTCTGTCTTTACGGGCAGAACATCTTATCCGGATGGTCAAACGGTGTACGAAATTGCCCCCACAAAGCCAGTCATCGTAGAGCTTGGCGCTGAGCATGCAGAAATTGCAAACGTCGTAATTGCTTCCATGGATGACGAGGGCTACACTGCCACTGCCGACGGCAGCAAATTAACCGTGCGCTACCCTGTGATAGAGTACGACGTCAGCGACTGGGGTAATCCACACGTGCGCGATGCAACGGTCGCAGATGCGCAAAGCGCCATGCGGTTCCCCATCCTGAGCGCCCTTCAGGACACAGATGTCAAGCATGCCGGCAAAGCATATGGCGGCATCGGGCAAAAGCAAGATGGCTATGCCAGCTGGGATGAAGTTATTGCCGAACTGCGTGACGATGAGGGTACGAGCCCCAAATTGGTTGACCTAGCAGAGGCTCCTACGCTCTATGCACTGTGGGCGGAACCCATTAGCCAGGTTGACCTTACCGTCGAACCCCTTGTTGGCGGTAATGTGGTGACTGGTGAAGAAATAGAAGGCGACAGCGACTCTTACAAGCAGGATCCGCAGCCTATTATTAGTGTGCTTACCGATCATGTTTATATAGACTTCGACGAGGATTCCGAATCGAAGGAGGAACTTGCCTATTGGTTTACCGACGACGAAGGGTACTCAGGAGAAATTCTCAACGATACAGTAGAGGCTGGTCAGACCTATATCGCTGATTTCTCGGTCGTGCCAGAATTTGGCTACCTG
>JAFUCE010000167.1 GCA_017459805.1 Eggerthellaceae bacterium
AAGAGGCGCGCCTGGGACGCCGACTGTGGTAAGTCACCTGAGGATTGTATGCATGAACGCACCGAGGCGCTTACTGGTTTAACAGGGCAGGACAATCCGTATTATTCATCGGTTGATGCCTGGTCTTTTTCCGTTGCGCTGCACCGGGCCCAGGCATATTACCCCGCACGCTTAAACCAGGAATATCCTGCAAGTGATGCACCTTTGGAACAGGCGCGCTCGGCCATACGAAGGCACTATTATGCCTATGCAAGCAATCTTATTGCTCAGGCTTACGTGTATGAAAGTGACGAAAACTTCGAAGCGTACTTCCCGCTTATGCCGCGTAACACCGACGAAATGCGCGAGACAAGCCTTTATTACGAAGACGTTTACCCCATAACTGAAGATGAGGAAGGCTTTTGGCATATGCATGCTTGGGACGCCTGTCCTGGCATGGAAGACGAAAGTTTTTTGGGCTATGGTTCTGTTGCCCAGTGGGAAGCAGAAGAAATGGATGTATGCGAAGTGTGTGAGTTCAGCGCTTCGCGCGTGGGTAGTGTTGCCTCAGCTTCGACAAACATCAGCAATGGCTTTGAATATCACTACCAGATTGTTGCCCATGAAGCACAGCTGTATCAGCAGGAACGTGCACGCCTCGCGCAGGAATCACGTGCTGCAAAAGATCCTGTCGAAGGTGTGTTTGAAACGCTTTCTAGGCTTCTTAAAGAGGCTTTCGATTACCGCATTGAAGTATACCCACCAGGAAATATAGGGGCTATTGCTCTCGTCATTGACACGAGCCTTATCAATAGCGCCTCTGTTGTACCTAATTCTTTAGTGAGTTCTTCGGCGACTTTGGGTCCGCGCTTTGCCGTTTCGGCGGCAAGTCTTGCTGACGACGACGCGAACGAGGCAGACACAGTTATCACCCATCTGCTCGACGGAGTCTTTCAAGGGGCTTTGGCGTCGTCAATCCCAGGAGCTGCCCTCGATATCTGGTCGCGCTTTCTGTGCGTGTATTCAAGCGGCCATACTTCGTTTTTAAGCCACATAGAAACCACCCTTAATAGCCTTCCTTTGCTCGGAGCTGCTGGCTTGGGCACGTGGGCGGCAGAGCGGCTTAAAAGCTTTGTTGACGATGTTGGTCTTGCGCCCCCTGACCTTGTGTCACACAAGCCGGTTTTGGTCAATAGCTACCATGTTGCTCGCGTTGATCAAAACTCCTTTACTTCAGGTTTGCTTTCGGCAAAGCAGGCCATAGGCAATGCCTACGGTGGGCTTTCTCAAGATCCGCTTTCTGCCTGCGTTGGCATTGCGGGAGGCATGCTGCTTACTGCCTATGATGACTGGGACGCGACTTTTGTAATTGCGCGTATTGAATTATTTGGCAGCAGTGGGCCATCCATTCCCTTGGAAGTGACACTCCCAACTTCAATGAAGGGTGCCGGGAGGTCTGTTATCGAAAACGTGCTTTCCTCGCTTTTGGCGCAGACGGGGCAGATGGTTGAGGTACGCCGATGGGAATAGCTTTAGCAAACAGGGCGCGCAGGTCGCAGGGGCAAATGACCGTTGAACTTGCTGTGTGCATACCCGTGCTTATTGCCGTATCGCTTGTGGTGTGCAATGCCATGCTGTTTCTTGAGAACTGCGCTTCCTTTGACCGCCTTGCAAAAGATGCGGTTCGTGTGTATGCCGCAAGTCCTGCCCAGGGCCAAAGTGCGGCCGACTGTGCAGCTTTGGTCCAAGAAAGGCTTAGCAAATCCTTTAGCCATGATTACCTTGAAGTGGATGTGCAATGCGCTGGGACAAGCGGGGGTTGTATGTGCTATAGCGCCAGCTTGCGCTTTAGGCCAACTTTGTTTGGGCGCAGTTTTTCTGGAGCGGTCTATGACGTCTTCTTGCGCCCTCTTGAACACACAACACAATTAGTCGTTGATCCCTATAAGCCAGGGGTGTTGTTATGAGCGGACAGAGAAAACGCCTTGTTATCGCCTGCTTCTGTACAACAGCTCTCGTTCTGTCACCTGTTGTTGTGAACTCTCTTTTTCAGTACGCGCAGGGTGCTGCCGCGTCCGATGACGCTATGAAAGCGGCTGAACCAAAAAGCAACTTGGCAGACTACTACGAAGAGGATAGCAATCTTGTGCAGGGTCTCTACGAACAGCTTGCGCATCCTCAACAGCCGAGCCGCATATCTCAGGTTTTTCTCGAAGAGTTTTTTGATCCTTCGGTATTTGGAGAAGCGCAAACATACGAAGAGGGACCCGTGGTAGGCATCTACTGGCTGCATGCCTTTCAGGGTGGCAAAGAGGCGGTAGTTGAACACATGCAGAAGCAGGGCTGGGAGCAGGTAGGAACAACCCCAGAAAGCATGAATTTTATTAAAGATGGCGGGGCGTGCCATTGGGCCTTTCTTTCATTTTCTGAACAGGCGGACTCGCTCAGCCTTGTTATTACCTACGAAAAGGAGTAAGACATGCCAAAACTAAGGATTTTCCGGTCAAGAACGCAGCGTCTTCGCGGTCTGTTGGGAAGCGAACCGACAGATGACCTTGTCATGCTTGTGCCCTGCCATGATGTACACACTTTTGGCATGGCGTATCCGCTTGACCTTGCGTTTGTCGACAAGCACGCCAAGGTAATACAGAGCTACCGCAATGTCGAGCCTGGGTCGCGCTTGCGTTGTGTCCAGGCGCAAGCCGTAATCGAGAGGGCCGCCTGCGAAGAAAAGCGTTGGTTTAAGCCCCGCAGCTTTGCGGGGGCACAAATACAGGGTGCCTTGAAGGAAAGGAAGGAATCATGAAAGTATGTCCCGTTTGCCAGACAAAAAGTTTTGATGACATGGAAACCTGCTATGGGTGCATGCATCACTTCAATAATGAAGGCAGCGCGGAAAGCGAAAGCGTAACAAAAGAACTTGAGGAAATATCTCCTGCAGAACCGCCACAGCGTATCGAAATTCCCTTGGTAAAAAACAGCGCGCCCCTTCATGCAGAAGAAGCGCGGTTTCAGCTCGTGGTAAGTCTGCAGCCCTGTTAGCAGAACTGCAGAACAGCATCTTCAATAGCGTGCGTTTCTTTGTCGATAACTTCGGTAAAGCGCATAGGAATGCTATCTAGTTTTGCAAGTCCTTCAGGAATGGGCCCAGCATTCGTTTCGCTTTCGATGCGTCTGTTGAGCTCGCAGCCGGTCAGTGCTGCGACGTCCTCGGGGAGGGCAGCACCTGGCTCGAGGCCATGAAGGGCGCGGTAGACATTGTCACCAAACTTGGCCCAATGGGCGGTGCTTGCCACGAGGACAGGGTTTTCACCTTTGAGGCGTTGAGCAACTTCATAGGCAACAGCGGTATGGGGGTCCATCAGGTAGCCATTTTCTTCAAAGCAGCTGCGTATGGTTTGGAGGCATTCAGCGCTGTTGACGGAGTCGCTTACGAAGTCGCCGCGCAGTTTGGCAAAGGTGCCGGCATCAACGCGGAAGCATTTGTTGCGGGAAAGGTCGTCCATCCAGCCGCGGATGGCATCCGCATCGCGGCCCGTAAGCTCAAAGAGCTGGCGCTCCAAGTTGGAAGACACGAGTATGTCCATAGATGGGCTGGGGGTGAGTACAAAGTCACGATCACTAATGTCGTAGGTGCCCGTATTAATGAAATCGGTCAAGACGCGGTTTTCATTGCTTGCGCACAGCAGGCGTTCAATGGGAGTACCCATTTGCTTGGCATACCAGGCAGCTAAAATATTGCCGAAGTTTCCAGTGGGAACACAGACGTCGATAGCGGCGCCTGCCTCCACCTGGCCAGCTGCAACCAGTTCGCTATAAGCAGAAACATAGTAGACAATCTGCGGTAAAAGGCGGCCCCAGTTAATAGAGTTTGCGCTTGAAAGAGCCAGCTTGTGTGTATCCATAAGCGTTTCTGCAAAGCTTGCATCGTTGAAAACCGCCTTGGCGCCTGTTTGGCAGTCATCGAAATTGCCACGAACCGCCCACACGCACACATTGTCGCCCGCCTGGGTAGCCATCTGCTTGCGCTGAATGTCGCTGACGCCACCATCGGGGTAAAGCACACCAATGGAAACACCCCGCTTGTTAGCAAAGCCTTCCAAGGCGGCCTTGCCCGTGTCGCCCGATGTTGCAACCAGGATTAAGAATTCGTAATCGATGAGTCCTTCGTCACGCAGATGCTGCGCGCTAGCAGAAAAGAACAGCGGCAAGCATTGAAGCGCCATGTCCTTAAAAGCACTTGTGGGCCCATGCCAGAGTTCCATAATATGCGTGCCATTATCAAGTGTAGTAATAGGGCAGATGCGCTCGTCGTCAAAATTGTTGCCGTAGGCTTGCGCCATGAGGGCATCGATTTCTTCATCGGAAAGATTTACTTGAAATGCTTTGTAAATATATGCGGCGCGCTGGGCGTAGGTCATACCTGCAAGCGACAAAATGCTGTCCAGTTCAAGCTGGGGGATGCGCTCGGGTACGAAAAGACCGCCGCCTTCTGCTATACCTTTCACAACAGCGTGCGTGAAAGGGACAGCTTCGCTGGTAAGCCCGCGTGTGTCGGTGTAGTTATTTGCTGTCATCGATAGCTCCTTGTCCGTTATGCGAAAAAAGTATACCCGCACCCACGAATGAGTTTTTCTCTGCCGCAAAAAAAGTAAAAAGTACTCGGCAAGAAGTCCTGGGGCCAGTCTTTTTTTGCTACGATGTAGCTGCTATGAACGAAACACAACAATTGGAATGCTTTGCCCGCTGTGCCAGTGGATTTGAAAGCATTTTGGCAGACGAGCTCCGTAGCTTTGGTCTTAAGCAGCTGCGGCCCTTACAAGGTGGTGTTGCCTTTTTCGGGGAAAAGGCCGATGCATACCGCGCTTGTCTTTGGAGCCGTGTAGCCACACGCATTCAGCTCGTACTCGCTCGAGTTGATGCGCGCGATGCCGAAGAACTCTACGACTCGGCAGTGAGCTTTGCGTGGGAAGAACACCTGCGCCCGGGCGCCAGCATAGCTATTCACGCCCATGGAACAAATGACAATCTGCGCAATAGCCAGTTTAGTGCACTCAAGGTAAAAGACGCTCTTTGCGACAGACTCAAAAGCCTTTGGGGTGAACGTCCCAATGTTGACACCAAACAGCCCGATTGCGCAATTGACCTTGTCATACATAAATCACGGGCGACATTGTATTTGAATCTTTCGGGCGAATCCTTGCATAAGCGTGGCTATCGCAAAAGCGGGCAACAAACGCTTGCCCCCTTAAAGGAAACGCTTGCTGCTGGTATTTTGCTTGCGGCAGCTTGGCCTGCCCTGTGCGCAGACGCTCTGGTCGCTTTGAACAAAGATGCTGCCGACAAAAAAGCCGAAGAAGCAGCCCGCGGATCGGTCAAAGACGGCCTGGGTTTTGTTGATCCGATGTGCGGGTCGGGCACCTTAGCCATAGAAGCAGCGCTCATTGCCTCAGACGCTGCACCTGGTCTCTTGCGTTCGCGCTGGGGCTGCGAAGGTTGGCTTCAGCACGACGAAGCACTGTGGGCAAAGCTTATTCAAGAAGCTCAAACGCGGTGGCATCGTGGTGTTGAAACAATGAAGGCGAAGCCTTTCATACGCATTGTTGCCGCCGACATAAGCAAAGCTGCACTAGCGCAGGCACGCGAAAACGCTGCGCGTGCTGGTGTTGCTGAGTTCATCCAATTCTACGAAGCAGATGCAGCACACATCGAAAGCTGTCTTTACTCCGAGTCCAAAACAAATGACGCATCTGCAACTAATAGTAAAAGTAAACGCGGGGAGGAAAGCAAAGCTTCGTCACTGCCGCCAAAAGGTCTTCTGGCCTGTAATCCGCCCTATGGTGTGCGCATGCAAGCAGGCCAGCTTGAACAGGTGCATGCAGCACTTTCGAGTGCCATTGATGCCGTGCCCGCCACATGGCAGGCAGCCCTTATTACGTCAGACACCAAACTTGACGCTGCGCTCGGTCAATCATCGAGCGCGCGCGTTCCCTGTTATAACGGCCCCTTACAAACGACCATCTATATCTATACCCAGCTTTCCAAAAAGAGCCCTTTGTCCCTTGTTTCCCTTCAGGGCAGGGAATGCACACTCGATGTCTTCGAACAGGGGAGTGCTCAATTTGCAGCGCGCTTGCGCAAAGTTGCCAAGGAACGAATGAAGTGGGCGCGCAAGGAAGGCGTGAGCTGTTTTCGCCTCTACGATGCTGACCTGCCCGATTATGCGTGCGCAATTGATGTGTATGAAGGCGTTCCAGAAAGCAATGCCGCAAATGTGGGCGACGGGTTTCGTACGGATAAAAACACAGCGCATGACCAAGCTCAGTTACCTGATGGTACGGAACAAACATACCTTCGGGTAGTGGAATACCAGGCACCCGCTTCGGTCAATCCCGGGCTTGCAACACGGCGCTTTGCAGATGCCTTGCGCATCGTACCAGCGGTGTTCGATGTTGCCCCTGAACAGGTATTTAGCAAGGTGCGTAAGAGGGAAAAAGGTGGCGGACAATACAGTGACGTAAGGGGCGAGGCTTTCACGCTAAAAGTGAAGGAGTCGTCCCATTATTTCGAAGTCGACTTACAGAGCCACATAGACACAGGGCTTTTTCTTGACCACCGCATAACGCGCTCGCTTGTTGGCAGTATGGCGCCAGGTACGCGCTTCCTTAATCTGTTTGCTTACACGGGAACGGCAACAGTCTACGCCGCAAGTGCTGGGGCGCTCAGCACCACAACAGTCGACCTTTCCCAGACCTACCTTAACTGGGCGCGACGGAACATGGAAACGAATGGCTTTACAGGAAGTACGCACCACTACGTGCACAGCGATGCCTTCGCGTGGCTCGAAGCCCAGGCACGTGCAGGCGTGCATTACGATCTTATTTTCTGCGACCCGCCAACTTTTTCTAATTCGAAGGCCATGGCTCGTTCAAGTTTCGACGTCCAGCGCGACCACGCGAATCTTTTGCGCGCCGCTGCGTCCGTCCTTGAACCAGGCGGGACAATCATCTTTTCGTGCAATTTACGAAATTTCAAAATCGATGCCGATGGACTCAAA
>JAFUCE010000168.1 GCA_017459805.1 Eggerthellaceae bacterium
TCGAGCCTTTTCAAATGCGTGCCATGAAAGAGAGGGGCTGGGCCTGGGTTAACGCAGCTGATGAGTTTTATTGCAACGCTTACCCCAACAATGTCCTCGACACGCTTCCGCCTGCTTCCTATTACGGAAACTTCGATATGTTTGACGATGGTATTGGTATGGTGCGTAGCTTTGTCGATGATTTTACTTCCTGCACAGACAAGCAGCATGCCTTATCTAAGCTTTGCGAAGATAAACGAATTCATTTTGTCGTTATTTCTGGTGAAGCGCAGAAACCGTATCTGAGCGCTTTGCTGGAAAGAAGCCCTTCGGGCAATTGTGTAGAAGTACTCTATGTCAAGAATAACTACTTTGGGGGAAACGTTAATGTTACTGGCCTGCTCTGCGCCTGTGACCTTATAGACGCGATGAACTCCTTCTTGGCTAATAAGAGCGAAAACTATCTGTTTGCTATTCCATCGGTTGTCTTTAATGCCGACCAACTTACCCTTGACGGAAAAACCCTCTTAGAAATACAGCGCGCGGTGCCAGCCACTGTACATGTGGTATCCTGCCAAGCATCAGAATATTTCGCTGAAATGATACAAATTGCTCATGAGATAGGCGAGACATTACATGGCTAACTATATTGTTGCAGTTGTAGGTCGTCCTAATGTGGGGAAGTCAACCTTCGTCAATCGCATTACTCAGCTTGACGATGCCATTGTACACGAGATGCGCGGCGTTACACGCGATCGTTCCTATCACGAGGCCGACTGGAATGGCACTTCGTTTACGCTCATAGACACGGGCGGCATTGAAATGGGCGGGGATGATTCCTTCCAGGCATCCATTACCTCGCAAGCTTTTGCCGCTGCCGATGAGTGCGACCTTATAGTTTTCCTTGTTGATGGAAAAACGGGAATCAATGCCGACGACGAAGAAGTGGCTCGCAACCTTCGACGCTCAAACACCCCGGTGGTTCTTGCCGTCAACAAGATGGACAATCCCGCTAATAACGACGCTCTGTATGAGTTTTATAATTTGGGACTTTCGGATCCGTGGCCTATTTCATCCCTGCATGGGCACGGAACAGGGGATTTGCTTGATCATATCGTCGAACTTTTGTCATCCATTCCTGTGCGTGAAGAAAAAGAAGAACTAGATTGTATAGATGTGGCTATTATCGGGCGGCCAAACGCTGGTAAATCATCTCTTACCAACATGCTTACCAAACAAGAGCGCTCTATTGTAAGCGATGTTGCTGGTACAACGCGTGACGCTATAGATACCATTGTTCAGCACGATGGACAAGCATACCGCATTGTTGACACCGCTGGGTTGCGCAGGAAAAGCCAGATTGACGAGGATGTTGAATACTATGGCTTTGTTCGCGCCATGCGCGCCATCGACCGCGCTCATGTTGCACTTTTGGTCATTGATTCATCATTGGGAATGACCGACCAAGACCAGCGCGTTGCCGGTTTTGCTGCAGAACGTGGTTGCGCCATGGTTATTCTTCTCAATAAATGGGACTTGGTCGAAGGTCCTGAAGCAAAAGATGAAATTCGTGAACGCATTGCCGACCGCATGTCCTTTGTGTCTTATGCGCCCGTCATAGCAATTTCTGCACTCACCGGAAAGAATACGATTCGTATTTGGGACGCCATTACTACCGCATACCAGCATTATTCTGGCACCACGCCTACAAGTGCGCTTAATGCTTGGCTTCAAGAAATACGGGACTTTGGCCATAGCGTGAGCAAGGGCAAAAAGATTCTTCGCATCAAGTATGTCACTCAGACAGCTTCATGCCCGCCGCAGTTTACCTTTTTCTGCAATCACCCCGATCTTGTTGATAGTAATTACGAACGCTATCTTGAAAATAGGCTCCGTGAAAAGTTTGACTTAAGCGGAACACCTATTCGGCTGAAATTCAAGCGCAAGGACTAAACTATGAGTGTTATTGCTGCCATATTTGTCGCACTGGTGTCCTTTTTCCTTGGGTCAATTCCCTTTGGTGTCCTCATTAGCAAGTACATTTACCACATCGACATCCGCTCGGTTGGCTCGGGCAATATTGGAACGACCAACGCCTTTCGCGCAATGGGAAAAGCAGGCGGCGTGGCTGTCTTTCTGCTCGACTTTGGTAAGGGACTTTTGTCTGGCTTTGTAGCCCTTCTGGCTCTGTGGTATATCGTCCCAGGTGGCGGGCTTGATACTGCAGTTTTTCCCGGGTACTACGAACTAGTAGCCATCGCATTTTTCTCCTGTGTTTCAGGTCATATTTTTTCGCCCTGGCTTAATTTTAAGGGCGGAAAAGGAATAGCTGTTGCTGTTGGCTGCCTCTTTATTACCTTTGGTGTAGGTGGTGCTGTTCTTGAATTGAGCATTTTTGCGGTTCTCGTTTTGGCAACACGCTATGTGTCGGTAGGCTCAATCGCTTCTGCAGCTGCCTGCCCCTTCATAGCCCTCTATTTTTTCTGGGGGCATTGGATTGCGTGGGCATTTGTCTGCGCCGGTGCCCTGTTGGTCCTGTGGGCACATCGCGAAAATATTGGGCGACTCATACGAGGTGAAGAAAACCGCATAGGGTCGAAGAAAAAGGCTTGAGACATGCTAAGTCCTCATTATTTCAATTACCCTACACCCCTTGGCAATATTACTATTGCTTCAAATGGAACGGCTATTACGCATATCGCTTTTGGAACACAGCGCTTTCCGGGTGAAAAAAATTCAAGTGCACTCACGAACAAGGCATCAACTCAAATCCTTCAGTACCTCGCAGGACAACGGAAGCTATTTGACATACCTTTTGAAGCTGACGGCACCGAGTTTCAAAAAAGGGTGTGGAGTGAAGTATTAAAAATACCGTACGGGCAGACCTATTCATACGGACAAATTGCTGCACTTATTGGTAATGTTAAAGCAACGCGTGCGGTTGGAATGGCCAACAATAAAAACCCTCTGCCACTTTTGATTCCTTGCCACAGGGTCATTGGAGCCAGTGGCAAACCAGTAGGATATGTGGGCGGTCTCAAGCGAAAAGAGTTCCTTCTCGACCTTGAAAAGGAACACGCACATTAAGCTTCCGCCCGCCGCTCGTCTGAGCTTTTTGCGCTACAATCAAAGAAGTTCATAAAGGGAGCGCACATGTTTAATAAAACAATTGTTTCGCCATCAATTCTTTCAGCCGACTTCATGACGCTTGGCGCCGAAATAAGCGCACTGGAAGAATCCGGGGCCGACTGGATACATTTTGATGTTATGGATGGACATTTTGTCCCAAACCTCAGTATTGGCGTACCTGTTCTCAAGCAGCTCCGTGCAGCCACCAAGCTCCCGATTGACGTACATTTGATGATTAGCAACCCTCTCGAAGAACTCCCTTGGTTTTTAGATTGTTCACCAGACTTTGTTACGGTCCACTATGAAGCCTTGGGCGAAAAGCAGGAAATAGATGAAGCCTTAGAAATTGTTGACGCAATACATGCAGCCGGAGCGAAAGCAGGTGTTGCACTCAAGCCCGACACGCCAACAGGCGTTTTGGACGAAAGCCTGAAACTTTGGGACATGATTTTAGTCATGAGCGTCTTTCCTGGCTTTTCAGGGCAATCCTATATTCCAGAATCGGCTGAGCGCGTCCGCGAAGTGGCTGAAGCAGCCCGTATCGCTGGCTTAAACCCCCTTATCCAGGTTGATGGGGGCATAGGCCCTGATACCGCTCCGCTCGTTGCCGCATTTGGTGCTGATGTCCTTGTCGCTGGCAATGCGGTTCTTAAGGCCGAAAACTACGCACAGGCAATTTCTGAGATACGCGAACGCGCAGACAATGCCCATAGCAGCAAGGAAGCGTGCTAAATGCTTCACGATCACATTTACTTTGACTATGCCGCAACGGCTCCTTTGTGTGAAGCATCCCGCGAAGTGCTCCAGCAATTCTATGCCGAAAGTCCTGATGCGCTAACGTTAAACGCGAACGCAAACTCATTGCATAGCGATGGGCGCACTGCCTTTGCAAAGCTCGAAGAAGCGCGTGCAACTATTGCTCAAAGTCTTTCCGTGCGCCCTCCCGAGATTGTATTTACCAGTGGGGCGACGGAAAGTGATAATCTTGCCCTCTGCGGTGTTATACGAGCTGCGCGCCGCAAAAACCCACAGCTAGTCCCGCACATCATTACAACTCAAATCGAACACGATGCTGTGTATCTAATGGCAAATAAGCTTGAATCGTCGGGGGAGGCGCGGGTAACTTATGTCGCCCCTCATAAAGACGGATCTATCGACGCAAAAGACATTGAAGCAGCACTTGAAGAAGCAACCGTGCTTGTGTCGGTCATTGCGGCTGACAATGAGACTGGCGTCATACAAGACCTAGCTGCCATTGGAAAAACTGCCCATGCGGCACATGTGCTCTTTCATGCCGATTGTTCGCAGGCCTACGGAAAAGTTCCCCTCGATTTTTCGAGTCTTGACATTGATTTAGCAAGCTTTTCTGCTCACAAAATTGGTGGACCCAAAGGGGTAGGCGCTCTCTATATAAAATCGCAAACACCCATTGAAGCGCAAATAATTGGAGGCGGCCAAGAAGGCGGTATGCGCAGCGGCACTCAAAACGTAGCTGGAGCCTGTGCCTTTGCGGCAGCGGTACAAAGTTTATGTCTTGAAGAAAGTCTTATCGAAGAAAATGCCGCGCATATGATGAATTTACGCGATGGGCTCTATGCCGGATTCCTTTCGCATAAAGGTGTTCATGCAAGCGTCGATTGCCCTACAGGATCAAAAAAATACTTGCCGAATATAGTAAATGTCTGTGTTGAAGGCGTAGAAAGTGAAACGCTCATTTTGCAATTTGATCTCGCAGGTATAGCCGTTTCAGGTGGGTCCGCTTGCAGTTCGCATAGCCTTGACGCAAGCCGCACGCTGTGTGCCCTGGGTATTCCGTATGACCTTGCGTTGGGCTCGCTCCGCATTTCTTTAGGTTATCAATCAAGCGAAGACGAGGTACGCCGTTGTCTTGCGGTATTCAGTTCCATTCTCGATTCGTTTCAACGCTCCTAGGAGGTGTATTGCTTATGGCTGATAGTATAAGCACCGATATTGCACAGGTTGTATCCGATGTTTTAGGCACCACACGTCAAGAAGCTAAAACGATAGGACAGCTTGAAGCCGCACTCCTTTCTCTTTTTCCTGCAAGCGATGCTGAAGAATGGGATAAAACGGGCCTTTTAGCGGGCGATCCCCACAATGAAATAACTGGTATAGCCATCGGATTAGATGCAACGAGTGAGGCTGTACAAAAAGCTTCGGATGTCGGTGCTAACGTGTTGCTTACACATCATCCAGCCTTTATAGAGCCGCCTCAGCAGTTTGGGCCACAATCGAGCCGCTGCTATGGTTCCGCAAGCGTTGTATGGGAGGCAATTTCGCAAGGTATCGCGCTTTTAAACATCCATACAGCACTCGACGTGAGCCCACTAGCCGCTCGTGTTCTTCCCACCATGCTTGGGCTTCAACTAGAAAGTATTCTCGCGCCAATTAATGAGGCTGGTAACAAAGGATACGGACAGCTCTGTTCCTGTGAATTCGATTCGCCTCTTAAGCTATCCCAGCTAGCGGCTCGATGCCTTTCGGTATTTGGCTGCCTGCCGCGAGTGTATGGGCCTGCTTCAAGCAATATAGAGCGCATTGTGACCTGCACTGGTTCCGCATCAAATCTTGTTGAGAATTGCATAAAAGAACACATCGACTGCCTTATCTGTGGGGAAGTACGCTATCATACTGCACTCGATGCACAATCAGCAGGACTGAGTATCATAGAGCTTGGCCATGACGTAAGCGAATTGCCTTTGTGCGCTGTTTTAGCCCAAGTATGCGTAAGTACTGGTGTAGCGGAAGATCAAGTATATCTTTTGGACCAAAATAATACCTGGTGGACACCTGATGCAGTTCGCCAATAGCAAGAAGTGAAAAGATGAAAGCCACGTATCGTGAAACAGTTGAATTAAGGGAGCATGAACTGCTTTCTGCTGACGCATGCTTTTCTGATGCAAGCGAAGGGCGCTCTTCGAGTTCTTCACGCGATCTGCTTCGCACCGAATTCCAGCGTGACCGCGACAAAATAATTCACTCAAAAGCATTTAGGCGTCTTTCGCACAAGACACAAGTTTTCTTGTCGCCCGAAGGCGATCATTTCCGTACCCGTCTTACTCATACGCTTGAAGTTGCTCAAATTTCGCGTACGATAGCGCGCGGGCTTTCGCTTAATGAAGACCTTGTCGAAGCCATAGCACTCGGGCATGACCTTGGTCATACGCCTTTTGGACATACGGGCGAAGAGGCACTTAATGACTGCCTTACTGCGCATGCAGGCGAAACGCAAAAACTATCTTTTAGGCACAACGAACAAAGTTTGCGCGTTGTAGATTTAATTGAAAACGATGGACGTGGGCTTAATTTAACATCCGCGATGCGCGACGGCATTCTTTGCCATACGGGTGATATTCCTTCTGAAACTCTCGAAGGACGTATTGTGGCACTTTCGGATCGCATTGCGTATGTCAATCATGACATAGATGACGCTATCCGTGCCGGCATTCTTACCGAACAGGCACTTCCAGATTCAACCCATTCGCTTCTTGGGCCCGACCATTCTGCACGTATACAAAACCTCGTGCTGGATACCATTAGCGCTTCTGCGCAGGCGGGCGATATATGTATGTCGGACGATATATTCAAAGCCATGAGCGAACTTCGTAGTTTTCTGTTTGATGAGGTATATCGCTCCGAACCTGTAATGAAAGAGGTACGCAAGGCCTACCATCTCGTACAAGACTTGTTTAGGTATTACCTCAAGCACTTTGACGATGTACCTCAGGAATATGTGCGCATTAACCCCGATGACAAGATTTCTGCGGTATGCGACTATGTTGCCGGCATGACCGACCGTTATGCTCGCGCCGTTTTCGAGGAACTCTTTATTCCCCATGCCGTCCGCATATAAACAAGCTTTAA
>JAFUCE010000169.1 GCA_017459805.1 Eggerthellaceae bacterium
CATCTTGCTCGTTAGGTGAAAAGCTGATAGTTATTTGTTTCATCTTTTCTTTACGATATTTAGCTGTTGCACGTTTTTGCGCCTCTGATGTAGCCATACTGTGTCCTTTCGCTCTATTGTCCAAATATGTTCTGTGGTGTATAATTAAGATAAAGCGGGTCCCCGCCCCGTGAGATAGACGGGGAACCATTTTGTTTGCGAGCTAACGTTTCTTTATCACTAGCCAGGCGATAAATTTACGGAACGTTAGCTCCAGCTTTATCTTAACCATAAGCACCACTCCTTTCTTTAACTCGTTCAACTTACAAGTATATTATAATACTGTACCTATATTTTGTATAGTACTGTGTATATATCTGCATAAATCCTACATATTATTTTTGCTTGATGAAGTGGGGAAACATAAGAACACACTAAAACACACCTTACTTTCTGATATGTTGTATACGGGTCCTTCCGCGAAATGTCGGGGGGCCTTCGTTATTCTGGGGGATAACCACCAGAATAAACGGGTACCGGGCGCACATACGGCGTGTCCACCTCCTGATGATAGTCTCCCTCCCTCAGACTAAACGCTCTACAGATACTGCACGCCTAGCGTCTGGTACAGCTAAACAAGACCAAAGGAATGAGCCGTGCCTTCAAGTAACCCCCGCTATGCCAATTACAAAGCACGGGAGGGGGTACGTGCAAAGATACGACGTAGGGTGTTAGCTGGTGAGCCTTGTGCACTGTGCGGTAAGCCAATTGATTTGTCTGCCCCTCAGACTTTCATTGACCCAAAAGACGGAAAGAGAAAAAGAAGTCCTTGGAGTTTAGAGGTTGATGAGATAGTTCCTATTTCTTTAGGAGGGTCACCGATTGACGAGAGGAACTGCCAGCCAGCCCATAGGATTTGCAATCAGCGAAAAGGGAACGGACAAAACCAGAGGGGGGCTGCAATGTCCATTAAAGGAAAGAATAGCAAGCGATGGTGAGTGTGCCATGCGAAGAAAAGCGTATGGGTTTTCCTGATTTTATGGAGGCATAAGCATTCCAAAAGGACTTGAACCCCTGGGGTTACCCCCTGTCCCCCCTGGCCCTGCCCCTCGTCCGCATAGCGAGATTTACACACAGAGAGATTTATCATGGAGCAAAGAACGCTTAATAAAAGATTTGAGTCCATAGCCAAAGGTCTCATCAAGAAAGAAAAACATCTGGCATATATCAAGAACAGCCGCGTTCGTATTGCTTATTTGGAGTCGGACAGCGAAAAGAAATCAAAGGGGCGGCTCGTATTTGGCGAGTGCGAGAAAATACCCGATAAGTACAAGTGGTCTATCCCGTATGACTTCACCATCACGGTCTATACGCTAAACATCGAGCATTTCAATGACGAGCAACTAAAGATACTGCTACTCCATGAACTAATGCACATCGGCATTGAAGTGGACGGCAACGAGGAGAGTTACCACGTTATTCCTCATGACATCGAGGATTTTAAGGCAATTCTTGACCGATTCGGAATGGACTGGTCGGCATGAAAAAGAAAACCAGGCTTGAAAAGCTAAAAGAGCACGAAAAGGAAGTGCTCGACATGATGGGCAAGGCGAATACACGAGCATACGCAGCTTTAGCGCGTGAATACCGGGCAACATTGGCTGAAATCGACATATTGGAAGGTGGCGAAGACGATGACGAGATTGCTTCCATCATCTTACGCCACAGGAAATCAAATACCAACTAGTCAATATATCCCGAAATACAAAGGCAATGATTGCCTGGATGCAATCGATTTGCTTTCTGAAAGCGGCTTGGAGTTGATGGACTGGCAAGCACTGCTTTTGGAAGCCTGGATGGGCTTTGGAGCAGACGGGCGGTGGACTGCAAAGAATTGTGGCAACGAAACGCCTAGGCAGAATGGCAAAACTCGTGTTATTCAGGGTCGAGCAGCTGCAGAGATGCTGTTTTATGGCGGAACCGTTATCTATACGTCACAATTGCAGAAAACGTCCACGGAAACCTTTAACGAGGTTTCAAAATTGTTCGATAGCAAGGCACTTAGACGTTATCTAGCACCTAATGGGATAAAAACTGCGCTCGGACGCGAAGAAGTGCGTCTAAAAAGCGGCGCATCTATCAAGTTTCTCGCCAGGACGCGAAACGGCGGTGACGGACAGCACGGTAGTCTGCTGATTTTTGACGAAGCGCAGTGTTTAGATCCACAGAGTCGAGAGTCTTTCTTGTATGCCATATCAGCGTGCCAAACAAAGCGTGGACCGCAAGTGATTTACAACGGCACGCCACCAAAAGAGGGCGATTACGCGCTTTTGTTTGAAAAAATACGTAATGACGCGCTTGAAGGGCGGTCGAAAAAGACAGCCTGGACAGAATGGAGTGCCGGCTATGGTGGACGGGTGCCTAACGTGAACGATAGGGAACTGTGGGAGCGCACTAATCCAGCATACGGCATCTTAATCTCACCTGACACGGTAGAGGCAGAAGTCGAAAGCGATGAGGCAGAAAAATTTGCTCACCAACGTCTAGGGTGGTGGACAGGCGAAAAAGCTGCTCAAACGCTAATACCTGAAGCCGAATGGCGCCAGTTAGAGGCCGAAAGCCCCGAAGTTTACGACAAACTTGCTTATGGAGTGCGAATATCGCCCGATGGGGCGCTTGTAACGCTTTCTGTGGCCGTAAAAGCGGACCAGCAGGCACATATTGAGTTTATCCGACAAGAGCCGCTCTCAGGCGGTCTAGCGTGGCTTGTTGAATGGCTAGTAGAACGAGTGGGCAAGTGCGCATGCGTTGTTATCGATGGCAAAAGTGCTGCCGATGACTTATGCCGTCAGCTGATTGATTCAGGGTACTCAAAGAAGGCGGTTGTACTTGCAGGCACGGAAGGCGCCATAAACGCAGCAGCCATGCTGGTTAATTCTGTTGCAGATGGAAAAATAACCCACTATCCAGATGAAAACCTGGACGATTCGGCTTTGAAGTCGGTTAGGCGCAAGATTGGCACCATGGGCGGCTTTGGTTTTGGCGGCGAACATCCTGAAATCATTGAAAGTGCGGCATTGGCACTTTACGGCGTGAAAACTACGAAAAGAAATCCTAAGAGAAGGGCGGTATGCCGGTGATTACTATACCAGGGCAGATTGCTGCGGCAAAAGGTTTACGCGGGGAAGACCGCGACCTTGTACGCCGATTGGTTAAAGCGTGGTATGACCATTATGAGCGAAATATCAAGCGCCATGGCTACTACCTTATGCACAATACGCTTAAAGACTTAGGTATTTCCGTTCCACCAGAGCTGAAACGCTTAGACGCTGCATGTGGATGGGCTAAAAAGTGCGTTGACGTGATGGTGGAGCATTCTAAGTTCGATGGCTTTACGGTTGCAGACGAAGCAACGCAAGCCGCCCTAGACACCATTTATCGTAGAAACAAAATGCGGGTGATGTATCGCAAGGCCACCACAAGCGCCTTGGAGCAGAGTTTTAACCTGTACTTTGTCAACAGAACAGAAAACAACCGGGCAAGAGTTAATTCTTATCCAGCAAGTGCATGTGGTGTTACATGGGACAGCGCAAACGATTGCTTGGAAGCTGCTTTGTTCGTTGTATCCCTTAAGAAAGACACCCATGGTTTTAGCATTAAAGAACCTAATTGGATAAACGTAGTTACGCCTGAATACCTAATCAGGATTAAACAGGATGACTACAAAACATGGCAAGCTACCTACGAGCCGCATGGACTAGAACACCTGCCCGTGTTCCTGGCTGCTCACGAAGCAACTCTAGAGCGCCCCTTTGGTTGCTCGCGTATTACCCGCGAAGTCATGGGGTATATCGACAGTGCGGTTCGAGCCAATGTCAACGAAGAAATTGCTAGTGCATTTGCTGCTGCTCCACAGAAGTATCTGCTTGGCACTGATGGCGACCCGTTTGAAAACAAGACACGCTGGGAAGCGTTCATTGGATCTATTTTCAACATCGACATGACTGCGGACGGAACCACTCCGCAATATGGGCAACTACCACAGGCTTCAATGCAACCAATGAGCGAGCATTTCCGCAACCTCTGCAAGAAGATGGCAGCGGCCACGGGCATCCACGTCTCGCAGTTTGGGCACGTGGGTGACAACCCTGACTCAAAAGAAGCGATTTATGCCGAAAATGAGCCTTTAGTCCTTAAGGTCAAAGACTGGAACGAAGATGTAAGCGACACGCTTACAGACGTTGCTATTGCCTGCCTTGCGACCGAGCAAGATACAACCTTTAGCGCAATAGAAGAGCAGGGGCTAGCGATTTATCCGCGATTCCGCAACCCTGCTATGCCCACTTTGGCACAACAGACGGATTCTTGCGTAAAGATTGCCTCTGTCGTTCCAGAGTTTGCTAAAACGCCCACCTTCTGGCAGCTGAATGGCTTTGACAAGGAAGAAACCGAGCGCGTCATGCGCGAAATCGAAGACGTGCAGATGACCGACACATCAATCAATGCCATGAACTCGATATTTGGGGGAGTAGATGAAACCACAAACGCGCAAGATAGTGGACAGCTACAGCAAGGCAATGTCGCAACTAACTGATACCAGTAAGCAAATTCTTCAATGGAAGCTAGATAACATAGACTGGTCAGATATTACCGCAGGGGCAAATGAAGCTGTTCGAATCATGGAAAAGCATTGCGGCCTTAGTGCAAGGCAATCTGCAAGCCTGGCTGCAAAGTTCTATGACGGTCTACGACAGCAAGAAATTGGCGAGCGATTAGGTGCTGAGCCTTTTGATGGTCGAGAACCCGCAGCTACCGAGAATGTTGTTAGAGGCTTTGTCAATAGAATAGTTGATAAAGACGATGTTGACGGCTTTAACCGCCTATGCGGGGACAGGCTCGACTATGAGATGCACAACGCTGCTAGAAACACTATAGGGCATAACACATACCGTGACCCGCACAAGCCAAAGTATGCTGTAGTGCCGAGTGGAGACTGCTGTACGTTTTGTGCCATGCTGGCAAGCCGAGGTCCTGTTTACTCAAACCCTAGCAGCTGTGAAAACTTTCACGCACATTGCACTTGCTCTGCAGTCCCTACCTGGGAACGAGACAAGGCAACTGGCAAGTACGTAATGAACATAGATGGGTATGACCAGGATTACTACCTAGACCGCTATAAACACCCCGAAGAATACAGAGGGATTTCCAGAGATGAGTATTATGAAAATGGGTATCGAGAACCGTAGGGGACAACTATAGTGACCTCATTGCAGCTTCGTATAACTTTATTCATCGAGGTGATGAGTTGTACGAGCGTACTAATAAGATAAAACCTATAGACGGTTTCTCCGATTATGCGCTACACAGCGACGGTTACTCGTTTGATAGATTTGACGAAAAAGCAAGCCAACCAGTCGACGTTTTTACATTAGCACAGTGGATTCGCAGTGACCCAACTTACGATGGCGGAAATGTTCGATTGCTTGCCTGCAGGGCTGGAATGTATGAAGATGGAGCCGCAAATACACTGGCAGAAGTCCTCGGGGTAACTGTTCGCGCACCTGATGGAGACCTTTACGTTAACTATGCAGGAGAGTATAATATTGCAAGATCAGATTCCGAGGCGAGCGATATTTTTGCTGGGGTAAAAATGCAGACTTGCCACTGGATTGATTTTGCTCCAGACGGAACCTTTAGGATTGTCGATGGTTAAAAGAATCGGAACATATCGTGAAGCTGTTGAGCTTTACTCGCCTGAACGAGCGGGCTTATATCCGAGCATTAAAGATAGCTTTTCCGATGTACCTATTGAGAATGCTGAGAAGATTAAGCGGTTCATTCTTACTGGTGGATTTCTTGATATTGGGACAACCGCAGAATCTGTCGACATGCTGACAGGAGAAAGTACTGGTCTTCGCGGGAACATCAGATCCGACGGGTTTTACTCTTGGCCTATTTCTTTAGCGTATTACGTGGATAAATATAACCTTCGATTGCCCGATGATTTTGTACAGCATGCGCTTGCATCATAGATCCAGCCGCCCTCTGAGGCGGCTTTTTATTTCAGGAGGAATAATGAAACGTGACATGGATTTGGTTCGATTTATCCTAATTCAGGTTGAGCATGCAGATGGCAGGATTGATGCAGAGAACCTAGGAAATGAGGACACAGCATTAGACGTGGTGTTCTACCACCTGGAACTGATGCAGGCGCACGGGTTGCTGGATGCAAGCCTCCAGTACGGCTACGATGGAAGCAAGAATGTGGCCTACCGAGGAAGCGTATCTGGCTTAACGTGGGATGGGCACGACTATCTTGATGCAATTCGTGATGACAGGGTCTGGAAACGTACGAAAAAAACAATTGCCGAGTCAGTTGGGAGTGTAACTTTTGCCTCAATTAAATCTGTCGCTTCGATGATTGCTGAACAGCTTATAAAAGCGCATCTCGGAATATTGTAAGTAAAACATCTTACTTACTTCAGAATCAACCGCCTCCGGGCGGTTTTTTCATGCCCAAAAGGGCGCATCACTCATTGTGCGTGAGGTATAGCGCACACCGACACTGGCTAGGGCCAGGGAAAGGGGCATCTCATGTCCAACACTATTACTGCTGAAAACGCAGGAAACACTACCGCAGAAGCGGGTAGCGAGAACCAAGAAGCTGCTGGCTCTCGCACGTTCACCCAGGAAGAGGTGAACAGCATGCTTGCAAAAGAGCGCCGAGAGACCCAGGCGAAATATGCAGGCTACGAAGACTTCAAAGCAAAAGCTGAAGAGTTCGACAAACAGCAAGAAGCCAGTAAGACCGAACTTGAAAAAGCAAACGATAAACTGGCGAAAGCAAATGCCGAATTAGATGCTTTAAAAGCCGAGAAGGAACATGCGGCAATAGTCGCACAAGTGGCAAAGGAAACAGGCGTGGCGCTTTCAGTTGTCGAATCGCTCAATGGAACAGACCTCGAAACCTTGAAAGCACAAGCCGAAGCCATCGCCGAACAATATAAGCAGCCAGCTGGAGCACCGAGTGTACCAGAAGCTGGCAAGTTCCCCGGCGAAGAAAGTGCCAAGAAATCAACAGCTCAATTATTCGCCGAGGCAATCAATGAGGCAAGAAAGGAATAACAATGCCCGAATTCACTCCTATTGACATTAACCGTGGCACAACCAATGTTGTGCTGCCCGAAGAGGTAGCTTCCGAAATCTGGGCAGCTACGCTTGAAGAGTCTGCTTTCATGCAGCTTGCACGCAAGATTCAGCTTCCTGGCAACGGCCTGACCGTACAGACCATTACTGGTGAGCCCGTAGCTGACTGGGTGGACGAGACTGCTGCTAAGCCCGTAAGCATGCATACCTTTGGCAGGAAGGCAATCACTCCTTACAAACTGGCTGTTATTGAGCCGTTTAGTATGGAATTTGTGCGCGATGCTGCCAAACTGTATGCCGAATGCGTTCGCCGTGCACCTTATGCATTGGCCAAGAAATTTGACCAGACCATCCTTGGTACGACTGCTCCTGGTTCTAATTTCGATGTATTGGGCGATGCAACCACTATTAGTATTGCATCTAACCAGTACCAACAGTTCCTGGCAGCTGATGCAGCTATTACTGCCGCAAATGGCATTATGAACGGTATTGCACTTTCTCCTGCTGGTAAGAGCCTGGTACTTGGTGCTCTTGATGGGCAACAGCGTCCACTGTTTACTGCTGGTGTTGAATCCAATACTGTGGGCAATATCCTTGGTGCACCTGTACAGGTCAAGAAAGCCTTGGCTATTCCTAACAGCAACATTGTTGGTATTGCTGGTGACTTTGATGACGCCCTGTATGGCACAGTTGAAGGCGTAAAGATGGCCATCTCTGACCAGGCTACACTTACAACTGAACAAGGCACTATCAATCTGTGGCAGCAGAACATGATTGCCGTTCGTTGGGAAATCGAAGTTGGCTTTTCTGTCAAAGACAAGGCTGAGTTCGTGCTGCTTACCAATGAGGCGTAAATCATGTTGATGGTCGCGCCAAACGGCGCAAAGGTTAAAGCTGCGGATTATGCAGTTGAAAACCTTAAGAAGCTGGGCTTTAAGCCTGTTGTTGAAAAAGCAGTAGAAGAAAAGCCCAAGGCAAAACGAAAGGCTGAATAATGGAAGCATTCGCTACGGCAGAAGACTACTTGCTGTTATTTCCAG
>JAFUCE010000170.1 GCA_017459805.1 Eggerthellaceae bacterium
AAGGCAACGAGCTAAGCACCCACGTTAGCGGGTTCAAGCTCCGCTATCGCCAAGCACGCAAAATCGGCCGGGCACACGCTCGGCCGATTTTTTTGTCCACAGGTTGCCCCGTCTGAGGAAAAGTCGACTTTTACCTCCAAGATCCTCTATCTGTCAAAAGCCCGATTTTTACCCCAAGGTGCTTCAAGCTGTCTTATTTATGCAATGAAAACCTATGCTAGAATGATAGGCGAAACATTACGCGTACACGTTAGGTCTTTATCCATGCCAGCACGTTTGTTCATTAAGCCGGCCGATGGGTCTGCTGTTAGCCTTTTGCAGCAACAACTGGGACTGCCTAAATTCATGGCGCAAACTTTGGTGGCGCGTGGTATTACGACCCCCCAGGATGCGCGCGAATTTCTTGAACCAAGCCTGGAACGCGACTGGATAAACCCCTACAGCATTCCTGGAATGGAAGACGTTATTACCGTGCTCGAGCGTGCCGTGCGTCAAGGGCAGCGCGTCATGGTGTTTGGCGACTTTGACCTTGACGGTATTTCGGCCACCACGGTGCTAACGCGTGGCTTGCAGATGCTGGGCGGCGACGCGGTTCCCTTCGTGCCTCGCCGTTCAACTGAAGGCTACGGCATTACTGAAGCATCTATCGAGCGCTGTATGATGCGCCGCCCCGATGTTCTGGTGACGGTGGACTGCGGCATTTCTTGCCGTGACGAAGTTAAGATTTTGCAGCGCCGTGGCGTGGAGGTGCTTATTACCGACCACCACGAGCCGGGCGAATTGGTGCCCGAAGGCGTTCCGGTCTGCGATCCAAAAATGGAAGACGACAACGAATGCGGTTTGCTGGCAGGCGTGGGTGTGGCGCTTGCGTGCGTGCAGGCCTTGGGCGCGCGCTTCGGGCAACCGCACCTGTGGCGCGAACTGACCGACCTTGCCACGCTTGGCACCATTGCCGACCTCATGCCCATGACGGGGGCAAACCGTGCCTTGGTGGCCGACGGTATCAATCGGATGAACGAAAACCCGCGGCCTGCGGTGGCAGCACTTCTTGCGTGCGCAGGTGCTGCTGACGCGCCCATTGCGGCTAATTCCCTGTCCTTCAGCGTTATACCGCGCCTCAATGCGGCAGGGCGTATGGGGGACGCTCAACTTGCCCTTGACCTGCTTCTTTGCGACGACTTTGACGAAGCATCCCGCCTAGCCGCGGACCTTGAAGCGGTCAACGACCAGCGCCGCACCATCGAAGGTGAACTCGTTGAAATCGCAAGCCTTCAAGCCGAAGAACTCTACCATGGCCAGCGCGCTTTGGTGGTTTCAGGCGTTGGCTGGCACGAAGGCGTCAAGGGCATTGTGGCCAGCCGCCTCGTGCGTACCTACGGCGTGCCCGTTCTTCTTTTTACCATCGACGAAGACGGTCAAGCGCGTGGAAGTGGGCGCAGCGTGGGGCAGGTAAACCTGTTCAAAGCCATCGAGTCCTGCGCGGACTTGCTCACCCGTTTTGGCGGGCACGAAGCAGCCGTGGGCGTCACGCTTCCTGCGAGCAAGCTTCCCGAATTCACCGAGCGCCTGTGCGCCTATATGGACGAACTTCCCGCGGACAACTTCCATCCGCGCATCGACGTTGATGCCGTGGTCGACCTGTCCGAACTGACCCTTGAAAACGTGAAGGTACTTCATGCCTTGGCGCCCTATGGTCAGGAAAACAACTCGCCCGTTTTTCTGGCGCAGGACGTCATGCTTGATAAATGCCGCGCAGTGGGGGCGGATAAAAACCACTTCTCGTGCTTCTTGACCAATGGGCGCGACCAGGTTGCTGGCATCATGTTCCATTGTTCGGATATCGACACGCTCATGCAGTGCTCCTGCATTGTTAATGTGGCTTTCGAACTGCAGATTGATCAATGGCGCAGTCGCGAAACCGTCAAAGCTATGATTGACTATTTGGAACCAGCTACGCCTTGTGCTGCCATGCAGTCCTGGCTTGACCCCGACGCGGAAGCCTTCGTTGAAAAGCTTTATGCCACAAAGGATGCTGAGCTTATTGTTGACGAAGTAAGCTCTGTTGAAGAAGCCGAAATGGAAGAAGAACAGCGCGAGGCCAACAGGGAAAGTTGGGCTGCTCTTGCCGAAGAAGCCCCCGATGCCTTGTGTGCGAAAATAATTTCAGCCTTTATTGGGGAAGCGCCCTTGCTGCCCGCGCAAGCTGAAGTGCTTGACCTGTTGGAAGCGGGCGAATCGGTCCTTGCGGTTATGGCAACAGGCAGGGGCAAGTCGCTCATCTTCCAGGTGCATGCAGCCATGCGGGCCTTGGCTCATAACGAGGCCAGCTTGTTTGTGTATCCCTTGCGCGCCCTGATTGCCGACCAGGCCTTCCACCTGCGCGAAGCCTTGGATCCCTTCGGGCTTTCGGTTGAAGTACTGACGGGTGAATCGAGCCCCGAAGAGCGGCGCCGCATAATGGCGGGGCTTGCCGACGGAAGCGTAGACATTATTGCCAGCACGCCCGAATATCTTTCGTTCCACGCGCGTGAACTGGCAGAATGCGGCCGCATCCGTTTTGCCGTGGTTGACGAAGCCCACCATATTGCGCGCGCCAAGGCAGGGAATCGCCCAGCCTATGCAAAGCTTGGCGAAGCCTTTGAGCTTTTGGGCAACCCCGTGGTGCTGGCGCTTACGGCGACGGCGGACAAGGCGGCGGCAGAAAGCATCGAAACAAGCCTCAGGACCACCAAGCGCGTTTTCGATGCCACGACGCGCCTCAACATGACCTTCGACGACCAGCGCAACCTTAAAGGCCGCGAACAATACCTTGCCAGTATTATTGCGGCGGGTGAAAAGACGGTCATCTACGTTAATTCTCGGGCATCTTCGGTGGCCCTTGCGCGCGAGCTGCGCGAACAGGTGCCCCAGATCGCTCCCCTTATCGGTTTTTACAATGCGGGGCTTTCACGCCGCGAACGCAAGCGTGTCGAAGAGCTGTTCCGCAAGGGAACGCTTGCCGTGCTGGTGTCGACATCAGCCTTTGGCGAAGGGGTCAATATCCCCAATATTCGCCATGTGGTGCTCTACCATATGCCTTTCAACGAGGTCGAGTTTAACCAGATGAGCGGCAGGGCTGGGCGCGATGGTAAAGCGGCCACAGTGCATGCCCTTTTCGACGAAGCCGATGCGCAAATAAACGAAGGCGTGCTCAAGGAAGCGACGCCTGATCATGACACCCTTGCACAGGTTTATCGCGAACTGCGCCGCAGCCAGGCTGCGCAGGCAGGTGCGCCCTTTGCGGCAAGCAATGCCGACGTAGCGCAGCGTTGCAGCGAACGTGACGCCAAGCACCCCGTAAGCCCCACGAGCGTGGAGTGCGCGGTCACGGTGTTCCGCGAGCTTGGCTTAATCGAAACGCGTCCTGGTGAAGCGCCCGATCGAGTGCGCAACATTCGCATGCTCGAGACAGAAAGCAAGGTTGAACTTACCGACAGCGTGCGTTACCGCGAAGGCCTCAACGAAATCGAAATATCCAAGGATTTCCGCAACTGGATGCGCTCAAGTAACGCCGACGCCTTGCATAAGCGCATTATTGCCCCTATTCTTCCTACTGACGAAACAAAGGAGACCTGAGGGGAGGTGCGTGTATGAGCCTTGAAGAAAAGAACGATGCGCTTGCTGCGAATTATCCGCTTGACCCTGTTGCGGGGGCTCAGCACGCAGCCGAACACGTTGCTCACATGGACGCAAACCAGAAGGGGTCTGCCTCTTCGCATGGTGACACGGTGGCAGAATATAACTTCCTTGCAGGCATTGGTGAAGCGGATGCCCAGCGGGTTGCACTCGAAAAAACTCCTGATGAGCGCTTTGCTGACCTGCAAAACATTACCTCGGCCTACCTTTCGCCTGACGACGAAAAGATGCTTGCGCGAGCCTTCGAATTTGCGAAGCGCGCCCATGCCGACCAGCGCCGCAAGAGCGGCGAACCTTTTGTCGCGCACCCCATCGAGGTTGCCATTATCTTGGCGGACCTGTATATGGACGTCGAAACGCTTTGCGCAGCCATTTTGCATGATACCGTGGAAGATTCAGACGTCACGCTTGAAGAAGTCGCCAGGACCTTTAACGAAAATGTGGCTTCTCTTGTTGACGGCGTTACCAAGATTACGCGTATCGAGGTCGGCACGCTTTCTGACGAACAAGCACAGACCATTCGCAAGATGTTTGTTGCCATGAACAAAGACATTCGCGTGGTGGTTATTAAGCTGGCGGACCGCTTGCACAACATGCGTACGCTGTCTGCCCTGGGTGAGGACCGCCGCATTTTCAAGGCGCGCGAAACCATGGAAATCTATGCACCTATCGCGCACCGTTTGGGTATCAGTTCCATTAAGTGGGAACTGGAAGATCTGTCCTTCTATTATCTGGAGCCCAACCGCTTCCGCCAGGTGTCGCGCATGGTGGCCGAAAGCCGCATTGAACGCGAAGAATACCTGGGCAATGTTATCGACATTCTTTATGGCGAAATGGAACAGGTTGGCGTGAAGGCCCAGATTGCTGGTCGCCCGAAACACCTCTGGTCGATTTATCGCAAGATGACAACGCGCGGTAAGGACTTTTCTGAAATATACGACCTGATTGCCGTGCGCATTATTGTGGACACGGTGGGCGACTGCTATTCAGCACTCGGCGCGGTCCATAGTCTGTGGCAGCCCATGCCGGGGCGCTTCAAGGACTATATCGCTATGCCGAAATTCAATATGTACCAAAGCTTGCACACGACCGTTATTGGTCCAGCGGGCCGCCCGCTTGAAGTGCAGATTCGTACCGAAGAAATGCACCGCATGAGCGAATACGGTGTGGCTGCGCATTGGCGCTACAAGGAAGGCAGCACGGGCAAGGTCGATGCGGCCTTCGACCGTCAGCTTGCCTGGCTGCGCCAGATGGTTGACTGGCAGGATGAAAACCAGGACTCGCGCGAATTCTTGAAGGACTTGAAGGTCGATCTGGCGCCCACGGAAGTATTTGTCTTTACACCCAAGGGCGAAGCCATGAGCCTGCGTGCAGGTTCCAACCCGGTGGACTTTGCCTATGCCATCCATACCGAAGTGGGGCATCATTGCGTTGGCGCGAAGGTCAACGGCGTTATCGTGCCCCTGACCTACGAACTGCAAAACGGCGACCGCGTGGAAATCCTGACGCAAAAAAGTGCGGCGCCGTCGCGCGGGTGGCTGAACACCGTGCGCACGCCTTCTGCCCGCAGCAAGATTCGTGCCTACTTTTCTAAGATGTCGCGCTCGGACGACTTGCAGGCAGGGCATGACAAACTCACGCGCGAAATGCGCAAGCACGGCCTTGGTATTTCAAGTGCCCAGCACCAGCGCGCCCTGAAAATGGTTGCTGAAGGCATGGGCTTTAAGGACTCCGACGACATGCTCGTGCAGATTGGTGCTGGCAAGGAAAGCGCACAGCATGTGGCAAACCGCCTGCTCAAACTGTTGGTGGACCGCGGAAACGAAGCTGAAGCGGCAGCACCCGGGCAGTCGGACTTTTCAACGGGCAAGCTGCCGCCCATGCTTACGAGCGTTAAGACGCCCAAGAAGCATGAGGCGCATTCGTCCAATGGCGTGGTGGTTAAGGGCATCAATGGTGTGCTGGTGCGCCTGTCGCGCTGCTGCAACCCGGTGCCGGGTGACGACATCGTGGGTTTTGTTACACGCGGGCGTGGTGTGAGCGTCCATCGTGCGGACTGCCCGAATGCCCTAAGTTTGATGGACCACCCTGAACGAATTATCGATGTGTCCTGGGAAAACGATCCTACGTTTTCGACTTCATACAAGGCTGAAATCATCATCGAGGCGCTTGATCGCATGAACCTTTTGCGCGATGTGGCAACGGTTTTGGGTGAAGAGGGCGCCAACGTTCTTTCGTCTTCTTCGGTTGCGCATCGCGACAACATGGTTGAAATGCGCTTCTTGTTCCAGGTGGGCGATGTTTCGGTTATCGATTCCATTCTGCAAAAGCTGCTGGCTATCGAAGGTGTCTTTGATGCACACCGCATGATGCCGGGCGAAGCTGTTAAGCATAAAAAGCACTAGCGAGGATGAGCAAGGACGTGCAAGGACGAGTAAGGACGAGTAAGGGCCACGGCGCAATTCCCGAGGTTCTTAAAAGGGTAAAGGAGAAGCAGTGTCGAACGATTTCCAATACATAGACCGCGGTGCTACCAAGGTGTGCTATCGCGTGCTTGGGCCTATCAGCAACAACGTGTATTGCATAGATGACGGCGCGGGTGGTGTCATAATCGTTGACCCCGAAAAAAGTGCGGAGCTCATTTTGGAAATGGCGGGGGAGGCCAAGGTTTCTGCCATTTTTATTACGCATCGCCATCACGACCACATTGGTGCCCTGCGTGCCTTACATGATGCTACGGGTGCTCCCGTGTATGCTTCTGAAATCGACAGCCCTGACGTGGAAGATCCGCGTACGCCACCTTTTGGGGTGCGTCCCGAAGGCTGCCCAGTGGACGTGAAATTGCACGACGGTGACAGCTTTGAAGTGGGGGCGTGCAAGTGGGTTTTCCTCCACACGCCAGGGCACACGGAGGGGAGTGGCTGCTACTACTTGGCGGCGGGGGAAGGCCCCAATGCTGAAGGTCTGCCACTTCTTTTTTCGGGTGACACCCTCTTTCATGCGGCAACCGGGCGCACCGACTTTGAAGGCGGAAATATGGACGATATGCGCGCCTCCATGCGTAAGTTAGGAAAGCTGCCTGACGACGTATTGGTATGTCCTGGTCATGGTGAACTTACTACCATCAAAGCCGAACGTGAGCGCGTAATTGAATACATCGGCGGTACTGAATAACAGGTACAATAGAGGCGTACACTACAAGCCCTTTACGAAAGGAAAAGAATGGCCAAGCAAAAGCATGACTATTTTTCCGCTTTCGCACAACAAATCGAGCTTGCGGTAAAAGAAGCAGAACTGCTTATCGACACCATTGAAAACTTTACGACGGCTGAAGCAGTGCGTGAGGTCATGGATGTGGCTCACGACATTGAAGCTCAGGCTGACGAAGTTGCTCATTCCAACTACAACGCCATTGCGGTTGACTTTATCACGCCGCTTGACCGCGACGACATTATCAATCTTACCCATGCCATCGACACGGTGGTCGACCGCATTGAAGGCGTTATTCAGTCCTTCTATATGACCGACGTGCATCATATTCCCGAATCTGCGGTGGTCTTGGCCCAGCTTATCAAGGAAGGCTGCCAGGCCCTACAGGAAGCTATCGGGCCTTTTTCTACCTTCAAAAGCAATGACGCATTTAGGGTTGCCATCATGAAGGCCAACGAATGCGAAGAAAAAGCTGACCAGATTTATATCGACGCCATTCGCGACCTCCATACGAAGGAGTGCGACAATCCCGTCCGCTTGTTGGTTTGGAGTCGTATCCTCAGTAGCCTTGAGTCTTGCTGCGACGCCTTCGAGCGCGCCGCCGACCTCATGGGTTCGATTTTTCTTAAAAATGCGTGATTATGTTCCGCCGGCTTGCCAGCCGGCGGAACTACTCGATGTTGCGCTTGAATCTGCTGGCATCCTAAGCCCTCCGTGCTCCACTGCGCGTACGTAGTACGCTCCCGCACGCCAGTCGGGCTTATTATGCTTAGCAGATTCAATGCTCACTGACTTTGGCTGGACCTGTGGGCTCTCAACGATCTTACTAGCGCCAACCTGCGAGTTTTTCGCGCTCACTGTTTCACCATGGGCGACCTATTACTTTTTGGTTGGACCTGTGAGTTTTTCACCCTGCGCGTCCTGCCGCTGTGCCTGCGTCTGCATTATGCAAAATTTCGCGACTTAGTGGCAAAGAATGACGGAGTTGTAC